>JBMFWU010000023.1:0-42608 GCA_049964955.1 Syntrophobacteraceae bacterium
AGGGACCGCGGCCAGTGCGCCGGCCAGAAGAAGCAGGACCGCAAGAGTCACCAGGCGGGGGTGGCCCTCGATCCGGCCAAGGAGCCGGACATACACCTTTTTCAACCCTCGCGTAACCGGGGGGTCCTCCGGAGGCAGGTCTCCATGCGTCAAAAGGAGCATGCACAGGGCCGGGGTCAGAGTCAGCGCCACCAGAAGAGAGGCGAGCACCGACAGAATATAGGCGACGCCAAGGGGGGAAAAGAGCCGGCCCGCCACCCCGGAAAGAGTCAAGACCGGGAAGAATACCAGGATCACGGCGAAAGTGGCGAACACCACTGCGGCCCGCACTTCCAGCGACGCATCGAGAATGACTCGAAAGACATTCCGCGGGTTTGGCAGACCGCGGTTTTCCCGGAGGCGCCGATAGATGTTTTCTACATCGATCACCGCATCGTCTACGATTTCCCCGATGGCGATGGCGAGCCCTCCCAGGACCATCGTGTTGAGGCTGAAGCCCAGACGCTCCATGACAAGAATGCCTGCCACAAGCGATAGCGGAATGGCGGTGCAGGAAATCGCAGCCGTCCGAAAATTGAACAGGAATAAAAACAGCACGACGATGACCAGCACGGCCCCGATTTCCAGGGCGGTCAGCACATTATGAACGGCGGTGTGAATGAAATAGGCCGGCCGGAATATGGAGTGAAGAACTATGCCGTTGCGGGCAAGCGTTGGCTGCAGCGCGCGGAGCGCCCGGTCCACACCGCTTGTCACCTGGAGGGTATTCGATCCGTATTGGGCGGTCACGAGCATTACAACGCCAGGCTTCCCGTCGATCAGCCCCGCCCCCACGGGGGGCGCCTGCGCCGATCGGACCGTTGCGACATCTCCCAGCCGCACGCTCGCACCCGCCCGGTGAATCAGCACGACGTTCGCGAGCTGCGCCGAGGTATCGGGCTGGCCTTGGGACTGCAGCGAAATGCGCTGATTTGCGGTCTCGATGAAACCGGCGCCGCGAACCCCTGTTGCAAGGCGCGCAGCAGCCAACACCTGGTTTAGCCCGAGGCGATATTTTATCAGCCGCTCCGGCTTTACCCGGATCTGGTATTGTTTCACCCCTTCGCCGAAATTCTGCACCCCCGCCACACCTGGAACCGCCAGAAGACTTGGCTTCACCACCCAGCGCACAAAGGTGCGAACGTCCATCAGAGAGCGATTGTTCGAAGTAAATCCCAGCGTCATGACCACGCCGGTAGAGGAGGTGAGAGGGGTCAAAATCGGCGGTTTCACTCCGGCGGGCAGTTCCCCCTGGAGCGAAGTCAGCCGTTCGGCTATCAATTCGCGTGCGAGATAGACATTAGTTTTGGGAGAAAAAACGATCTTGATCGCCGAAAGCCCCTGGCTCGACGTGGAGAGCTCGGAAGTAATGCCGGAGGCGCCGATGACCGCACTTTCAACCGGCCGAGTGACGAGAGCCTCCACCTGCTCTGCCGAAAGCCCCGGAGCTTCGGTGCGAATGGCCACCTGCGGGGAGGCGAATTCGGGGAAGACATCGTAGCTGGAACGGCTGATCGTATATACGCCATAGGCCAAAAGCACCACGGTAAGAGCCAGGACAGCGCCGCGCCGCCGCAGGGCAAAGCGTACGATTGCGTTCAGAAGACCGGGGGCCTGTGTTTCCCTATCAACCGGTTTCAATCGTCGTCCCCTTTCTTGACTTCAGAGGCTGGGTATTGAGAAAGCGAAAAGCAAAAGCGCGGGGGCTTTCGCCCCCCGCACCCCCACGCCGCTCCGCGGCTCATTGGGCGCTTCGGCTCTCAAGCAGCGCTTCGGAAAGCAAGACCTGCGCCCCTGCGACCACCACGCGCTCTCCTGCGGAAAAACCTTTTGTAACCAGATAGCCGCCGGAAACCGGGATGTTTGTCGCGATGGGCCGGGCCGTAAAATGTTTGGCGTCGGTTTGCACGAAGACGAGGGCCTGCCCGCCTTGCCAGACCACAGCCGATGCGGGAACGACAAATCCCCCGAGCTTGGGACCGGCCGGCAGAAGGGCCGCCACGTTCATCCCCGCCTGGATATCTCCGGTGCGGCCCGAAACCGTGTAGAAATAGCTAAGCCCCTGGATGTGAGGATCGGTGCGCGGCGCTATGGAGACGAAACGAGCCTGCAAT
The DNA here is from genome assembly GCA_049964955.1 of Syntrophobacteraceae bacterium. Taxonomy (GTDB): domain Bacteria; phylum Desulfobacterota; class Syntrophobacteria; order Syntrophobacterales; family Syntrophobacteraceae; genus SbD1. Next base: position 2,154 of record JBMFWU010000023.1, read on the forward strand.
CGGCTCTCCTTGGAAGGCTCGATGGTTATCACCCGCGGCATCTGTGCGATCTTTTCGCCTGCGGGCAGAGTTACCTGCACCAGCAACTCTTCCTGGTCGATCAATTTCGAATAGATCGGGGCGGAGCGAAACACCCATCCCGAAATCACCCGGCCCCACTGCTGGAGCGCGGTTCCGGCGAGCACCTGCTGAGCCGTTTTGGCCGTCTCCAAATCCACCTGATCCCGGCTCCAAACGCTTTCGGCAACCTGCAGTTTTTTTAACGAACTGCTCTGATTGTGTGCATAAAGAGCTTTTTGACGTCCATACTCGACCTGCGAGACCTTGAGCTTCGTTTTTGCGTTTTCCACCGCCGCCCTGGCCTCGGCATAGCGCTTTCCCAGATCGGCAAGCCCCTGGAGCGAAAGCACCGTGCCATAGGCCTCGATTTCTCTCGTACGCATTACGTGCGCAAGCGGAGCGGTCGCAACGCCCCCTTTTTTCTGTGCGGATTTTTCCAGGGTGACCGAAATCGGGGCGCCCCACGCCCTCTCCAGCCCGAATCCAGCCAGGAGCAAGAGCAAAACGACGCCCACTACGCGAAAAGATCGAAGGTTTTCCACGGCTTGCCTTTCCTTCTTTAGTGCAGCGCATCTTCGAGTTGTCCCAGAGCCTGTTGCGCCTGGTAGGAAGCCCGAATGCGCTGCAACAGGTCGGCGTAAAAGACCAGCCTGGCGCCAAGAAGCGCAAACCGGCTTGTCTCGCCCTGCCTGAACCCGAACCGCGCCGCCTCCAGTTGCCCCCTAGCCGCCGCAACGAGAGCTTCGGCGGTCTTTAGTTTTAACAATGCCTCCCGGTAGCCGGTCTCGCCCCGGCCCAACTGCTCGACGACCCCGGCCTGAAGGGCTCTAAAATCTGCTGCGGCCTGTCTGCGGCGCGCCCGCGCCTGTGCGATCGGCCCCTGGTTCTGGTTAAAGAGGGGCAGAGTCAGGGAAACCCCCAAGGTCCATTGATTCTCCGAATCGCTGAAGCTGTATCCCGGCCCGATGTTCACATCCGGATATTGTTTGGCGATTTCAAGCTGCAGCGCGCTTTGCGCGGCTTCATAGCGCGCCAGGGCGGACAAAATATCGGGACGGCAAAACAGGGCCTTTTTTCTCAGCCCGCTAAAGGAAGTCGCCGAAGGAAACCGCTTGAAAAAACCGTAGGAAATTTTCACTCGGTCGAGGGCCTGGACAGGCACGCCAAGCGCTGCGGCCAGTCGCGCGCGGCTGTCGGCTATCTGTCTTTGAGCATCCATCCATTTGAGGCGGCTGCTGTCCAGGGAAATTTGCGCCCGAGCGAGCTCCGGCCGCGGAATTTCACCATTTTTGAGCAGTACCGAGAGCATCCGGGTAAGCTCCCGTTGCACCGCGACCTGGCGTTTCAGTACGGCCGCGGTTTCAAGGCTATAGTAGAAGTCGAGAAGAGCCGTCCGGAGGCGACTTCGTACCTGCCAGGCCGCGGCCTGGACATTAAGAGAGGCGGCCCTGGCCAGGTGCGTGGCCTCCGCAATCAGAAGCCCGCGCTTTCCGGCGGTTTCGATGGGAATACTGGGCGTCAGCGCAAAAAGAAAGGGGCTGGCCGACGGATTGGCAACGACCCCGGGCCTCACCGAAATGCTTGGATTCGGACGCTCGCCCGCAGTTATCTTTCCGGCCCGCGCCACCTGCCGTTTGGCTCGGGCAATCGCGAGATCGGGCGAATAATAGAGGGCCGCAAGAGTCAGCATGCGAAAATCCCAGGAGACAGGCGGCCAGGAACCAATCCCCCCGGGAAGATTCCGTTCGATGAATTTTTGGAGGCCGGGGCTATCGAGAGTGCGGCTTTCGAAGGCTGAAGCAGTGTCCTGCGCAGAAATAGGCCGGGGGTTATAGGTCGCACACCCGGCGATCGAGAAGGTTATAAGACACAGCACATAAAAGGGGAGCTTCATTTCTTATCGATATCCGTCAGGGAATTTAGCGATATCGCCGTCCCCGCACGCCCGGCCCTACTGCCTTGCCTGTTTGCACAAGAACAGCCCGCAATTGCCTATCAACGAACACTGTAGCACACGATAATGAAGAAATGATGAATATACAAATCACCGATTTTAAACGAGGAGTCTGGGCAGTAGACAAGAACGGAGCAATGACTCGGCCCGGCGCGCAGGCGCGTGAGGGCCGAATCCGTGGCCTTTCACCCGATCCAAAGGACCCTGATCTCATTCTCCAATTGTCTGAATTCCCGATCTCCCGTCACCAACAGAGCTTTCCTGTCGTTTGCCAGCGCCGCGGCGAAACAATCGGCGTAAGCGAGCCTGCCTTTAGCTTTGAACGAAGCGGCCACGCGCGTAAGAGTCCAATCTACGTCCACGACCTGAATGGCCATCTCGTGTATCTCCAGCAGTTTCTCCTCGGCCGTGTCTACGGAATAGGCCCGAGCGATACTGTACCATACCTCTCCGAGGTTGATCACGCTCATCAGCAGATTCTCTCCGCTCTCCTCCGCCCCAACCAACAGATCATACACCTGCTCGGCTCCAGGCTCATCTTCGAAAAAAGCGATGAGAGCATAACTGTCGAGGACCATTGGATCAGGCACGCTATTTCTCCTTTTCCAAGGCACGATCAGCCAGTAAAGTCTGTAATGCTCCTTTTCCCGAAAGAGAGCCGCGGAGCCTGCGATAAGACTCATCTGTGACAGGTTTGAGAATTATGCGCTCCCCGTCGTCGTGAATCTTGATTTTAGTGCCTGGCTTGATGCCGTACTTACGCCGCAAGGACGCGGGTATTACAATTTGCCCCTTGACGGTAATATGCGATTCCATGCTGCTTTCGCTCCTTTCTTCCCCACTTCAATTTATTCTACCCTGGCATGGAATGTAAATCAAATGACAATTTGTATTACATTTTCCCCCATGTTTGTTTCCCGTAGCCCGACCATCGGCGTGCCTCAAATAATGATGGCTGCCCCCTCTACCATCGAATCTCGGGGAGGTCCGACCGATATACCGGGCGCGGCCCGTTACCATACACTCTAATCCAGTAATGGGCGGTGGAAACGAAGGAGAGCTTCATTTCTTACGATATCCGTCAGGGAATGTGCACCCGGAAGCCGGGCACTATTTTCCGGCCTGTTGGGGAAAGCGGCCCGCAACGCCTTGAACACCGTAGCAAACGATAACGAAGAAACGATGAATATATACAGGTCACTGATTTTAAATATACTGGGTTCAAAGAGGAGGATCTGCGCATCCGTCTTTAAACGCAACTCACAAGGCTGAGATCGTGTTTCCGGATTATCAACGCCTTTTCACGGCGCCGAAATCGTCCCGCATCGCCCGAGACCGCCTGAGACCGGAGTCGGCCCGCGCCCGGGTTGTGACGGTTTGGTGCAACTAAGTACAAAAGGGCCATGAAACTCTTGATTGCGATGAACGAATGAGATACGTTGTATCTCAGCAACAGCAGGAGGCTGCATCATGGCTAACACTACGATGATCCATATTCGGATAGACGAGCTCAGATTGCGCTGTGCACTCTACAACGATACCTTCGATACGGCGTTGAACAACTATATAGCGAAAGGAACATTACTCGCGCAAATACGGGTAATGCTCCCTGTAAATTGTCAAAACTAAATTGAAATCAGTAAATAACAGCCAACAATCGAGGTTAATAACACACCATGGGAATCAAAGCATCCTTTTGGACCGTCGCCGCAGTGGTAATTTCTTTAGTGTCTCTTGGCTGGACTGCCTATACGAACTATAAACTGTTTTTCGCAGCATTTCGGGTCACGCTGGGCATAGGGAGCCCGGCCTTCACTGTTTGCAACCGCAAAGAGGACGGTACATACAGCCTCTGCCCCATAGTTCCCATTGAATTCATAAACGTAGGTGCTAAACCGGGACTAGTGAGAGATGTGATGCTTTTCGTATCAGTCGAAGCCAGACCATTGAAATCGCTGCTACAACCTGTGGCGTTCTGCACATCGTTTGGCCAGGGGGCTCTTGATGAGGTTGGGCGCGAGCCCTTTCGTCCGTTCGCCCTAAATACAGGAGAGCGGTTGGTTAAGAATATCCTCTTTTACCCGGGGGAGGACGCCGGAGAATCGAATCCACTTCAAATAAAGGGAAGAGACTCACTCCCGGACGGTCTTTATCGCTTCGAGTTTTACTTAAATACTGAGGCAGAAAATCGACTTTCGCTCGTCTGCGATCGGACGTATTACGTGCCCAAAGAAGTAGTGGATAGCCTCGCCGCCGATGGTCCGATGTATATACCAACCGATAAATCAACGGTCGACGCCAGGATGGCTCTGAAGAAGGCAATCTCCAGGTACTCAAAAACGGGAAATTAACGCAAGCGCCTTATCTCATGCCGCTTTCAGGGGTACTAAGCCCAAACCGCCAAAATTTCCCACCGAGGATTTAAACCCACTCGGCAGCGCCGACGCTTCAGCTAGCATTTGCGAGATCGCGTTGCCGGATTATCGAGGCTTTTTCGTGGAACCAAATTGTCCCATATCACCCGAGACATGGAGCGGGCGGGTAGATTGGGTCCTGGAAATAACGTTACGCAAACCTGGAGGTAAAGCGAGGATGTGAACGCTCTTGACTGAGGTAATGGAATTGCATGACCATTGATGCGTTCATCCACCTTTTTCACTGGAGAGTGTCCATGGCTGCTTCCCTTGAAGTCGAATCCAAGCTCACCGACCGCTATCAGACCACGGTGCCGGAAACCGTGCGACGCGCGCTCAAACTCGACAAAGGAGACAGAGTTCGCTATACCCTCCGCCAAAACGGCGAAGTAGTTCTCACACGCGCCACTTCCGCGGAAGAGGACGATCCCCTGCTCGGCCGGTTCCTGGAATTTCTGGCGCAGGATATCGCCAGCCACCCAGAACGGCTCCAGGCCGTCGACGCCTGTTTTGTCAATCGCATTCACTCGCTGATTGGGGGCGTTGAGATCGATCTCCACGCGTCCTTGTCGGAAAATGACGAATGAGCCAGGACAAGTGGGCCCCGCAGGTCGTCAATGATTGTACGATCTTTGCCCACCCGCTGTTTCTTGATCAACTCGAAGCACTAACCCGTCAGGTCGAGGAGCTCAGGCAAAAAGATCCGGATGGTTTCACCAGAAAGAATTCAGCCAAACGACTGGTCGCGATTGCAAAGTTATCCCAAAATAAGCGCTCTTTTGATTATATTGATTGTATTAACGAATTGACGTGGGCGAGCCCCAAAGCGTCCGTTTCACGCGACCTCGATGTCGATGCGCATTGGAAATTCCCCGAATATCTCGCTTCCTTGCAATTCCCCCTGGGGGTTGAAGAAGCGCATATTGCCATTCTCGTCGCAAAGCCAGAACTCCTTAGCGCCAACTTCGAAATAGAGGTGTCTTTTTTCTTCCAGCTCGGCAGCGGTGTTCGATGGAGACTCTATTTCAACGACAACTTCAGGGGATTCATCGAGTGAAACAGTACGAATCCCGTGTCTTTTAATGAATGCCGGACTTGCCCAGGCAACATCGGCAACCTTGGTACCCTTGGAAGTCTCAACTGGGCACTCGGGTGTCACCATACCTTGTATCTCACGTCTATTAAACCATCGTATTATGATCCCCTGGTATAAGGCATGTGTGTATGAGGCCGGAGCCATCATAATCTTTCCCCATTCGTTCGTTTCGATTTTATAGGGTAGGTCCCTCAAACTTGGATCTTCAACCACTTCACGCCATTCCATCAGTGTCTCCTTCCCGAAGCGTCTGGTGACAAAAGACATAGAGTTTCCTCGCCGCGATCCGCGCGAGTCCTGTCACCAGGCCTTCGACCCGGGGCCGCCTGAGTCCGGCGGCATTTTGGTGGAACGGGCCTTGAGAGGGGGCCGAAGGACCCCGTTTCTCTTCCGTTTCCAACTGCACTATACGAACTCTTTCCGTGCTTGGCCAGCCTTTTCCCGCCGGCAGGTTTTCCCTCACCGGGACAGCGCACGGGAGCCCTTGGACTGTCCCCGTTGGTCCACCAGCTCCCGGCCCCGAAGGTGATATCGCGTGACCCCGAAGGTGTGCGGCGTGCCCTGCAGGAGGGGCCGCGAAAGCAATAGCGAAAAGTCTGGCCGACCAAAGATCGATAGCCTTATCCCCACCCAAACACGCGCCAGAAGAAAATGCCCATGATCAGCAAAGACCCGGCGGCCTGAACGGCGGTGGAAACGCCCCAGCCGGCCAGGCCTCCGAAGCTCGCCTTGATGGCTTTCCGCCAGTTTCCCTGCCTGCGGTATTCCCCGTAGAGAATGCCGACGGCATAGCCGACCATGGCGCCCAGGATGTGGAAGAAAGCAAAACCGATGATGGAGCCGGCTATCCCGTAGAGCAACCCCTTGCCGCTGCCGCCCAGGACCTTCGCCCCCAGGAGCGGCATCCAGACCTCGGCGGTGCTCGAAACCGCAGCGATGATCGTCATGGCTGAAAAGGCCCCGTAGCCGATCACCCGGAAGTCGGTTGCCACCACATAGGTCAAGGCAGCAAGCCAGACCAGCAGCGGTCCGGGTAAAAGAGGCAGGAAAGCGCCGATAAAACCGAGAACCATGAAAAATATGACCAGTGCAAGGCCTAACGAATGCATATCCATACTACCTTCAATTCCTATGATACGTTTGGAAGTCTCCAGCACACAGGGGCAGAAGGATATCGACTCTTGTCCATGAACCCGGGGAGGAGTCGATGGAAACCGTGCCGTGATGGAGTCTCACGATTTGCTTTACTATGGCAAGACCGAGGCCGGCGCCCCCGGATTTGGCCGAACGGGATTTATCCGCCCGGAAGAACTGGTCGAACACCCTCGGCAGATCCTCTCCGGAAATGCCGGGGCCGGTGTTGGAAAGCGCAAGGTGCGCCCGGCCGCTCTTTTCCTTCACAGAGAAGCTCACGCGCCCTTCTTTTCCGGTGTATTTGACCGCATTATCGAAGAGGTTGATAAGGGCCCTCCGGATCATGTCCTGGTCGCCCCGCAGGGTGAGGCGCCCCGGGAATTCGGTTTCCAGTCCGATGCTCTCCCGCTCCAAAAGCGGCGCAAAATCTTCCGAAAGCGAACGGGCCATGTCGGCAATGTCGAAAGGCGCCATGGCGAGGGTTCCCTTGATTTCCAGGGCGGAAAGCTCCAAAAGCCTTCTAACCAGCCGATCCATGCGCAAAACGTTATTTCCCAGCCCGTCCAGGCGACGTCTCATGTTTTCCGGCAGATCCAGCCGCTCCTGAACTTCTTCGAAAAAGAGTCGCAGCATGGCGAGCGGGCTTTTCAGTTCATGGGAGGCATCGGCAAGAAACTGTTTCTGGCGCGTGAATGAAAACTGGAGCCGATCGAACATCTGATTGAGGCAGGCGCCTAGTTCATGGACCTCGTCGCGGCTTTCTCCCAGTGGGATGCGCTTATCGAGCGTGTTTTCGTTGATGTCGCGGGCAAGGCGGTTGATTTCGGCGATGGCCCCGACGATGCGGCCGGCGAGCAGGTAGGCAAGGCAAACCAGCAGCAGTGTCGAGACGGCAAGACCTATGCCGATGGCGCCCAGCAGGCTGAAACCGCTTTCTTCCAGCGCTTCGACCGGCCTCGCGATTTGAACGAGAAAGCGCTTCCCGGCGATAGTCTCTCGAAACACCCGGACCCGGAAAGTCACCTCATCATCGTCATCCTGGTGCAGGTAGATGCGCCTCTTGGGGATGTGCGTGCTGACCGTGTAAGGACTATCTCCCCTGTCCCTGTACAAGGGAAGATTGACAATCTCGGAGAGGTCCGACCGATATACCGGGCGCGGCCCGCTACCGTACACCCGAATCCAGTAATGAGCGGTGGAAACAAGGATTACCTGCCGACCGGCCGCAGGTCTTTGCACCCTCGCCAGCTGTTCGGCCGTGGCGGCGGCGGCGGCTTTTAGCTGCGCATCCAGCATGCGCAGGGGTTGCTGTCTCATTTTCAGGAACACCACGAGAGAAAACACCAGGCTGGTCACAAGCCCCGCCCCCGCAACCCAAAGCGTTATCCTGTGGCGGACCTTCATCGGCGCTCCTGCCTGACAATGTATCCCACCCCACGGACAGACTGGACCAGGTCGCCTTCCATATCGCCGATCTTGCGGCGCAGATTTCTGATGTGCACATCGATTGTGTTGGACATGGTAAACGGGTCGAAGTCATCCCCCCAGACGTGCTCGGCGAGACTGAAGCGCGAAACCGCCCGGTTTTTGTTATAGAGCAGAAATTCCAGGAGGGAAAACTCCTTGGGCGTAAGCTCCACCTCCCTGCCGCCCCGTCTCACCACACGCGAAACCGCATCCAGACGAAGATCCTCTATTTCCAGGACCGGTCGGCAGGTTTCCGAAACCCTGCGCAGCAGGGCGCGCACCCTCGCCAGCAGTTCTGCGGCGGAAAACGGCTTGGCCAGGTAATCGTCGGCCCCCAGATCCAGCCCCTCCACCTTGTCATCCACCCCGTTTCTGGCGGTCAGCATAAGGACGGGAGTCCGAATTCCGGCCTCCCGGATGTGCCGAAGAACCGACAGGCCGTCTATCCCGGGCAGCATGATATCCAGGAGGATCAGATCGAAGGACTGCTCGAAAATTTTATCCAGGCCCTCATTTCCGTCCGCAGCCGTATCGACTATATACCGCTGCTCGACGAGCATCGCCTGCAATTGTTCCCGAATATCGATTTCGTCATCGACAAGGAGGATTTTCATTTAACAGATTTCCGATCATGATCGCCTTCTTCGGAGGCGACTATAGCATGTGAAGCCGCAAACAGACTATTTCGATTGTAATATTTGAAAAAACCTTTTAAATTGGCGGCCTTCAATGAGGCATAACCATCAGGTAAACGGTTGCTGGTAAGGTTTCTATGGAAATCAACATTCTGGGTTCTGCGGGTTCCGAGGCCCCGGGGCAAAATTCTCCCGCATTTCTCATAGATGACTGCCTGCTGCTCGACGGGGGCACCGTCGGACTGGCCCTGGACAGGATCGCCCGGTGCAGCATAACCCACGTCCTGCTCACCCATGCACACCTGGACCATTTCAAAGGCATTCCTTTCCTTCTGGACAATCTCGTAGCCATGAACCCTGCCTGCACCCTCCAGATATTGAGCGGCCGGGAAGTAATCTCGGATATCCGAAAACACATATTCAACAACCGGATCTGGCCCGATTTCACCCTGATTCCCGCGCCCCGAAATCCGATACTTAGCTACAGGACGATTTCCACGCGCACCCCGGAGGTGATCGGAGACTATCGCATCGTGGCTTCGAAGGTCAATCATACGGTGCCGGCCTACGGGTACCTGGTGGAGCACGCCTCGGGGGCTTCTTTGGTCTATACGGGAGATACCGGGCCGACCGAGGCGATCTGGAAAAAGATGCGCGGCCACGATGTAAAAGCTCTCATCGTGGAGGTGTCCTTCCCGAACGAACTGATCTCCATTGCCCTGGCGACGGGACACCTGTGTCCTTCGCTCCTGGAAGCCGAACTGCACAAGATGCCGAAGATACCGGAAAAGATCTTTATATCGCACTTAAAGGCGCCCTTCCGAGCGAAAATCGAGGCGGAGCTGGCGCGCATCCCCCATGTGAGTCTCGAACTGCTCGAGGAGGGAAAATCCTTCCGAGTTTCATAAGGTCTGATACGACGTTTTCTGTTGGGGTTCGCGGAGTTCACCCCAACCTACAATCTCCACCTATCCTGCGGTTTGCTGTTGGGGTTCGCGGGGCTCACCCCAACCTACAGTCGTCTGCGGAAGCGCGGCTTCCAAACCAGAGGCCTGAAAGATCGGCTATGTTCAAACGACTCACGCCGTCCATCCTTTTCCTGGTATTATCCGAAGTTCTGCTGATTTTTCTTTTTCCGGCTTCGCTCATTTTTACATCCAACCTGACAGCAGGCGGGGACACCCCGGTCCATTTCCTCTCCGCAGTAGCGATGAGCAAAAATCTCTTCTCCTTTTTTTCGCCGGTTACGTGGGTGAACGGGGCCTTTGGAGGATTTCCGCTCTACTTGAACTATTTCCCCCTGCCTTTTGCGCTTATGGGGCTCATCTCGAAGGCGGTCTCTCTCAAAATCGCCTTTAAACTCGTAACGCTCCTGGCGATTTTCCCGCTGCCCGCCGCCGTCTATTATTGCCTGCACCGCCTTGGCTATGGGCAGAATACGCCGGGCATAGGCGCTCTTCTCTCCGTACTCTTTTTGTGTACGACCCAAAACTCGATGTGGGGAGGAAACATCTGCAGCACTCTCGCGGGGGAATTCGCCTATGGAATCTCCTTCAGTCTGTATGTGATCTTCACCGGAAAAGTGTATGCGGATATGAAGGCGGGAAGGCCTCCGCTTACCTGTTCGATCATCGAGGCCGCGATTGGCTTATGCAGCGGCTATCCACTGCTTCAGGCGGCCCTGGGGTCGACCTGGTTTGTCGCGCGGGACGGCAAATTCAGCTATTTCGGACGACTCCACGCAGCCGCCGCCGGGCTTACGGCATTCTGGCTCCTCCCTCTTTTATGGCGGCTCCCCTGGAACACTTCCTGTTCGCTTTCCTGGTATTTTCACAGCTGGTCCGAAATCGCCCCGCCTCTTCTGTGGCCCTCGATCGCCGGGGCCTTACTTCTTTTCTTCTCACTGGTACGCGGTGAAAATTTTCGGGAGGCCTTGAAAAGGTCTGCCGACTCCCCGGCACTCTATCTGCTCTGGCAGTTTGCGACGGCCCTTCTCGGCTTCAGCCTGGCCTCTTCCCTGGGGCTGGTCGATGCCCGCTTTCTGCCTTTCGCGCAAATAACGATCGTCCTTCTGGGGGCAATCGGATGGGGAAAACTCTTGCCGCGCCTTCCAAAGCCCGGCCTCTGCCTTGCCGCCTTCTGCGCTGCCGTAGTTCTGATCGGACTCACCAGCGCCCCTTTTCTCGAGCGCTGGATTACCTGGAATTATTCAGGCATGGAGGCAAAACCCCTCTGGAACTCTTTCCGCCAGGCAAACGAATATCTTAAAGGAAACGAAAACAGCCCCGGGGTGGCCTGGGAGCATAGCGAGACAAACAACGAAGCCGGGACCCCCAGGGCGTTCGAATTGCTTCCCCTGTTTTCGGGCCGGTCGGCGTTCGCGGGGCTCTATATGGAGTCGGCACTGAACGCCCCGTTTGTCTACTACCTGCAATCGGAGCTTTCCGAAACTCCCTCAAGCCCTCTGGAGCAATATTATTACTCACGGCCCGACCCGGGACGCGCAGCGGCAGGCCTTCGCCTGTTCAACGTGAGCGAGGTCGTGGCGGTCTCCGAAGACATAACAGACGCTCTCCGCTTCTCGCCCGATTATGAGTGGCTCAAGTCTTTTCCGCCTTACGCGATTTTTCGCGTAAAGGGCTGCAGCGGCTCCTACGTTGAGCCGCTCAGGTTTCAGCCGCTGAGGATCTCTGCGCGAGGCTGGAAAAAGGTCCAATTCGACTGGTTCAGAAAGTCTTCGCTCCAGGTGCCGCTCGTAGTGGTGTCAAAACATTCGCCGGGAGATTACGGAAAAACACTGAAGCTCTATGACGGACACCCTCGGCACATTCCCGAGGTCCCCGTTGCAGGAAGCGAAAATGTCAACGCCAAAGCCGTTCTACACGGAGGGAAGATAACCATCGACACCTCGAACCCGGGCTTTCCGCTCTGGATAAAGGTCACCTATCATCCGGACTGGCGCATCACCCGGGGCGAAGGCGAACTCTATCCTGCGTCTCCCGCCTTCATGCTGCTCGTACCGAAGACCCACAGGGTGGTTCTCACTTTCGATACGTCAAGAGGAATCTACCTCTGGGGCAAAATCGTCTTTTTTCTGACCCTGCTGGTGCTGGCGATTGAACCACTCTTCGGCACGAACTCCCCCTTCCGCCCGAAGCCGCAGGCCTCGGGCATCCCGGCCGGCGGCACTGCCGCCCCTGCCGCCCGTCTTCTGCTGTTTTTTGCTCTTATGACCGCAATTATCGCTACAGCCGTAGTGACGAGAAACTACCGCGACCCGACGCTCCTCTATCGGCTTGCGGTCGCCAAGTTCGACAAGATCGAGGGCGGGGCGCCCTTTCTCCTCGAGCCGGGCAAAAACTTCCAAGCGCTTCCCGAATCCGCCAAATCGCTGAAACTCCTTCGCCTGTTCGGGACCTGCATGACCAGATTCGGCCATTCCTCGGTTTTCGACAATTGCGAGTCCTACAGGGCGAGGATTCTGGGGGAGCGTAAAATGTGGGGGGACCTGCTGCCGATGCTCGAGCGATACCTGGCGGACAACCCCGACACCCGCATGTACGCGCAGGCCCTCTTCTGGATGGGGGAAGCCTCTCTGGAGACGGGCAGGCGAAGCGACGCGGAGAGGTTTTTCCGCAGGGCGCTCTTTACCTGGCCACCAAGCGACACGACAAAGCTTGCGGGATTGTCTCTGGCAAAAATTGTCGGCCCCGGACCGCTCCTGCAAAACGCTAAAGAACTCTATGCATCGGGCAAATATCTCGAGGCTTATAACATTTATGCAGCACTGGCCCTTTCCCCCGATGAGAAAACCCGCACGGCATGCACCCTTCCACTTGCCTGGTGCGCTTTTACCATGAACAGGCGGCACGAAGCTTCCAGCCTCTTTCTCCAATGGCTTTCCAATAATTTCGATGCGCCCCAGTCCGCACAGGTGAAGGCAGCGCTGAAACAGTGCCATACAGAACGATAGTTGCTAGTTGTTGGAAACTAGAAACTATCTACTCGGCCAGCGCGTTCAGGCTCATATTCGCCTGCTGGCCGAAGAAGACGAAATTTTCGAAACTCTCCTCATCGAGCTTTCGGCCGCTCGGTTTTCTGTCCGCGTAGATGACTCCTATAGCCACTTCTTTGATGGAAATCGGCATGATGAAACAAGGCCCGCCTCCGGTCGCGCTTACCAGTTCGGTTGTAAGGAGCGGTTTTATCGAAGACTCCGGCGGTTCGGTCACCCAAAGGGGTTTTTTGTTTTTCAGAACGTAGCCGAGGATATTCTGGGGAGTCGAACCAAGGCCGACCACGAAATTTTCCACCCGGGAAAGCTCTATGCACCCCAGCCCGTACTTCCCTTTAAGGTTTCGCCGGTCGGGAGTAATGAGCCCGAAGAACACTCTGTCCATGCCGATCCCGCGATAGATCCCCTCCAGGACGATTGAAAGCACCATGTTGAGTTCGGCGTTTTTCGAAGCGATAAGAGCCGAAAGATCCCGCAGGCTCCCCAGCTGGATGGACAGGTCCGGCGCCGGATATTCTTTTTCTCCTGTGGTCCGGGGCATGCCGCCCAGTCCATTCGCCCCGCCGTTCATTTTCGTTTCGCCGGAGGTTGAAATCTCCACCGGATCTTTACTTTCGATTACCCGGGCCGGTTTTTCGGAACCTGGTTCGGACGGGACTGGAACCAGGCAGCTGATAATTTTCGTCCCGTAGGACTCGGTGACTTCGGCAGCTTCTCTTGCCGATTCGTGCAGAAGTTCCGTCGTCTCCTTTTCCGGAAGACGCAAGGTATTGGAAACCTCTTTGATCGTCCTTCGGATTTCGGGGGAATCCCACCCCTTCTCGGAGGCGAAGGCAACCGCACAGCCCAGTTTTATGCTCTTGATCCGCGCGTCGTTCCCGTTTCTGTCCCGGAAGGAACGGTCGAGAAGATCGCTCAGTTTCCATTCCTCACTGAGTCTTTCAGTTAATCGTTCGAGCCTGAACCCCAGGACATCGAGTTCCGCGCGGGCTTCATTGCCGGTCTCCTGTATGGCCTTTTCCAGCTGCGGTCCCATCTCCCCCGCAAAACACCAGAAGGCTATATAGCCGATGCGCGCCAGAAGAGCGGCGATAAAGACCTCTTCGGGATCGGCCAGGTTCAACCGGCAGGCCATTTCCCGTGCCTGAACGGCGGCGTGGAAGGACCTTGCCACTTCGACAGCCACTCTTTCCTTGTGCAGTCCCGAAAGAACGGACTCGATGAGCGAGATGGCGAGGCAGATCTCTTTTATCATATTGGTGCCCAGCCGCATCACGGCCCGACTCACCGTTTTGATCCGTTTCGGGGAAGGATTGTAGTGGATGCTGTTGGCTAATTTGAGCACCCGCGAGGTGAGCGCGGGATCTTCGAGCACCGACCAGGCGAGTTCGGAAAGAGAACCGTTTTCCTGATTCGCCATTCCGGCCACGTGTTCGACCGTGCGGTTAAAAAGAGGCATCTCTTCACGGCAAAACTTGTTTACCCAATTTTCTATCCCCCGTTCGCCCATTTTTTTATCCTACATTCCTAAAAAAAAGTTGTCCCCGAATTACTATCGGAAAAACAGTGAGATTCCTGTAGGATAATTTGCCGGGCTCGGTTTACGGGTCGGCGATCATTCGACTGGCCATGCATGCTTTACACGAACCGGAGCGCAGTTGCGCAGCGTCGGCAAGAGAGAGCACGCCGACAATCTGTGATGGGTCCGCGCCATGGACGAAGAGGCGTTGTACATCACTCAAAAACATACGGCGGATTGCGTCGGTTAGAAGGGCATTTTCCTCGCAGAAGACCGGCGGGGCCTTCATGACGGACTGCGCCTCGACATCGAGACTCGCTCCATGGCGATAGGCGAGAACTATATCGGTTTTTGAGATCACGCCGACTGGCAACCCCGTGCGGTCTTTTACCAGGACCGCGCCGAGACGGCGGGCCGTCAACTCCTCGATCACAACGGCAAGGGAATCCTGCTTTCTGCAGGACAGTACCCAAGTTCTCATCGCCTCGCGCACCCTCAAGACCTGCGTGCTGTCTTCGAGTCCCGCGGCTTCCGACCTCCCGGCCGCCCCCCTGGGACAGGCCCTGCAAAAGCGGTAAAGAAGCGCAACCACATCTGCGTAGGAAAGCGTCCCGATTACCGCACTCACCTCCGCCCCCTGCACAAAGAGCTGATGAGTTCCGTTTTGGCGCATAAGATCCAGGGCGACCCCCAACTCGTCGTCGGGAAAACAGGTCAGGACCGGACCGTTCATAATGTCCCCGGACACCGTTTCCGCTATCGGCAGCCCTCCATAGAAAGCTCCGACAATGTCGGTCTTCGATACCACCCCCACGGAGCTCCCGCCTTCATCATCGATCAGAAGCGCGTTGACCTTGTACTTGATCAATCGGCCGGCGCAGTTGTCCAGGGAGGTGTCGTGCGGCGCGCGGACCACTTGCCTCCGCATGGCTTCTTCGACGAGAAGCCCCTTCAGGATGTCTCGACCGATCGCAACAGGCATGATTTCACAGAAATTTCTGGAGCAAATGTTTGAACAGGTCCGAAATATAGACGATCCCCACCAGATTATCTCCCTCGACAACGGGCAGGCGGCGAATATGGCGCTTTATCATCAGATCGGCAAGAACCATGGCGTGGGTTTGCGGTTTCACCGTCACCACGCTGGTGGTCATGATATCGGAAACCTGAACGGATTTGACTCGTTCCAGGAGTTCGTCAAAAAAGCTCTGGGCCGCGAGATCTTCGATTTCACTCCACACATGAATGTGCTTGGGCTGAACGAACAACAGGATGTCGTACATGGAAACCATCCCGACCAGCCGTTCCTCCCGGTCGATGACCATGAGCCCGAAAATTCGTTTCCCCTCCTCCAGGCTCGCCGTATGGAACATGTTTACCGCTTCGGCGATGGTGTCGGAGGGGCTCAGAGTGTGAAACCGGGTGTTCATGATGTCACGTGCAATCATAGTTTTCTGGCTCCCTGTGAGACGCGACGCTGGGAAAAAGATATTCGATCCGGGGCCTCCAGTCAACGGTCGCAAGGTTTCGCCGCATGATTTATCTGGCGCTGCAGAATCAAAAACGTGTATTATTATTGTTCAGGAAGGACGACGGGAGCGGATTGCCTGCTGTCGAATCATCGTATTATCCACAACAACTAAGGAGGATGGTCATGTCCGTTTACAAGATCGTTGAACTTGTCGGAACCAGTCCGAATTCGTGGGAAGAGGCTGCCAAGGAGGTCGTTGAGACCGCAACCAAGAGTCTGAGGGACCTCAGAATTGCCGAAGTGGATAAAATGGACATGCGGATCGAAAACGGGAAAGTCGTCGAATATCGGGCCCGCGTGAGACTCTCTTTCAAATACGAGGCCTGAAACTGATCGAACCATGAATGCAAGGACAGGATTACAGATTATAGGATTGGGGATCTCCGGAAACGATTTGCTCTTCATCCTGTCAATCCTGTAATCCTGTCCTGTTTTTCCGCCTTTATCTACAGGATTGAGTTTCTTGCAAGCAGTTGGCCTTCTTTAACCCTGGCATCCTGCCCAAGTTTTTTGCTTTTCCCGCCGGAACGGAATAAAGATCGGACAGGATTTCAAGCCCCCCGGACAGGATGTGAGAGGCAAAAAGACCTTTAGACAGGATTACAGGATTACAGGATTAGGAATCTTCCAGTCGCCCCCCCCTTCATTCATCCTGTCAATCCTGTCAATCCTATTGCCCCACCGAAATTTGTCCGTTCATTCCGAGAAAGGAGCGCAGGGTCAGGTTGCTGTAAAACTGGTAGACGCCGCGCACGGGAAAGTCCACGTTGATAATGGTTGTCGTGCCCGGAGGAACGTTGACGTTCTCCATGGTCTTGTAGGTCGTATCCTTGAGCGTGAAATTCTGGACCGAACCGGTGACATTCTTTATTTCCAGGGTCAACGGGCCCGGTTTGTCGATGCTGATGGCATTGGGCCAGAAACGAAATCTTCCGGCCGCGATCGCCAGGATGTCCTGGTTGCCGCTTTGCACCGAAGCGGTCTGAATGCTTCCCCCTCCGGCGCAACCGGCGAGGGCCGCAACCAACGCAATAATCATGACGAGCGATCGTTTGGAACGTGGCCGCATACTCCAGACTCCCCTAAGAAGTTCATTGCAACAGGTCCCGCGCAATGATGAGCCGCTGGATCTCGCTTGTGCCCTCGTAAATGGTGGTTATGCGTACATCCCGGTAGAAGCGTTCGACGGGAAAATCATTGGTATAGCCGTAGCCGCCAAGCATTTGAATCGCATCGTAGCAGGCCCTGTTGGCCGATTCGGTGGCGTAGAGCTTTGCCTTGGACGCCGCGGCGGAATAAGGCCTGCCCTGATCCTTGAGATGGGCCGCGCGAAGCAGGAGCAGGCGCGCCGCCTCGAGCCGGGTGTAATTATCGGCTATCATCCACTGGATCGCCTGCTGGGAAGCGATGGGCTTGTCGAACTGTATCCGTTCCTGGGCGTATTTGGTCGCGCACTCCATGGCGGCGAATCCGATGCCTGCGGCCATCGAGCCGATTCCGATCCTTCCTCCCGCAAGCTCGCCAACGGCGATGCGAAACCCGTCGTTCATATTTCCCAGCAGGTTTTCCCGCGGAACCCTGCAGTTTTCGAAGATCAGTTCGTTGGTTGAAGAGGCGTTCTGGCCCAATTTGTGCTCGTCTCTTCCGACCTTGAACCCGGGAAAATCGGGCTCGACGAGAAAAGCGCTGATCCCCCTGCCCTTCCTCGCCTCTTTATCCGTTACGGCCCACACCACAAAACACCCCGCATACTCGGCGCTGGAAATAAAGATCTTGTTTCCGTTCAGCACCCAGGAGTCTCCATCGAGCACGGCCGCAGTTCTCATGGACGCCGGGTCCGATCCAGCGCAGGTCTCGGTGAGGCCAAAACTTGCCGCCGGATATTCGCCGCTGCAGATGGGGGGAAGATACTTATTTTTTTGCTCCTCGGTTCCGACGGCCTGGATCAGCTCGGCCACCATGTTGGTCACCGAGGTCGTGACGGTCGTAGCGGCGCAGGCGCGCCCGAGTTCGGTCATAACGAGCGAAAAAGCGATGCTCCCGGCTCCCGATCCCCCGTAGTCGGGGTCCACGTTCAACCCCATGAAGCCCAGGTCGGCCAGTTTTTTGAGATTGGCTCTTAGGATTTCGCGATCCTTGGTCCTGTCGATTTGCGCCGCTACGGGTTCGAGTTCGCGTTTGGCAAACTTTGCGGCGGTTTCCTGAATAATTCTTTGCTCTTCGTTCAGTTCGAAATCCATTCCGGGTCCCTTATCGATAGTCGTAGAATCCACGCCCGCACTTTTTGCCCACCCAGCCGGCCTCGACGTACTTGCGCAGAAGCGGGCAGGGCCTGTACTTCGAGTCGCAAAAACCGTCGTAGAGCGTCTCCATGATCGCAAGACAGGTGTCCAGGCCGATCAGGTCGGCGAGGGCGAGCGGCCCCATCGGGTGATTCATCCCGAGCTTCATGACCGTATCTATGTCCTCGCGCGTCCCGACTCCGTGATAGAGACAATAGACCGCTTCGTTGATCATAGGCATGAGGATCCGGTTGGCGATAAAGCCCGGGTAATCGTTTGCGACCGCGGGGGTCTTGCCGAACTGCACCGACAGATCCCAGGTCGTCCGGAAGGTCTCCTCCGAAGTGGCCAGGCCGCGAATCACCTCGACAAGCTTCATAACGGGCACCGGGTTCATGAAGTGCATGCCGATCACCTTGTCGGGGCGTCGGGTCTGGGCGGCGATGCGGCCGATGGGAATGGAGGAGGTGTTGCTCGCCAAAATGACCTCCGGCCTGCAAATCGAGTCAAGATCCCGAAACAGCTGAAATTTGATCGGTTCGTTTTCGGTTGCGGCTTCGACGAGAAAATCGACCGCGCCCAGATCCCCGAGACCGGTGCTCGGCTTGATGCGTCCAAGCACCCCGGCTCGCGCCTCCGGGCTCATTTTCCCCTTCTCCACGTTTTTGGCCAGTATGGCGGAGATGTTTCCCAGTCCGCGTTCGACGAATTCTTCTTTTATATCGTTCATGATCACCTGCAGACCGCTCATTGCCGCGACCTGGGCGATCCCGCTTCCCATCTGGCCTGCGCCTATAACCCCGAATGTCTTAACTTCCATATCGTCTTTCCTCTCCAACCGGTTATCTTCTCACTACCATGGCAACGGCCTCCCCGCCTCCCAGGCACAGGGTCGTAAGTCCTGTCTTTTTGCCCGAGCGGATCATTTCATAGAGCATCGTCACCAGAAGCCGGCAGCCGCTCGCCCCGATCGGATGGCCCAAAGAGACGCTGCCGCCGTTCACGTTGACCTTGGAAGGGTCAAGAGCGAGCTCTTTTAGCACGCACACCGTAGACCCGCTGAAGGCTTCGTTTATCTCGTAAATATCGACATCCTCCAAACGGATGCCTTCTTTGCCCAAGCACTTGGGGATAGCCAGAATCGGCGCCACCAGAACGTATTTCATATCGATGCCGCTCGAAGCCTGCGCGCCGATAGTTCCCATTATGGTGCAGCCCAGTTCCACGGCCTTTTCCCGGGACATGACAACGACCGCCGCGGCCCCGTCGCTGATAACCGACGAGTTCCCCGCCGTGGTGACGCCCCCTTCCTTGAACGCCGGCTTCATTTTCGCCAACTGCTCGTAGGAAGTCTCCCGCGGGCATTCGTCCTGAGAGAAAATAACCTCCTGCCCCTTCCTCGCCGGCAGCCGCACCGGGACGATCTCTTCGACAAACCGGCCCGATGCGATCGAGGCCATCGATCTGCGGTAGGACTCGGCGGCATAGCGATCCTGGTCTTCCCGGGAAACCCCGTAGCGTTCGCAGCACAGTTCGTTGGAAATGCCCATGTGGAAATCGTTCACGATGTCCCACAGTCCGTCGTGGATCATGTGATCCACCAGGGCGCCGTTTCCCATCCGGTAGCCGCTGCGCGCCTTTTCCAGGTAATAGGGCGCCATGCTCATCGTCTCCATACCACCGGCGACAACGATATCGGCATCTCCGGTCTGAACGGCCTGCGCGGCAAGCATCACCGCCTTGAGTCCCGAGCCGCACACCTTGTTCACCGTAAGAGCTTCCACCTCCCAGGGCATGCCTGCGGCAACCGCCGCCTGCTTGGCCGGGTTTTGGCCATAGCCGCACGGAAGCACCAGCCCCATGATGACTTCATTTACCAGTTCCTTGCCGATTCCCGCCCGCCGGATCGCTTCTTCGATCACCAGGCCGCCAAGCTTTGTAGCCCCCATAGAGGCCAGAGAACCGTTAAAACTCCCGAGCGGAGTTCTAACACCGCTCACGATGACTGCTTCCCGCATCTCTATCTCCTGATTTTTTTTGCGACTGCGCTCAGTTTTCCGGACCGGCCGGCTTCAACTTCTCTCGGACAAAAGCGATCGGCCGCGAAATGACAAACATTTTATCCCGCGAGTTTCCACCCTTTAACAGCGTGATCTCGGATTTGGCAACTCCCAGGATTTTAGCCAAAAAAGCGATGCATTCCCGGTTCGCCTCCCCTTCGACGGGGGGCGAAGCGATGCGAATCTTGAGCCTCTGGCCGAAAACGCCCGCAAAGCCGTTTTTGGCCGCCCGAGGCTGGACATGGACCAAAAGAAGGGTCTCTCCCCCTCTTTCGGACAAATAACTCGTATCCTCCATGCCGGCTCCAAAACACGGTTACGGTTTTTAACGGGCGCGCGCTCATTGACACGCCGCCCGAAGCTAGAATATATATCCCAAACGTCATTAACCGAAGAAAAAAGACACGCCAAAGGACATTTTGATGACGGGAACGCTCCAAACCCCGATTTAGGATTTTTTATGCGAAAGGTCTCCAAGGCTGTTGTCCTTTTCTTCTTCGTGGTTTCGGCCGTTATGGTTTCCACGGCGCAGGCCGCGCTCGAATTTTCGGCCAAACTGGTCGTGCAGCCTCAAAGCGGCAACCCGCTGGAAGGCAGGATTTTTGTTAAAGGCGTATGGGTCCGCCAAGTAATCTTCGGCCCCCACGGGATTCAAATCATGATTTTTCGTCCGGACAGGAAAGTGACCTGGATGATCACCAATGGCGGGAAGGCATGTCTGCAGATGCCCTATCTGCCTTCCGACAACAGGTTCGAGCCATGGACGGCGCAAGAGTCGACCCGGGCCCGGTTTCTGGGCGATGAAACCGTCTGCGGCATGGACTGCCGGAAATACCAGGTCGTAGAAAACGGTCAAACGACGCTCTACTGGATTTCCAGGCGGCTTTCTTTTCCCGTCAAGGTCGAAAGTCCGTACGAAACTGCCGAGTGCACCAACGTTATACAAGGCAAACTGAATGATTCTCTTTTCGAGATTCCACCAGGATGTGGAAAGACGCTCACCAGGATAGCGCCTCCAGAGGAGTAGAAGAAATGGTCGTTTTACCGGTTTCGGGCAAATCGCAGTCCTACAGGGTCCAACCCTCCAAAATCATCGCTCTGGGCCTGAACTACCGCAGCCATATCGCCGAGAGCCATTCGGTGAAAGTCAGCGGCTTTACGGAGGAAATCCCAAAAGAACCCATTCTTTTTCCCAAAACCCCGAACGTGCTCACAGGTCCGGGCAAACCGATCGTGATTCCGGCTTTTTTGCTCGACTACGGCTTCGAGGACCTGAGAGTCGACTATGAAGCAGAACTGGCGGTGATAATCGGCAAAAAGTGTAAAAACATAAAAGCCGCCGAAGCCTTCGACTACATTTTCGGCTATACGTGCATAAACGATGTCAGCCAGCGAAACATCCAGTCCGGCGACCGTTCGGGATGGTTCCGGGGAAAATCCCTGGACACCTTCGGCCCCGTCGGCCCCCGGATCGTGCTGCAGGAAGAGATCGGAGACCCTCAGTCGCTTGAGATCCGCTGCCGGCTGAACGGAAAAACCGTCCAGGAAGCCAACACCTCCCAGATGATTTTTCCGGTCGCATTCCAAGTGGAGTTCATCTCCAAAAACTTCACCCTCATGCCGGGAGACATCATCGCTACGGGCACCCCCGCCGGGGTCGGACGGATCGGCCACGGAGACGTTGTAGAGGTAGAAATAGAAAAAATCGGGGTTCTCAGCAACCCGGTGGTCGAAGAATGGAAGATGTAGAAAACAGGAGTGAACAGTGAAGACGATAGAAGAGATTTGCGCCATCCTCGAACCGGTCAAAAGGGATCATCCCCTGGTTCATAACATAACCAATTACGTGGTCATGAACTTTACGGCCAATGTGCTGCTCGCCCTGGGCGCATCCCCGGTAATGGCTCACGCCATTGAGGAAGTCGAGGAGATGGTCGGGCTGGCGAACGCCTTGGTCATAAACATCGGGACACTTTCCCGGCCATGGATCGATTCGATGGAAAAAGCCGCCCATGCCGCACGGGACCGCTCGATACCAATAGTGCTCGATCCCGTAGGGGCAGGCGCTACCCGGTTTCGAACGGAGACTGCCCGGCGGCTCCTGGGCGAGGCGCCTGTTGCGGTCCTGCGTGGAAATGGGTCCGAAATTCTGGCACTCGCAGGCGCCAAAGGCGCCACCAGGGGTGTAGACTCGGTCTCGGGCTCGCAGGATGCGCGAGGGGCTGCCCTCGATTTGGCCAAAGAATACGGGATGGTCGTAGCCGTTACGGGGGCGGAGGATTTTGTGACCGACGGGGCCAGAACGGCGACGATCGCAAATGGGCATCCCCTCATGGGCAGGGTTACGGGAACCGGTTGTGCGGCCAGCTCGGTTACCGGCGCTTTCTGCGGAGTCGAAAAGGATGCTTTCGCCGCAGCCGTCGGGGCGCTCGTCTCTTACGGAATTGCAGGGGAGCTTGCAGCCGTGTGCGCCTCGGGGCCGGGAAGCTTTCAGATAGCGCTGCTCGATTCCCTCGACGCCCTGAACACTGAGGTCGTTTGCGCCCGCGCAAAGGTCACCCTCTCATGAGAGGGCGCGGATCGGGAGTCGATTTCAGACTCTACCTGGTCACCGACAGGGGCCTCTCCGGAGGCCGGCCCCTGGAGAAAATCGTTCGTGAAAGCGTCGCAGCCGGAGTTACCGCCGTCCAGCTCCGGGAAAAGGACGCCACGGCAAGGGAGTTTTTAAAGCAGGCCTTTTCTCTCGTAAAAATCGCCTCCGAGTTCCACATTCCCCTCATCATCAACGACAGGGTGGATATCGCGCTGGCCTGCCGGGCACAGGGAATTCATCTGGGGCAGTCGGACATGCAATGCGCGCTTGCGCGCCGGATCGTGGGCGACGACATGCTCATCGGAGTATCTGTCAGCACCGTGGAAGAAGCCGTGGAGGCCGAAGCCGACGGGGCGGACTACCTGGGCGCAGGGCCAATTTTCGCCACTTCGACCAAAGCCGACGCTCTACCGGCGATAGGCCTCGACGTCTTGCGCGCCATTCGCCGAGCCGTCCACATCCCCCTTGTCGGCATAGGCGGCATAAAACACACCAATGCCGCCGAGGTCATGCGCGCCGGCGCCGACGGGGTCGCGGTCGTCTCCGCCATCATCGCCCACGCCGATCCCGGCGCTGCGGCCCGACAACTCCGAACGGAAATAAAATCGGTGAATGGGTGAATCGAACAAACCGATTCACCCACTCACCCATTCACCCATTCACCGCCCCTCTTTTTGCTCCTTGTCATCTCCCCGGGCGCCGGGTATAAATGGGGGAGATAAATTCACTCTTCATTTCCGAAAGGGACCTTCGGTCCCGCTCCGCAAGGCAAGTCAGATGCATGAAAAACTCAGGACGAAACCCGATGAGCCCCTTACCGCAGAAGAGGCTCTCAGGGCAAGTGAGGAAAAATATCGCTCACTCGTAAACAGCTCCCTGGACATGACGTTCACGGTCGGACCCGATGACATCATCACGTCTCTCAACCCGGCCTTCGAAAAAATAACCGGCTGGAAAACCGAAGAATGGATAGGCAGGGACTGCAATCTGCAGATTCATCCCGAAGACCGCGAAGAGCAGAAGAAATGCAGGCGAAGGATACTTGCGGGCGAGGAGCTTCCACCCGGTGAGGTGCGCCTGCTGGTAAAACCCGGCGGCTTCCGCATTCTCGAATTCCAGTGTGCTCCTCTCTATCTGGCTGAATCGATCGTAGGCATCATCGGCACCGCCCGCGACATAACCGACAGGAAACGGGCGGAAGAAAAAATCGTTGCGCAGAACGCCTTTCTGCGGACCGTCCTGGAGTCGCTCTCCCACCCGTTTTACGTGGTTAACGCCAAAGACTGCAGCGTGGTGCTCGCCAATAACGCAGCGATTCCCGGGGGCCCGGGCCGCAACGACAAGTGCTACGCCATGTTCCACCGATCCGCCCGGCCCTGCTCGGGAATCGAACATCCCTGCCCTCTTCAGGAGATCCGCAAAACGCGAAAGCCGCTAACAACCGAGCACATCCACTACGATCACCTGGGCCGGGCCAGACACGTCGAAGTTCACGGTTACCCGATCCTGGACGAAACCGGGGAGGTGTCGGAAATAATCGAGTACTGCCTGGACATATCCGACCGGAAAGAAATCGAGGAAAAGCTGCGCAAGGCGCATGACGAGCTCGAAATCCGGGTGCGGGAACGAACGGAGGAACTGGCCGGAGCGAACCTCTCCCTCATGGTCGAGATCTCCGAGAAAAAGCGTGCGGAGGAAGCGCTACGGTTGAACGAAAAAAGGCTCGAGGCCCTGCTAAACCTCAACCACCTCCCGTGGACCTCCGAAAAAAAGATCGCCCGCTACGTGCTCGAACAGGAACTGAAACTCACCCGCAGTACGACCGGCGCCATCGGTTTTCTCGACCGGGAGGAAAAGGTGGTCACCTGGTGCGCAGGGGTTTGGGACGATGCGTCCGTAACTGCTACCAGGGTCGAGGATGCGGGGACATGGGCCGATGCGATTCAAAATCACCAGCCGGTCGTCGTAAACGAAGTTGCCGAGATCGAGGCCGCCGGAAAGGGGCTGCCCTTTCCTCTCGCTCCCTTTCGGCGATTCATGACCATTCCGGTCTGCAGCGGGGAGCGCACAAGCGCCGTCGCTGTCGTTGCCGACAAGGGCGGCAATTACGACCAGTCGGACCTGACGCAATTGACGCTCCTCATGGACGGCATGTGGAAACTCATAGAGCGCCAACGGTCGATGAAAGCGTTAAAGGAAGCCGAAAACCTGGCAGCGATCGGAAGGGCGCTTTCGAGCGTGGCCCACGACATGAAAACCCCCCTTGTGGCCATCGGAGGATTTGCCAAACAGATCCAGCGCCGCATCGAACCGGAGGACCCCTGCTGGAAGAAAACCGAAATCATTTTGAAGGAGACCGAACGGCTCGAGAAAATGGTCGCCGATATGCTCGATTTCTCCAAACCCGTGGCGTTGCAAAAATCGATCGAGCACATCGGAGTCCTGCTCGAAGATAGCGTCGCAGTGACAAAACCGCTGGCCGATAAGAAAAAGATCGAGCTGCGCGTCGAAGCCATCGGGTCGATCCCTGCCCTTTCGCTCGACCCCATGCGCATCAAGCGGGTTTTGATCAATCTGCTGACCAACGCCATCGAAGCCTCACCCGAAGGTCAACCCGTACGCATTGTCCAGCGCAGATTGGGGGATGACGTGATCGTCGATGTGAGCGATAATGGCCCCGGAATTCCCTGCGAGATCCGAAAAGAGATCTTTTTGCCGTTTTTCACTACCAGAAAAGGGGGAACGGGGCTCGGACTCCCAATCGTAAAGAAGGTCGCCGAAGCACACAGGGGGAGCATCGAAATACTTGGCACCCCATGCGGCACAACCTTTCGACTGAGACTCCCTGCCTGATCGGGGTCATGGACGAATACGAACTCGAATCGAAAGAAGTGCAGTCGGCCGAGCGGTTCTTTTTCCGCCAAATTCATCCGAAGCTTTCCATCGGGACGGCGAGCGACCGCTACAAGGGCTGGCTCGGCCAGATTTATACCGAAGAGCTCTACCGGGACCGGATAAGCAGCCGCGCCAAAAAGGTCGGCAAAAACGGCTTCCGGGAAGAAGTTCTGCCCGTGGACTCGGTTCGCGAATACTTCCTCCACTTCAGGGTACTCGAAATCGACTACACCTTCTATGCGCCCCTTCTCCAAAACGGCGCCCCGACGCCCTGCTGCGAAACCCTCAGGCAATATGCGAGACACCTTGGCCCGGAAGACAAGGTGTTTTTGAAGGCGCCTCAGATGTTTTTCGCTCAGAAAATCAGGCGCAAAGGCGGCTATGTCCCGAACGAAAACTATCTCGCCTCACAGCCGTTTCTCCGCCAGTTCTATCAACCGGCCGCGGAGCTTCTGGGACAAAACCTTAAAGGCATAATCTTCGAGCAGGAATACCAGCGGCAGTCCGAACGCGTTCCCGCCGAAGAACTCGCAGCACGGCTCGATACGTTCTTTAACGCTATTCCCCCGAACATCGGCCGCCACGTCGAACTGCGCACGGAAAGCTATTCGTGCAAGGCGGTCCGAGACGTTTTGGAAAAGCACGAGGCAGGACAGATCCTGTCGCACTGGACCTGGCTGCCCGGCCTCAAGGCCCAGTTTTCACGAGGTGGAAACCGCTTCCTCACTTCCGGGGGCGAAGCCGTAGTCCGCCTCATGACCCCGCTGGGCGTGCGGTACGAAGACGCCTACGCCAGGGCCTTCCCCTTCGACCGGATCGTGGAGGAGATGGTGCAGCCCGAAATGGTTCACCAGACTGCCCGGCTCATGTGCGAGGCGATCGAACAGGACGTGGGGCTAAATATCATCATAAACAACCGGGCTGCCGGAAACGCCCCCCTGCTCGCCCAAAGAATCATCGCGGAGTTCGTGCGGCAAAAAGACCGGCCCGGGGCATGACAAAGATTGCCCCCGCGCACCTCCCGGCGAGGGCCGAAAAGCTCGGAAGCGACTTATTGACTTTGGGGTCTAATTGAAATAATTAGAAATACTTTTGGGATTCGTTTGCCGGGGCGGTGGATCGCCGGCCCCGAGCGAGGGGTTTTTTGCCGTTGCAAAGACCCCTGTGGAGGTGAGATTGCCGCTCAGGAAGGGACTTCTGTTGCGCTTCCTGGAAAGATGCCCGAAAGTGACAGCCGATTGCGCGGAACTCCGGGGAAAGTCAGCCGCCCCCCGGCCGGAATCAACCAGAAAGGACAAAATATGAAAGAGGACGTCGCAAAAGTTCGTACTTTCGCAATAATCTCGCACGGCGGTGCGGGTAAGACCTCCCTGGCCGAAGCCATGATTTTCGATTCGGGGGCAACGACCAGGCTGGGCAAAGTTGACGAGAGCAGCTCTGTCCTGGACTTCGAGCCGGAAGAAATAAAGCGCAAGGCCACCATCAGCAGTTCGGTCTATTCTTTTGCCTGGAAAAAGCAGCCCTTCACCTTGATCGATACCCCCGGAGACTTCAACTTCATTGCAGAGACAAAGACATCCATGCAGGGCGGCGATTCGGTCGTCGTGCTTGCCGACGCCGTCGACGGCGTGCGCGTTCAGACCGAAAAGGTCTGGGAATTCGCCAATGAATTCGAGCAGCCCAAAATTGTCTTCATAAGCAAAATGGACCGTGAGCGGGCGGATTTTGCCAAGGCCGTGGATGCGGTCCAAAATGTGTTCGGAAAATCGTGCGTTCCGCTTCAAATTCCCATCGGCGCTGCCGAAAGCTTCAAAGGGGTTGTGGACATCCTCAGCGGCAAGGCCTACGTGTACGGAGGAGACGACTCCGGAAAATTCGACATAAAAGAGATGCCCTCCGAGTTGGCTGAGATGGCCGACCGATACAAGGAGGCGGTCGTCGAGCAGGTGGCCGAATCCAATGACGAACTGCTGGAAAAATATCTCGAAGCGGGCGAACTTTCCCCGGAAGAAATACAAGGGGCACTGCGGGCATCGGTGCTAACCGGAAAACTGATCCCGATAGCGTGCGGCTCCGGGGTTGGAAACAAGGGGATACAGCCTCTTTTGGACCTCATCGCCGACTGCATGCCCTCGCCCCTGGACCGCGGGGCGATCAAGGGCCGTTCTACGAAGGGAAACGCCGAGACCGAAAGACAGCCCGACCCGGAGGCGCCCTTCAGTTCCCTGGTAATCAAGACCGTGAGCGACCCTTACGCCGGAAGGCTTTCCATCCTGCGCATCTACTCCGGGACCCTCACCCCGGACTCGACGGTTCTAAACTCCAATAAGAGCGCCAAGGAACGGTTCGGCCAACTTCTGCGGCCCAAGGGAAAAACCCAGGAACCCATAGAGTCGGCCGGCCCGGGCGATATCGTGGCCGTTGCCAAACTCAAGGAGACCGTTACACTCGATACGCTCTGCTCGGAGCGCGACCCGATCGTCTATCCGGCCATCGAACTTCTTCCCGCCATCTACTCATTGGCCGTCGAACCCAAGAGCAAGGGAGACGAGGAAAAGATTTTCTCGTCGCTCAGCCGGCTTATGGAAGAAGACCTGACCTTGCGGCTCCAAAGAAACGACGAAACCCGCGAGATGATCCTTTCGGGGATGGGAGAAATCCATATCGAAGCGGTGGTGGATAAACTCCGGCGCAAGTTCGGCGTCGAGGTGAACCTCAAGCTTCCCAGGGTGTCGTACAAAGAGACGATCAAGGGCAAAACGCGCGTCCAGGGCAAGTACAAGAAACAGTCCGGGGGGCGCGGCCAGTATGGCGACTGCACGATCGAAATAGAAGCGCTGCCCCGGGGCGAAGGGTTCCAGTTCTATGACAAGATCGTGGGCGGCGTGATCCCCAAGCAGTACATCCCGGCGGTGGAAAAGGGAATCGCCGAGGCCCTCCAGGAAGGCCCCCTTGCGGGATACCCGACCGTGGACTTCAAGGTCGATCTCGTCGACGGTTCGTACCACACGGTGGATTCTTCGGAAATGGCCTTCAAGATCGCCGGATCCATGGCCTTCAAGAAGGGCATCATGGAAGCCAAACCCACCCTGCTCGAACCGGTCATGGAGATGGAAATCACCGTTCCCGACGACGCGATGGGAGATATCATCGGCGACCTCAACTCGAGACGGGGAAGAGTGCTCGGGATGGAAACCAAGGGCAACAAGCAGATCGTAAAAGCCCAGACGCCTCTTTCCGAAGTGCTCAAATATGCTCCCGATCTTCGTTCGATGACCGCCGGCCGCGGCATGTTCACGATGAAATTTTCCCATTACGAGGAAGTCCCCGGACCGCTTCAGGAAAAGATCGTCGAGCTTGCCAAAAAGGAAAAGGAAGAGAAGGAAAAATAGAGGCTGCGTTTGTCCAGTCACAGTGAGTGGTGGAATTAGGAATTAGGAGAGCCTCTTGCAAAACCGCCTGTGGATAGGCACGATCGGTTCTTTTTTCTTCCCCCTTTAAAAAAAGGGGGGGAAACCGCCTATCATCCCGGCCTTCGCAACGTTTTGCAAGAAGCTCAGGAATTAGGAATGAAAAATTATGTGTTCCTGATGCCTGATTCTTTCCACCATTCACTTTCAGGGAAAAAAGATCATGTTTTCACGAAAAACCGCAATTGTCACAATGAGCGACCTCGGCTCGCAGGGGCTGCGCGAAGACCGGTCCGGAGAGGTCCTGGCCGAAAAGCTCGGCGCCGAAGGCTACGAAATCTTCTCGCGAAGCGTCATTCCCGATGAATACGACCGCATCCGAGAGGTCCTGGTCGCCTTGTGCGACACGGAGGGAGCCGCACTCATCGTAACCACCGGCGGCACCGGGGTCTCGCCCCGCGATGTCACGCCCGAAGCGACTCTTTCGGTCATCGAAAGGGCGGTGCCCGGACTGGCTGAGGCCATGCGGGCGGCGAGCATGCGCAAGACCCCGCACGCGATGATCTCCCGGGCCGTTGCGGGTATACGAGGCAAGACCCTCATCGTAAACCTTCCCGGAAGCCCCAGAGGCGCCCTGGAAAACCTGGAGGCCGTCCTTGCGGCCCTGCCCCACGCGCTGGATAAGATCCAGGGGGATCGCTCGGATTGTGGTGGGTAGTAAATTAGCAAGGTAGTACCAGAGGGTCGGCGGCACTTTGTTCTTGAAATGCTGCTTTCACCCGGTTACCTTCTAAACACCTGCTGAAAGGAGAATGCCGATGAGCTCCGAGATCATTTTCGTTGTCGAAGAATCGGCGGAGGGTGGATTTGAGGCAAGGGCGCTCGACCACTCCATCTATACGGAGGCCGATGCCCTGGAAGATATCAAATCCATGGTGAGGGATGCTGTTCAGTGCCACTTTGAGGAGGAGGA
Source organism: Syntrophobacteraceae bacterium (assembly GCA_049964955.1). Taxonomy (GTDB): domain Bacteria; phylum Desulfobacterota; class Syntrophobacteria; order Syntrophobacterales; family Syntrophobacteraceae; genus SbD1. The sequence goes on from JBMFWU010000023.1 coordinate 32,192, forward strand.
TCGACCAAAACTCATCAGGCTGCACATCGTCAAGGACGAGGTCATCGCAGCATGAGGATACCCCGGGAGGTAAGCGGCGAAGAACTCGTCAAACTCCTTGGCAAGCTCGGTTACGAGCCGACAAGACAAACCGGAAGTCATGCCCGTTTGACCTGCATTACGGAAAAGGGCAAACATCACATTACAATACCGCAACATACAGCCATCCGGATTGGCACCCTGAACAATATACTCACAGATGTGGCATCATATCTGGAAAAAGACAAGGCCGATCTCATCAAAGAATTATTTGCTGATTAGAGCATACAGCGCAGCGTTGCCCACCGAGAGTTTCCGAATGGGCGTCAACTAGAGACAGAAAACTCAAACTATCTTACCAAAAGCCTCTTGGCTTCCAGGGCCACTACGCTGGAGACCGATTTGCTGTGGGAGATGTTTCGCAAATCCTGCCGGTTGAGCGTGGGGACCAATTTACGGGAAATCGCCACAGGGGTCTTGGGATTGGTCGCAAGGGCAAGGCGAATGGGGTAATTTTTGATCCATTCCCTGTCGGAGGCAATCTTTCGCAAGACCTCATCATCGCTTTGCCGGGAAGATGCCGCGGCGGCTATCTCGCTGTCGGTTATCTTGGGATTGGAGATCACAGCGAGTTGAATCATCCGGTTGCTGTCCCGCATCAGGATGGTGCGCACCTCTTTTTCGGCCAGCATGGCGAGGCGGATTTTTTCTGCGATATTCTTTTTCTGCACTTTCTGCAGCAGGGTCTCCTCCCTGACCGTGGCCTGCTCCCGGTCGACTTGCCCCGAGGCTTCATCGAGAAAACGCATGGCCTCGATGAGCAGGTGCTCCCAGGGCACCTCGATGGTTGTCTCGCACTCCTCCGAACTGGGCAGTGTAGTAAAGCTTCCCTGCCGACCGTTGAGGATCGCAAAGAAGGCTTCCTGGCCGACCCGATCTCCTGCAGTGGCGTGGCAAACCTGCCCCCCGCGCACATGGATCGTGCCCACAAGCGTATCGGAGCGCACCTCGACGATGCGGTCGATACTGTCCAGGCAGATCAACTGAACGAGATCGGTGAGGGCGATCTCATTTAGATTGCCCCAAAATCGGCGGGATGGACTCTGAGAGCCGGAGTCCCCGTCTTCGGCTTCCACGCTTTTTGCGTGCTGCTGAACCGCCTGGATGAGCAGGTATTCCCACCCGCGGTGAATCGAAACGCTCACCTGTTCCGGAAGCGGCTCGGTTTCAAAATGGCCGCCGCCCCACCCGAGCAGCTCAAAAAAGGCTTCCTCCCCCGTAAGATCGCCGGATTGGGCATGGACGATCCTGCCTTCCTCCAAATAGAACCTGCCGATTTTTTCGGAGGAATCGACCTTGATCACATGGCTCAATTTGGCCAGGCAGGAAACCTGGATGAGATCGATCAAACGGATATATTCGATCGTGCCGCTGAACAGAGGACTGTTTTCATGACTGGGAGGCATATCAATCAGGTCCGTTTCGATCGGAATTGCTCAGTTGGCGCTCACGCGGATTGTTCCTGCCCGGCGTAGATATCCTCTCTTTTTTTGCGAAATTCCTCGCAGGCCCCGTCTATGCGCCCCTGCAGTTCGAGCACCTGCGATTCGGCTTCTTCGACAATCTTGAGTTGCTGCAAAATCACGATCGAGTTGACTATGTCGGTTTCTCCGCGCCTGTGAAGCGAATAAAATTCCATACCAAGCCTTGCGGTTGCCGAATCGAGCTCTTTTCTGGCTTTGCGCAGCTTTAGCCCGTAGGCCCTGGTCTTGACAAACGAAACGCACCATGCCCAGGCGAGCTTACCCCATTTCACGGCCGTTCCCGATATTTTTCCCACTACTTCATTCTGCTCCACCTTCGTCTCCTTTGCGCAGGCTCCAGCCCGTCAGCGATTCAAGCTGTTCGATCATTTTGCGCCGGTGACTCCCCGGCCAGTACACCCTGCCACATTCAGGGCACTTGCGGAAATCTGAAACCGTTTCGAAAACGTAGTCCGGCACGACGCCAAAGGCAGCTTCCCCGGGTATTTGATCCAACGAGGCATTGCAGAGGGTGCACCGTGAAAAAAGCCGCACTTCCTCCCCCCTCAAGTTAACCAGAGTTATCAGCTCCTTCAACTGCTGGAAGGGATGATCGCTTCGAATAAACACAACGCCTTCTACTTCCCGGAACTTCTCCCTGCGGGTAACCGGAGTACATCCTTCATTCATCAGGGCCATCAACACGCCAGGATCTTCGAGCGATATCGACCGGGCGTCACACCCAAGCACCCGGAGCCACCTGGCAAGTTTTCCAAGCATACTGTCTACGACGAAGCGGTTTTGCCGCTCTTCGTCAGCGTTCATTTTCCCGCATCCAGATCCACCCGCCGCAGTCCGGTAAGGCTGGGCAAACGGAAGGCCCCCGGGGGGAATCGTTCGGCATGCTGCATCTTTTCCACGTGGATTTTCATGCTCCACCCCTTCGAGGAGATGCGAATCGTTTCGGGCGTCGATTCGGTGGCGAGTCGAACCGCAGGGTCGTATACCACCCGGCCCTCGAACCGGGAGGTACCGATAAATACACGAGCGAGGGCGCCCGAGAGGATCTGCCATTCGAAATACCCGGCCGGCCCCTTCTCTATCAGGCGAAGAAGGCCGCCTTCATTACTGCTGCGGATCGTTTTCAAACGCTCCGGCGGAATGGAACCGCTCAGCACGCTGCTGAACAAATCAATGGGCAGACTCCCCCCCAGAAACCGGCGCACAAGGGTCTCCGGCCGCCTGGCGGTGAAGATTGTCTTTTGCGAAGGGATCAGCAGAAAAGGCCCGGCTTCGTTGGAAACATAGAGAGCCGCGGTCGTTCCGATGGGGGTAAATGTTTCAAACCGTATGAAATTCGGAGACTTGACCAGCACGATCGCATTCGTGCTGAAATCCCCGCTCTTGCCTTGCACCTCGATACCCAATTTGCACTGAAAATCACGCCACAACTGCGCTTTTTGGCCTATTTGAGCGATTGCGACAGAAGGCGAAAGGGGCGCCACTCCGGAAGGCTTTCCGGCGATAAGGGGCGCCTGAACACAACCCGATACCAGAACCAGCAGGAGCAGAAGAGAAAGGAAAGCAGACGATAGACGCGCAATAGAATACATTTCCGAAAGACTCCATGGGGGAGTGACCAGTGAACAGTGATGAGTGAGCAGTGAACAAGAAGAAGTTTGCCGCTCACTTTTTACCGAGACAACGAGGGAAAGCTCTGAGCACTAATCACCGGTCACCACTCACTGTTCACTGCTCACTGTTCACTGCTCACTACCTAGTGGCATCGAGTTTCGTTCTTATCTTTTCCCCCCCCGATTTTTTGAACTGGAGGGCTTTGCGGTAGGCCTCGCGGGCCTTGGCCTTATTGCCCAATTTCAGGTAGACATCTCCCAGATGTTCCTGGATGGTCGAGTCGTCGGGCACCCGCTTGACCGCTTGGAGCAGCGTTTCGAGCGCTTTTTTCTGTCTACCCATCTTGAAATAGACCCAGCCGAGGCTGTCCAGAATATAGCCGTCCCCGGGGGAAATGGTGAGCGCCTGAAGGATCAATTGCCTGGCCTCCAGCAGATGTATTCCCCGTTGCGCATAGCTGTAGCCGATAAAATTAAGGGCATCGGCGTTTCTCGGTTCTACGGCAAGGATTTTATGCATCGTCGCAACGGCTTCTTCGCTTTTGCCGAGCTTCGCCAGGACGACTCCTTTGCGAAAGAGCAGATCGGGATTATCGGGGAGGGCCGTGATTCCCCTGTCGAGGGCCTGTAAGGCGTCCCGGTTTTTGTTTGCCTCTTCATAGAGCAAAGAAAGATAGATATACAGGTCGCTCGCCCGGGGGGCGCGTCCGATAGCCGCATTCAGTGCGGCGGCGCCCTCTTTGAAATCTCCCAGTTTTCCATAAAGAGAAGCCATACGCGACTGGGCGGCGTTCCACAGGGAGCTTTGGGGAGCAATGGCTGCCAGATTTCGTATCGCCCCCCGGTAGTCGCCGGTCCCCTCGCAGGCGAGCGCCAAATAGTAAAGGGCCTGATCGTATTTGGGATTAACAGCGAGCAGGACCTTGAAATCGACTTCTGCGTCCTGATAATTCTTTTGCTGCAGATGGATGATTCCGATCTTCAGGCGGGTTTCGGCGTCCTTGGGATCGATTTGGAGCAAACGGTCGAACTGCCGGATGGCCGCCTCATCCTTGTTTTCCCGCATATACAGGTTTCCCAGCCGGGTAAGGGCCTGCGCGTTGGCCGGATCGCCCGCCAGAAGCTTCAGATAGATCTCTTCGGCCTTCGAGGAATGATCGGTCACTTCATAAATATAGCCCAGGTCGAGCATTGCAGCCTCAAAACCGGGTTCTTGGGCAAGCAGCTGTTTCAATATCTGCTCGGCCTGGTCATAATATTTCATGTCCAGGAAAATCCGCGCCTTGTAATAAAGAGGCATGGGATTGCCGGGCACTTTTTGTTCAAGCGTATCGAAGGTCTCGATGGCTTTATTGAACCGGCTCTCCTGAGCATACAGGGCGCCCAGGAGCAGATAGGATTCCGGAGCTGCCGGATCCATCCGGATTGCCTGCTCATAGGCCTTCTCCGCCTTGTCCAGACTGCCCTTCCTCGCATAGAGCTGCCCCAGGAGCAGGTAGGCCCCCGGCCGGTCGGGAGCGGTCCTTACCGACTGCTCGAGCAGTTTTAGCGCAGGGTCGAGCTTGTTCTGGCGAAAGTAGAGCAAGGCGAGTTCGCTCTGCAGTTCGGAGGAGCGGGGATCGATCCGCAGGGCCTTCCTGTAAGCTTCTATTGCTTTATTGTACTGTTTTTCGTTAACATACTGCTGCGCAGCCAAATACTCATAATAGGCCTGCGCCCGAACATCCATGCGGGACTTCACGGCGGGGGCAGGCGGCGCCGGGCTCAAAAGAGACTGGCTGCATCCGGAAACAAGTACGACACAGAAAAGAGTAGCGAGCAAGCGTGTGTAGGTCATGTATGAGACGAAGCCCCCTGTTGGTCACGAGCGGGAAAAAGCAGTTACAGCACAGCTTTCCAGGATTATCATGATTATGGTTTTTGCGTCAATGAAATCCGGCTTTTCGACCGTTGAAAACGCATCGATTTAAACCCCTTGCCCAGGGAACCCCATGACTCAAAACCCACATCCAAAACTTCGAAGAGGACTCGAAGCACTCCCCTTCGACCATTCCGGGGAAAAGTTGTTTGTCGTTCGCGACCGCATCGGCTACACGCGTGAGAGCCTCATTTTTTCCCCGGCAACGATCCATATTTTGGCCCGGATGAACGGCAGCAATTCTCTTAGAGACCTGCAAGCCGATTTTATGCGGCAAACCGGCCAGTTGGTTCCCATCGAAGAACTGCAGAACCTGGTCGAAACCCTTGATGAAAATCTTTTTCTCGACAACGATCGGTTTCGAAACCACGCTGCGCGAGTGACCTCCGAGTTCTTCGACAGCCCCGTTCGAAAAATGCGACATGCCGATGCAAGCTATCCGGCGGACGCCGAGAAGCTTCGAGAAAAGCTGAGATCTTTTTTCAGCCCCGAAAACGGCGGCCCCGGCCTTCCCGACGCTTCGGGCCCACACGCCGGGAAACTGGTCGGCCTCGTTGCCCCCCATATCGATCTAAACGCGGGAGGCACCTGTTTTGCCCATGCCTATAAAGCGGTCGCCGAGGCGCGGGTTCCCCGCACCTGGATAATCCTGGGAACGGGGCACGATTTCGTAGAAAACTGCTTCGCCCTGACCGTCAAGGACTTCGAGACGCCGCTCGGCACGGTCGCCTGCGACAGGGATATCTGCCACGAACTGCTCCGGCGAACCTCTTTCGATCTCCGCGCAAGCGAATATAATCATCGCACGGAACACACGATAGAATTCCAGGCGGTCTTTTTGTCTTTTCTGCAGCCGGAGGCACGCATCGTCCCCATCCTTTGTTCCTTCGGGGTCGAGGAGTGGAACTCGTGCGGCCCCATGGTCGATGGTTTCGCCCGGATACTGTCGGAACTGGTCTTCGAGAGCAACCATTCGGTGGGAATCATCGCGAGCGTGGATTTCGCCCACATCGGCCCCCGCTACGGAGACAGCTTCAAGCCGCACAAAGGAACGATCGAGGAAAATCTTTCCCGCGACGCTTCCCTTCTCAAACTGCTCGAGCGCTGCCGCGCGGCGGATTTTCTCGCCACCATCAACCGGGACGGCAACGGCAGAAAAGTGTGCGGGGTCGCCCCTCTCTACACGATGGCCAAAGCCCTCGAAGGGCGCGTGCAGGGAAACACGCTCAACCAGTCGCATGCGGTCGTCGATGACCAGGGTTCTTTCGTAACCTTCGCCGGAATGGCATTTTACAGGGAGCAGTGAACAGTGAAGAGTGAACCGTGGATGCAATGATACCGCAAGAAAACGGCCGCCCAACCGTTGCCATCGAAACACTGGGCTGTAAGGTGAACCAGTTTGAGACCTCGTACTTTCTCGAAGTTTTGACCCGGGCCGGCTACAGAGCGGTCTCCTTCCGGGACCGCGCAGACCTCTATATCGTCCACAGCTGCGCCGTAACGGCCAAAGCGGGTTCTCAGACGCGGCAGCTGCTGCGAAGGGCCCGTCGCGCCAATCCGGAGGCAAGGGTCGTCGCCGCGGGATGCTACGCCCAGCTCGAGGGCGAGCGCATCGCGCGCGAGGGGCTTGCGACTCACATTCTGGGAAACCCCGCAAAACTGGACCTGATCGAGTGGCTGAGCCGCCCGGGGAGCTTCGAAAAGCCGTGCCTCGCGGAGGCCTCTCAACCGCGTTCGCGCGCCGAATTTGAAATTTCGCCCGTCTCGCGCATGCACACGGGTCGCACCAGGGCCTTACTCAAGGTCCAGGACGGCTGCGATTCCTTTTGCTCCTACTGCGTGGTGCCCCTTGTGCGCGGAAAGAGCCGCAGCCTCGCACCCGCACTCGTTGTATCGCAGCTGCACGAATTTCTCCGGGCGGGCTATCGGGAAATCGTGCTTACCGGCATCCACCTCGGAAAATGGGGAAAAGACCTCCAGCCGGCGCAGACTCTATCGGACTTGCTCGAAAAGATCTCCTCCTGCCCCCCCCTGCCCCCGCGCCTGCGGCTAAGCTCCATCGAACCCGAAGAATTCGATTCCCGGCTGCTGGAGGTGATTTCCCGGACGCCCTGGATTTGCCGCCACTTCCATATCCCGTTGCAAAGCGCAGACCCCGTGATTCTTTCCAGAATGCACCGCTTATATACTCGCGAATATTACGGGGAGCTTGTCGCGCGCCTGCACGCAGCGTTTCCCGAAGCGGCGCTCGGGGCGGACGTGCTCACCGGATTTCCGGGGGAATCCGAAAAACAGTTTGAAAACACCTGCGAATTTATCGAGAAGCTGCCCTTGAGCTATCTCCACGTATTTCCGTTTTCACCTCGCCCCGGGGCGGCTGCGGCCGAATTTGCCGACCGCGTGGAGGCAAAGGAACTCAAGCGGCGCGCAGCACTCCTCCAGGCGCTGGGCAGGCGAAAAAAGCGGACGTTCCGGGAAAGCCTGGTGGGCAAAACCCTCGATCTCATCGTGGAAGCACAAACCCGGCCCGGCTTGTGGGAAGGGCTCTCCAATAACTACGTGAAAGTGTTTTTCTCCGCAGGCGAAACCCTTTGCCCCGGCGAATCCGCCCGGGTAACCGTGAGCGGGTTCCTCGGAGAAGACCTTCTTGGAACTCCGCTTGCCGGACAGCCGAGGCAATGATTTTTCCATTTGCCAACTCTACCCTTTTTTTGTAGAAGCCTGTTCCCATGCGGGATTTTCGCAGGAACATCAGCTCAAGTCGAAGGAAGTCATCAATGAAGATTTCGGGATTCACGATAGTTAAAAACGCCATCAACCTGCAGTATCCCGTAGTGGAATCGATACTATCCATTCTTCCCATCGTCGATGAATATGTCGTCTTGTTGGGCGACTCCCAAGACGGCACGCTCGAAATGCTGAAGGGCATCGGAAGCGAAAAGATACGCATCCTGGAAGATGAATGGCACGACGACTTCAAAGCCGACGGACAAATCTTCAGCCACCTGACAAATATCGCCTTGAGCAAGTGCAAAGGAGACTGGGCATTCTATCTCCAGGCCGATGAGGTCATTCATGAAAAGGACCTGCCGGCCCTCCAGCGGCTGATTGCAAAATGCGACAAAAAACCCGCCGTCATGGCCATCAGCCTGCGATTCCTCCATTTTTACGGGGACTACCAGACACGTAACCCCTACATGCACCGGAAAGCCTGCCGCATCGTACGAAACAACGGCCAGGTCGTCAGCATCTGGGACGCGGTTGCCTTCGGCATGCGCGGCGCTCCCGGGCGGATTCTCGCAGGCCCGAGGAAACATTACGTAAAGAGCAACATTCCCGTATACCACTATACCTCGGTCAAGGACCCTTCGAGGCTCCTGGAAAAAGAAAACCTTATCCGGGTCCACTACAACGGAGACCGGGTCCAACTTGCCGACTCGCACCACTACGACCTGACCATGATGAAACGGTTCCGAAAGTCCCATCCCAAGGTGATGGAAAAGCGGATCGCCGAGTTCCGCTCGCCCCTGCCGCCGTATCGCAGTCGATGGTTGAAGCCCGAGTTCTATTCCTATCTGCTGAGGCATGGGTACAAGGGGTAGGAGGGGTAGGAGGGAGCGAGGAGCGGGAAGCGGGGAGTAAAAGAAAAGAGCGGGGGCGTTTCGCCCCCGCACCCCCACGCCGCTGCGCGGCTCAGCTGAAAAAATCGCGATATAGGGCGCGCATCTCTCTTTTGAGAATCTTCCCGCTGGGGGTTTTGGGCAGTTCCGAGCGGAACACCACCGCTTTGGGGACCTTGAACGGTGCAAGCTCCTTTTTGCAAAGTTCCACGATTTCCTGTTCGGTGATCGTCCGGCCGCTTTTGGGCACCACAACGGCAGTGACCGCCTCCACCCATTTGGGGTGGCTTAGGCCGATGACCGCAACCTCCTGCACGCGGGCATCCCTGTAGATCACTTCCTCGACTTCGCGGGTGGAGACATTCTCCCCCCCGGTCTTGATCATATCCTTCTTGCGGTCCACTACGCTCACGTAGCGGTCCTCATCCAGCACGCCGACATCTCCGGAATGAAACCAGCCGCCGCGCATCACCTCTTCAGTCTTCTCGGGTTCCTTGAAGTACATCATCATAGCGTGCGCGCCTTTTCCGCAAATCTCACCCGGACAACCGACAGCATCCACTCCGTGTCCCGTCTCGTCTTCGAGGCGTGTTTCCATGTTGAGGCCCCCCATGCCCGCAGATCCCAGTTTCTTCAGAGCATCTTTGGCCTTAAGGACCGTATGATAGGGCGCAAGCTCCGTCTGACCGTAGTAGTTGATGATCTTGGCTTCCGGAAATTTCCCCAGCAGTTCCTTGAGAATCTCAACCGGCATGATGGAAGCGCCGTAATAACATTTCCTGAGGCTCCCCAGATCGTATTTGTCGAAGTCCGGATGCCGCAGCAGGCCGATCCACACCGTGGGAGGAGCAAAAAACATCGTCGCCCGGTGCTCGGATATGTTTTTGAGTATCATACCGAGATCGGGCAAGGTCAAAACGTTCGTGCCGCCGACCCAGAAAACGGGGGTCAGGAATACGTCGCGCTGCGCGCAGTGATAGATCGGCAAGGCGTTGACATTCAGATCGTCTTCCTCGTAGCCCCCGTCTACGATCGCCCCCATGTACTGGGACATGAGCGCCTGGTTGTTTAAAATAACGCCCTTGGGAAGCGACTCGGTACCGCTCGTATAGGTCATCTGGCAAGGATCTTCAATGCGCAGGACAATATCGGGTTCCTCGGCCGAGCTATTGGCATACCAGGCGTCGAAATCGCGAAACCTCCCGTCCACCGGCGGCTCGCCGCTTCCCTGGCCGGACCAGATGAGGGCTTTTACTCCCGGCATTTCCTCCAGCACATCCTTAACCAGAGGGTAGAGAGCGTCTTCGACGATAAAGACCTTGCTTTCCGAGTGGTTGATGCAGTAGGCGATGTCTTTTCCGCGCAGCATGTAATTGATGGCGAGATAGATGGCTCCGGCCTTGCAACAGCCAAACCAGGTCAACACATGGTGGATGGTGTTGTGGGCAAGGATCGCCACGCGGTCGTATCTCTTTACGCCGAGTTCGAGGAGACTGTTTGCAACGCGGTTGCAGTCGTCTTCCAGAGCGCGGTAGGTCAGGGTCTTGTCGCCGAAAACAAGTGCCGGCTTGTCCGGGAAGCGGTAGCGGCTGCGGCGCAACATGTCGGCAATCACCCAGCGGTTTACCCGGTTGTAGCGGTTCAGAAGAAACTCGATGTTTTCCCTGTCGATCGTGTTGTACCGGGCCTTATCGGCTTCGCTCA
>JBMFWU010000024.1:0-40285 GCA_049964955.1 Syntrophobacteraceae bacterium
ATTGCGCAGGCGTGAGCCAACCGAGGGCGCCAACGAGTTTTTGCTGGAGAATGGGCACCAACACAAAGCCGCCCCCGAAAAAGACACACCCCACCTTGAGAAAGGTAGAGGCGATGGTGGCAAGGGACAATCCTGCCGTTGCGCCGCCTACCGCAGGCAAGAGGGCCACACCCGGGACAGACGCCGACCCTGGCTTCTTCGCCTTGGCCTTTGCCCCTTTATCCGCACGGTTTTCTCCCCCGGTAAGTCGCTGCTTACCGATCAGCAATCCAACCAAACCGGCCGCTACCAGTACGTAGACGGCATTGACCTTGAACAGTGAAACCCCCAGGGCGAGCAGACCCAGCAGAGCCGTGGGCCACGACCGAACGGCTTTGCGGCCCATGGACCACGCCGCGCTGAGAATCAAAGCTATGACTACGGGGCCCAAACCACCGATAGCGTTCTGTAGAGCGGGAATGGCATGAAAAGCGAAATAAAGCCAGGAGAGCAGAATGACCAGGGAAACCGATGGGGCCATGAAGGCCAGGGCGCACGCCAGGCCTCCGAAGAGGCCGTACAAGCGGTTCCCCACAAATAGGGCCGTGTTGGGCGCAAACGGACCCAGGACCTGGGCCATGCCCACCCCGTGGAGGAACTCCTCGGAACTCATCGCCTGCCTTTTGTCGATCAGCTCCCGTTCCATAAGAGCGATCACCGCCATGCCGCCGCCGAAGCCGATCGCGCCGATTTTTAGAAAGTTCAGCAGCAGAGCGGGTAGAGAAAGAGCCGGCACGGCTTTAGCCTGCTCTAATGTTTTCGTTTCAAAAGAATCGTTCACGTCAATTCCTTGATCGTCGCATCATCATCGGAGATGATTGCAACACTGCCCGAGTAGAGGCCGCCAATCACCCGGGCTGCAGGTATGATTAAATTGAGCACCGGCGCGATCAAGAGCCGAGACCGGCTCGCATTGCCCGGGTCCGCGTGATGATGGGTAGCGCGTGTTCCGCATGGGTTCTTGCGGTCAGGGCAGTTGTCCGTCTTAATGCTGAAGACCATAAGGATCTCCCGCTAATCAAAGTATATGAACAGCCAGGTCAAAAATTATCTTGGCAGCCACCATATACTGAACTATCCCTATCACCTGCTTTACCTGTTCTCCGGTCAGTTTGAAGCGGGTCAGCCACGAACCTATTACGCCCCCGGAGAGTGCGGCTACTGCCGTAAGGGCCAGGAACAGATAATTGAGCCTGCTGAATTCCAACCCGACATGTCCCGCAAAACCAATCAGGGAGGAGAACATAACCACGAAGGCGGTGGTGCCGGCAACCTCTTTGCCGTCCATTCCGAGCCAAACCAGAAAGGGTCCAAGAAAGCCCCCGCCGCCTACTCCCAAAAGGCCGCTAAGAAAGCCGACAACACTTCCCACAGCCGAGGATGCGACCGGCCTGGTCTTAAACTGTGCTCCTTCCTTTTTCTTGGGGTGATAAAAGAGCATCATCGAACCGGCCACCAATAGAAATGCGGCAAAAACAATCAGCAGGATATTTTTATTTACGACGTCGGAAAAGTACACGCCCAAAGGGGAGAAGATGAGAATGGCGACAATCAGGAAAACCGCCACGCGGAAATTTACCAGTCTGTCCTTGGCATAGTTGTAAGATGCTACTCCCGTGTTGAGAACGCCAAGCATCAGCCCGGTCGCGGCTGCCTCGGGAAAGGGCATCCCCAGCCAATAGAAGATGGGGACGAGGACAAATGCCGCCCCCACCCCGCCCATGGTCATAAACGACTTAAAGACCAGCGTACTTAGAAATCCCCAAACATAAAGTCCCACAATATCCACTCCATCGGTCGGGCAGGGCCGGTCCGCAGGCGGACCAGCCCGATGCGCGCCGTGACACTGTCTTTTCAGGCTTTGTAACCCGAACAGGGGATACAGACTAATTTGCCCTCTTCGGTAACACGCAGCTTGTTTGAAAATGTCAGCTCGCCGCAACTTTCGCAGCGCTTCGCGGTGAAGCTTGCTTTCCCCTTCTCGACCTGCGCCTGGTGAACAGGGCCGAAGTCGAGGAAAGCATTTTCATCGAGGGAAAGGATTCGCTCGACGAGCGGGGTGGTGATTTCCGGCTCGATATCTTGCGGCGGCACACCCGCCTTGCGTTTCTGAACGAAAGGAGAAGCCAGGGCTTTTTCGAAAAAGTCGGGTTTGAGTGAAACCCGCAGAGCCCTGCCGCTCTTCTGATCGATCAGGGTGAAGGCCATCTTGTTGAAATAGCGTTTCTCTATGTTCGATTTGCCGTAGGTGCAGCCCGTAGCGGTCATGACGCCGTCCAGAAAACAGCCCGCCGCGTGGCCCTTGCCTGTTTCCGCGACTACGAACAGTTCCTTGTCCTGCGAGCGCTCCACTCCCAGAAGCTTCATGGCGGCCATTCCAGCTCTCAGCCCCATGGGCATGGCCGGACACTTGTGGCCGTGAAATTTCAAACCGACATCGAACAATTCCTTCAGGTCCTTCATGGTTGCTCCTTCAAAAGTTATGATTTGTCCTGCTTTCCCACTACAACTACACACTGTTTACATGCTCCCGAAGCCCCCCCGGTACCGTCAGAGCGGAAGCAGGCTCAGGGATTGTCGGATCGTTCCGGCGGCATGTTTCAGCCCAGCGTAAGTCCTTTGATCAGGAAGTATTGCACCTGGACGCGCCATTGATCGGACGGCCCCGTTCCCCCATCGATCCAACTGTGATCGACTGCGATTCTTATGGGCGCCCAGGGCAGATCGTAGGTCGCGCCAAGCGTCCACTCATCGGAGGGAAAGGCTGTCGACTGATGGACATCGGGGTTGAACCACTCGTTGCGCAGCGCCAGGATCACGCTTTTGACCGGCAGCCAGGCTATCTGCCCGTAGGCCCCGACGGCCGCTATTTCACTGCCCGTAGAGGGTTCGTACCAGGCCTGGAAATACTCAGCCTGAGCGCGCAACCGGCCCCAGCCGGCCTCCACAAAACCGTTGAGCCGGTCGTCCTGCCCGGCAAAATGACTCGTCAGCTTCTTGCTAAGCCCCGGCAACTGGCCCGAGAAATTCAAATCGACATCGCGCCGGGCCGATCCCGCCATGCCGGCACGCCACGACCACGGCCGAGGTCCGCAAGAGCCTTTTCTCCCGTAGCTCAAACGCACTACCCCGAGGGGGCCGTTGTCTTTCAATCCGTCGTTTGCTCCTCCGCCTTGAAAGATTCCCGTTGAAAGTTCCCAGCCGCTAAAGTCCCAATCGCCCTGCAGACCCAGGTCCCTGGCAAAACTGTCCTCCAGGTTGCCGTCCGGCACCATTCGGTTGGTGACGTCGGTGCGGTCCACAAAGTCCAGGTTCCAGTCGGGCTGAAAACGCTCCAGTCCGAATGGAGGAATGAATTGGCCTGCCTTGAGCGAGAAGCCGGGAGTAAAAGGATAGACAATATAGGCGTCCTGCATAAAGACGGCGTTATCGGTCGAACTGCCGTTGTTGTACTTGTAGATAAACTGGAAATGATAATGGAGCTGGTCTTGGGGCCCGCCGTCGAGCATGACTTTATACCGTCGCAGGGAGAGCAGATCGTCGCCCGTGTCGGGAGCGGTGTAACGCCCCTGAGCGTACGAACTGAGCGTCGGTAAGTATGACGCAGGGTCGCCGATCCCTTCCGCCCGCCCGGCCCGCGCAAACGCCAGCAACAAACCGAGCACCATTAAGCCCGCCAGAAATTCCGGGCGACCGGTAACGCTGTTATGTTTCTTTTTCATTGCTGTTTACTTTCCTTGAAAAGTCGTCCCGGCGGACGCGATCTTTTGAGCCAGTTCCCATTCCCGGCGGAGCAATTCGCCGGGCCGGATATCGACTTGAAGCGCTTTGGCCATTCCCGCCGTGATGGCCTGTTTCAATTCGCGGGGATCGATCCTGCGTCCGAGGATCTCCTGGAGCGAAACTGTCCGGGATGCGAGCTTTTCACGAAGTGACTCGAGCGAGTCCGAGTCCGTCCTGATGATCGCCGCCCATGTATTCTGCTGAGGCTCCATGACGATGGAACCATGCTGGAGAAGCGATGCGCCGCGCCAGGTCTGCGCGCTTCCGACAAATTTTTTCCCCTCGTGGACGATATCCGCAACGAGTGCATTTACAAAACAAATGTCGGATTTGGGAGCTCTTACCCTCTCATGCCCAAGCTGAGCTTCAACCCCGAGCAGCCCGAAGCCGGCAAGAAGCCCTTTCGAGAGCAGTCGATACGAGCCATCCAGGGAAGAGGGAATGCCCTGACTGGAATCGGCCACAATGCTGTAGGTGAGGTCGTTTTCGTGCAGCACCGCCCTTCCGCCGGTCATCCTCCGAACGACATCGATGCCCCTCTGCCTGCAGGCGGCCAGATCAATCGAGTGCGCCTTCTGAAAATATCCGAGGGAAACCGCGGCAGGTTCCCACTGATAGAACCTCAGCGTCGGCTGCGACTCCCCCGGCACATGCAACTGAAGCATGGCCTCATCGATGGCCATGTTGAGCGCTGCGGGCAGCGCCCCCGTATCCAGAAGACGCCAACTGCTCACAGGACCTCTCCAAAAAAGAACGGCGCTTTGTAGGAGCTTCGCACCAGCGGCCCTGAGGCTGCGCTCTTAAAACCCATGCCGATGGCTTTTTCCTTCCAGCGATTGAATTCTTCGCGAGATGCGTATCGCTGGACGGGCATATGGCCGAGTGACGGCGCAAGGTACTGGCCGATGGTCACCATATCGCACCCTGCCCCGACCAGATCTCGCAGCACGCATTCGATCTCGTTGTCAGTTTCCCCCAGGCCCAGCATGAAGCCGGATTTTACGACAATATCGGGGGCGAGCGATTTGGCCCGCCGCAACAGGGTGAGGGAACGGGCATAATCGGCCCCTCGCCTCACTGCCCGGTAAAGCCTCGGGACCGTTTCGACGTTGTGGGCCAAAATGTCCGGGCGGGATTTTAGAACACTGGAAAGCGCCTCTTCGGATCCCAGGAAATCGGGCACCAGGACTTCTACCCGCACATCGGGACAGCTCCTGTGCAGTTCTTGCACAACCGCCGCGTAATGGGCCGCGCCGCCGTCAGGCAGGTCATCCCGGGTAACGGATGTAACGACGACGTGAGCCAACCCCAGTTTCGTCACGGCGGAGGCGAGCCTCGCGGGTTCCCCTGGGTCGGGGGGGCCTTGGGGGCGGTCGTGTTTTACGGCGCAGAAAGCGCAACCGCGGGTACAGATCTCTCCAAGGATCAGAAAGGTTGCCGTATGATGCGAGAAACACTCGCCCCGATTCGGACACCGGGCGGTGTCACAGACGGTAGGCAGTCCAAGCTGCGCCAACACACCGCTTGTCTCCTCGATCCGATCTTTTCCCTGACCTTTCCTGGCCCGGCACACTTCTTCAACGAGCCAGGCCGGCGCGGCCTGAACACTCATACGCAATTACCCTCCGCAACAATACTCGAATGCAAACGTCTACTTCTGCAAATTACGAAAAGACCTCTCGATTGCTCAGGATGAAGAGCGGCGCCAAAAAACCGGATATTGGCCCGATTAAGACATCCCAGCCGCTGATTTGCCGGATGGAATTCTTCTCCTTTTCAGCCAGACCCGGTATAATCATGAGAGTCTTTCCGGTTTTTTCTTCTACGGAATTATCTCTCAAAGCCGTCCATATTTCTTTTGCCTTGAACATCTTCTCATGGACGGCGTTGTCGACGGTATATCCATGAGTAAACGTGGGGAGCAGAAAGGCACGCGTTCCGGTGTTTTCGAGTATTTCCCTCATGATTCGCACCGTTTCCCGGAAATTGCCGGTGACCAACAGCGGCGAGCCTTTGCCGGGATTGTTGATCTCAATGAGTGTACAGGGTTCCTGCTCCATCATCATGTTATAGGGAATGGGCTCTTTATTAAGAGTCAGAATAGAGCGCATGGCGCTCACGAATTCGGACTCCAATTCGGGGCATCGAGAAGGGTCGGCTTCTCCTTCAATGAGGGCCTCTGCGAATTCAATGCAGCTTGGAAACCCACATTTCCTGCAGTCGCTTTCCGGCAAAAACTGCGACAGCTCTTCGGCTTCCGGCGGATAGATCTCTGCTTTTTCCTGCTGTACCGCCATGACCTGTCTCCTTTCCTACCTGTCCGCATCCATCGCTCTAAAGGAGCTTCCGGAGACTTTTGCTCCGGCATGGTCCAAAACTCCCTCGGCGAGGTTCTTTGGTAAAGCGTGAATTGCCCGGCCGTGTAGTTCCTGCACAGCCTCCAAGACGGCCTCCGACAGGGTGGGATGCGTGTGGATGGTCCCCATGATCTCCCGGGTGGAGAGATTACTCTTCATTGCCAGTGCGATCTCCTGGATGAGGTCTGCCGCATGAGCTCCGAGGATATGAGCTCCGAGGACTTGATCCGTTTCCGCATGAGCGATGATCTTTACAAGCCCTTCGAACTCTCCCAGGGCTTGAGCCATGCCAAGGGATTTGAAGGGAAAACGGCCCACGCGTACCGGGTAATGATTCCGCGCCTCTTCCTCCGATATCCCGACAGAGGCGTACTCGGGGATACTGAACACACACCGGGGCACGACCCTGTAATCCATCGCGCTTCCCATGCCCAGGGCATTCTCAGCGGCACAGATACCCTCGGCAAAAGCCACATGCGCCAGAAGCCATCCCCCTATCACATCTCCGGCCGCGTAGTGCTTCGGAACCGATGTTTGAAGATGCCTGTCAACAACAATGCATCCGCGGTCCAGCTCTATCCCGAGTTGTTCGAGGCCGATCCCCTCGGTGTTGGGCCGCCTGCCGACCGCCTGAAGGATGGTGTCCGGAGTAAGTTCGGTCCCGTTCGAAAGCAGAACCGTAAATCCTTCTCCCGATTTCACAACCGAATCTATCGCATTGCCACAATGAACGTTCACTTTGCGCCGCTTCAAAATGGAGAGGAGGTTATCGGCAATCTCCCGATCTTCATGGGGCAGAATGTGATCGAGAGCCTCGACCAGGGTTACCCGGGAGCCCAGCTCGCGAAAAATAGCCGCCATCTCAACGCCGACCGCGCCACCGCCAACCACGAGAAGATGGTCGGGCAGATAGGAGATGTCGAGGATTTCATCAGCCAGAAAGATTCGGGGGCTCTCGGGGAAAATGGTAAGTCCCGCAGGTCGAGAACCGGTCGTTATGACCACCTTCCCGGCCTCGACCCTGAACGGCTCTCCACTGTTTTGCAGCTCGATTTCCCCGTGTCCGGCCAACCTGCCCGGGCCTTCGATCAGCTCGATCCCGCGCGCCTGGAACAATCCCTCGATACTTCTGCGCAGGCTGCTGACAACCCGCTGCTTTCGGGCGATTATGGCCGCGATGTCGGGCAGGGCCTCAACGGGCTTGAATCCGTACTCTCTTGCCCGCCGCAGGCAACGACCCACTTCGGCCGAAGCCCTCAAGGTTTTCGTCGGGATGCAGCCCCGGTTGAGGCAAACTCCACCGACGAACATCTTTTCGACAACAGCCACCCTGGCGCCAAGCTGAGCGGCCCGGAGAGCCCCCTGGTACCCGGCGGGGCCGCCTCCCAGAAATGCGATATCATATGTCTGGCTCATCACCGCTCACTGCACAATAATGGTAGGCTCAACCACAACCTCGCTTTTAAACGACTGGTTTATGGTCGAATATTTGAGAGCCATGTCGAGGGCGCGCTCAACAACTTCGCGCGGTTTGTTCCGTACGACAAGCTTCGGATAAAGCGTCACCTTCTTGAACCACGAGGTCCTGTCGATAAATTCCTCCACCTCCCCTACCGCTTCGCATTCAAAGGAGGCGAGATCTATCTTGAATCGTTCCGCAACCCAGATGACCATCATGTGGTAGCAAGTGTTGGAAGCCGCAACGAAAGCATCTTCGGGCGAAATCACATTGGGTAGTCCGTACAAGTCCACAGGGGCCGAAAACTCCATCTCCGCCCCGTTTTGACACCAGGTGTACCCACGATGTTCCCCGCGCCACTCCACCTTGTTTTTGTATATCGGCATATCCTTCTCCTTCTACCCTTCCAGAACTTCATCGACAGCCCGCGCGATTTCCTCGGCTACTACCCGGGCCGCCGCCTTCTCTTCAGGCCTGAGGTTGCGAAGGCTGGTCGGCGCCTCAATGCCATGCTTTTTCAGTATTTCCGGGATCAGGAGCGACTTTGCGGGCTTGCCCGAAAGCTTTTCGGTGCTTTTTTGGGCGCAACGCTTCTCGCATCCATCGACGGTGATCGTGGGAAATTTCGACGCAAACTCCCGCTCTTCGCGCCCTCCGGCAAGAAAAAGCGGAAGGCAGATGGTGACGGTCTCCGCAGCCCTTAGCTCGTCGAGCACCTGCCGGCAGGCAATCCGTGAAATCGTCCCCTCGGGGACCGCTTCCCCGCTGCAGGAAACAATGCCCACTTTCAAAACTTGAAGACCTATCATTTCCCACCTCCTGCAGCCAGCATATCAACAACCGGGGCCAGTTCGTCGGCTGCCGCGGCGGCAAGTCTGCGGCCGTTTTCATCCAGTTCGGCAATGCCCTCCGGCTTGAGATCCTTGTGCGCTTTGTAGAAATTCATTGCCTGGCAGGTCTCGGCAGGCGTCACGCCTTGCGCCTCGACGCACTTCCGGGCGCAGCTCTTCGGGCAGCCGTCAATCGTTACGACCGGATTGTCTCTCACCAATTCTATTGCTTCCGCGTCTTCGATCACCAGGAGCGGCAGGCAGGTGGTAACGACCACGCCCGGTCTCACGCGGTCCATCAGTTCATAGGTGGTCTCGCGGGCCAGGGCGCCGTAGACCTTGCCGATTCCGCTGCAAGGCAGGACGACGACTTTTTTCGCTTTCCGGTTCATTTGGTCTTCATCTCCTCGGCGATTTTCCCCTGCATAAGATCGAGATATTTGTCGGCCGCCAGCAGCTTCGCCTTGTCATTATCGAAATTCGTAAGCTCAATCCTGTATATCCAGCCCTTCCCGTAACAGTCTTCGTTTATCAGGTACGGGCTCGATTCGAGTTCCGGGTTGACCTCCACTACCTTGCCCGATACCGGTGATGAGATGCCGAAGGTGGCCTTGATGGTTTCGATCTTTCCGATCTCCCCGCCCTGCGTTACCTCTGTTCCCGCCTCGGCCGTCTCCAGGAAAGCCACATCGCCTTTCGCCTTCTGGAGAAAATCGCTCAAGCCGATCACTGCCGTGTCCCCGTTCACTTCGGCCCAGAAGTCATCCCGGCTGTAGAAACAGCCTGTTTTCACCTTGAACACGAACTTGTCGTAGGTCGTTTCCAAAAACTCGCCCATTATCTCCCTTCCTTTCTATCCGTTCAGGATTTTGCCGACTTCCTTCACGATTCTATTTACCTGGATGCTTCCCGCGAATCTGGCCTCGCTGTCGATTACAACCAACGGGGAAGGATACTGCCCGTTAAGCAGCAGTTGGCCGGGTTCGGTTTCTTTTTCCTCCGGACGGATGGTCAGATCGATCAGGTCCGTGCTGGTTTTCCCCGGAAAGCTCGATTCCAGGGCCTCTTTTAGCTCCTCGCACTTTTGCGCGAGCATCGCCATGTATTCCGGACCACGCAGAGCCGAGCCGCACGAACAGCCCCCTCCGGTTCCGGGAAGATCGAGAATCTTTACCGGGACAAAGTCTTTAGCCATCAGGTTTCTCCTTCCAAAACCAGGGAATATTTCCTCGTGTTCCTTTCAACGCCTTGAGAGTGCTAACTCCGCTTCCTCGACCCGACGGGTGGCTCAATGGACGGCACGAAGTATTTCTGCTTGAATCGGAGTGCCACGTTCACAAGACTTATGAGAACGGGCACTTCGACCAGGGGACCGATGACGGCGGCAAAAGCCTCCCCGGAGTTCACCCCGAAGACCGCAATGGCCACCGCTATGGCCAGTTCGAAGTTGTTGGAGGCGGCGGTGAAGCTCAAGGTCGCCGTTTGGCCGTAAGTCGCCCCCGCCTTTTTGGACATGTAAAAGGTGACCAGGAACATGACCAGGAAGTAGATACACAGCGGAATGGCTATGCGGATTACATCCAGGGGCAGATCCACTATATATTCGCCCTTCAGGGAGAACATTACGACGATGGTGAAGAGAAGCGCTATGAGAGTAATCGGGCTGATTTTCGGAATGTATTTCTTCTCGTACCACTCGCGGCCCTTGGTCTTGAGGCCTATCAGCCGGGAGAGCATGCCGGCGATAAAGGGGATGCCAAGGTATATGAAAACACTCTTGGCGATCTCTTTCATGGAAATATCGACCACGGCCCCGGTCATGCCGATCCACTTCGGGAGAACGGTTATGAAGATGTAGGCGTACACCGAGAAAAAGAGCACCTGGAAGATGGAGTTGAAGGCCACGAGCCCCGCGCAGTATTCCGTGTCCCCGCCGGCCAGATCGTTCCAGACGATCACCATGGCGATACAGCGTGCAAGGCCGATCATGATCAGTCCCACCATGTACTCATGATGTCCGGAGAGGAAGGTGATCGCCAGAAGGAACATGAGGATAGGGCCGATTACCCAGTTCTGCACAAGAGAGAGCGCCAGCACCTTGAAGTTCCGGAATACTTCGCCCAATTCCTCGTACTTTACCTTCGCAAGAGGGGGATACATCATCAATATCAGGCCGACTGCGATTGGAATGTTCGTGGTCCCGACCTGGAAATAGTTGATGACGTTTTTGATCCCCGGGTAAAGCCAGCCTCCCCCTACCCCGACAAACATGGCCAGGAAAATCCATAGCGTCAGATATCGATCAAGGAATGACAGTCGCTTGGACACCGATTCAGTCATGAGAGTCCTCCTGTTAATTTTTCCGTTTTCTCAGTCGAACTTGAACCGACCGAGGTATTCGCTGAGCTTTGCCCGGCTGTCCGCACTCAACGGCTGGCAATCATCGGGGCTTTTTCCGCCTTCGGCCGCCTGGGTGGCAAACACCATGCAGGTTGGCTGACCGCATTGACCGCAATTAGTCTTTGGCAAGAGCTTTAATATTTCGATTACCTTGGGCTTTGGAGCGCCTTCGAATTGCGGCTGAATCTCGCTCCGGCGCTCCCATGCCTCGTTGATCTCCTGTTTTAGCCACTCGACGATCTTCTCTCCCTCCGCCTCGTCCTTCAGGGCGTTGATGCATATTTTCCCGGGATGAACGGCGATGAGCTTTCCATGCACCCGGAAGGAAACACAGGGAGGGTCCTTTATGTATTGAAAGCCCCCGAGAACGGCATTGAGGTAGGGCATTACCTCCGAAATGTCCTGGTCGAGGTGGGCGATGTAGTGGACCGCTTCGGCTTCAGGCCTGCACTCGGGCCGAATCACTTCCTTGCGGTAGCCTTGGAGCAACACGGGATGTCTCCTGTATTTACGTAAAAGATACACTGGCCTCAGTGAGCCATTTTTTGACCTTGTCCCTTGGCGGAACGCTTCCCACGACCATGACGCGGCTATTGATGAGAAGCGCCGGCGCCCCCGCCACCCCGTACCCGGCGATTTCTTTTATATCGGTTATATGATCGACGCCCGCAGGCAGGTTGAGATCCGTGAGCACCTCCATTACCATCTGTGTCAAGGCGTGACATTGGGCGCAGCCAACCCCTAGGACTTTAATGTCCAGTCCCTTTGGGGCGTCGTCGGTAAAAGGCTGACCGAGAAATCTTCGAAACTCCCTGAGGAAGGCCCTTCCGTAATTTTCTTTTGCCTTGCGGGGGATGTAGTTATCCCTGGCCAGTTCGGCCAGCATGAAAGAGCAAACCTCCTCATCGGATTTGTCCGCATGCGTGCCCGCCATCTTGTTCATGACCTGTTTCAGGCCGAGGATCCCTACCGAAAATTCTCCCACGCTGATTCGCGTGATGTCCTTGTCAGCCATCTCTATCTCCAGGCGAATTTTTTTTCCGCGCCCTCCGTTCCCCGCGGCAGATATTCCGCTGGGAAATGCGGGGCCGACGGCGCCTCCGACCCG
Organism: Syntrophobacteraceae bacterium; assembly: GCA_049964955.1. GTDB lineage: Bacteria > Desulfobacterota > Syntrophobacteria > Syntrophobacterales > Syntrophobacteraceae > SbD1. The sequence goes on from JBMFWU010000024.1 coordinate 11,977, forward strand.
GCGCAGATTCACTCTCGAAGCCAGGATTTCACGTCAGCCTTCGACGGGACTTTCCCCATCGACTTCACTTCACTGTCCACGATTACCGCCGGTGTGCTGAATATCCCGTGCCTGGCGATTTCAGCGATATCGGTGATATATTCGACCATAGCCGAAGAGCCCGTCTCCGCAACGGCCTGCTTTACGACCTTTTCAGTTTCATGACACTTCTTACAGCCGGGTCCGAGTACTTTGATGAGCATTGATTTTTCTCCTTTTCAAGATGACGCCTTGCAGGCAGAGCGCCGGGGCGCGGCGGCTTTCTTTTGGCCGTGCGCCTTGACCGGAGAGCTTCTGCACATGGTTCCCCGGTCTATGCCAGGGAGGCGTTCGACAAAGGGTGCGATTTGGGGATCGTCTTTGAGCCAGTGCCTCAGGTTGCCAAGCATGCAAGCCGAGTAGGGACTACTGTTTCCGTCCGCAAGGGAGTACTCGGCCCAGAGTCCGTTCTTCTGGAAGCAAACAAATCCAGATTCCTCGAGGACCTTCAGGTGGTTGGAAACCGTCGGTTGCGCGATCCCCAAGACAGCCTGCAGTTCACACACGCATAATGACCTCTGCTGAAGCAGCTTGAGAATCTTCACGCGGTTCGGGTCGGAGAGGGCCTTCATGACTTTCAGAAATTTTTGCATGCTCAATCACCCCATATGCATTCACAAGTACCAATATACTATCTAAATCGATGAACGTCAATATAAATTTTATCGGGGTGAGAGGTTGAAAAATCAGCATCGCCTCAATATGGCTTGTAATTAGCCTAAATCTGGTCGCTTCGCTTCTTTATGCTTTATGTGTTGAATTCGAAATCGGGATTTGATATTCTCTTGCGCAAATGTAGGTTCTTAACCACGCCCTTGGCGACCCAAGGCCAGGTTGGGTCGTCCGGCACAGCCGCTGCGGCAGCGGCTTTCAAAACAGGAGAGTAATAAGTCGAAATAATAGTCGGATAGGCTACATCAGCGGTTTCAAGACAGATTAGAAATGGAGTACCCGAACGGGCCAATTGAATTTGTGAATCACGATTTATAAATCTGTCTGATCGAAGGAGACGGATGTGAAAAGAAATTTTGGAATTTCGGCCCTGATTGGTACAATGGTTTTGGTTGCGATGCTCTTCCTGGCAAATGGTTCGTGCCAGGCTGGTGAAGCGTCGGCAACCGTGCCTCAGGTCCCGGCAAAGGGCATGGTCACCATGGTCGACCTTGGCGCCTCCGGGTGCATACCCTGCATGATCATGTCTCATGAGGTGGATTCCCTCCAAAAGAAATATCAGGGCAAGGCGGCCATATACTTCATTAATATCCGAAATCACCCGGAAGAGGGACCGAAATTCGGGATCAATGTCATCCCCACACAGATTTTCTATGACAAAAACGGCAAGGAAGTGTACCGCCACGAGGGCGTCATGCTCGAGGGGGCGGTCGTTGCGAAGCTGGAAAGCCTGGGAGTGAAATAAGGAGATACGATGCTCGATCATTTTTTTCTAACCATAAACGCCTGGATGATGGGAAATTTACTGATCGGCGCGGTGGGCTGTCTTGTGTGGGGCATGGTCAGTGTGGCCCTCAGTCCGTGCCATCTGGCATCCATCCCGCTCATCGTAAGTTATGTGGCCGGCCAGGAAAAGACCCTGGAGACAAAAGACGCCGCCCTTTGCGCGGTGATCTTCAGCGTCGGGCTTTTCATCACCATCGCCGCCCTGGGAATCGTGTGTTCGCTTCTTGGCTCCATGCTCGGGCAAGTCAGCCCCTACTGGACTATCCTGGTGGGAGCGATTCTCGTCTGGGTCGCCCTGGATATATGGGGAGTGTCGAAGTGCTCCATGTCCGGGAGCCTCATGGGCAGGATCAAGTTGAAGGGAATATCGGGAGCACTGGTCCTCGGGCTTGCCTACGGCATCCTGTCCGGTTCCTGCACCTTCGGTTTCATTGCCCCGATACTTGCCGTCATCACGATTCAGCAAAAGGTCCTGACGGGGATCCTCTATATCGTGCTCTTCGGTATCGGGGAGTGCATACCCATTGCCATAGCAGGCAGTTCGACCGCCAAGGTCAGGAAACTCCTCGATAACAGTTCGTTCCATGAGGGAAGCCGGTGGTTTAAAAAGTGCGCTGCGGTCGCCATAGGCATTCTGGGCTTCTATTTTGTCATCCATCCATTCATAGGCATATCGTAGAGGGGGTGAAAGCGAAGTGAAAAGCTTCCGAGAAAATAGAGAAGCGGGACTTTCCGCGGACTTTTTCCTGGAAACCGGATTGAAGGCGCCCCTTTTCAGGGCAAATCGAACCAGCGCCGTTGAGCCAAGGCCAATGGCGAAAAATAGGTATCCGAAAACCCTGCGGTCGCGCCCTGGCTCAACCGCAGGTCACACCCAACGTTCCGGATCTTCTATTTTTGCCATCGGCCTAAAGGGAATTTCCCTCGGCTGAAAATGCGCCGTCTTTTCGAGGCACTCCCCCTTCCGCCAAAATCGTCGGCGGAGGCAAGACGTCTTTTACGCTCCCCGTTTACGGGGGGCATGAGAGGCAGTGACGCCTGCTTTGAGCGGCTCAATGCAACGAAAACTCTTGCCCCATATTATTACACAATGATATGTAATAGTGGAAGGTTGGAGGCGCCATATGCCGGAAGCTAAAGTGAACATGCAATGGGGAACCCTGTTCTGCCCAGCCAAAACGCCCATACAGGAACGGTCGCTCATCAGTGCGGGGGAGGCTCAGAGGATTGAGACGATTTTCAAGGTCCTCGCCAATGCCACCCGCCTCAGACTGCTTCATGCCCTCGTGCGAAGCTCAGAGCTGTGCGTGACCGAGATCGCCGCATCCATCGGCATGAAGCCTCAGGCGGTTTCAAACCAGCTCCAGAGGCTTGCCGACCGCGGCATCCTGAGCTCAAGGCGCGAGGGAATTCAGATCTATTACCGTATCGTGGACCCTTGCGTTGTGAGAATACTCGAATACGGCTGGTGCCTGAGTGATGAGGCAACGGTATGAGAAGCCCGCGGCCAGTTGTTCGACGGACCTATCGACAGTCGTGTGAATGCAAAGATAAGCTGTTTCCGGTCGACTTGAGCGTTTTATCGGCCATGGCATCCTCAAGGCGATCAGGCGCGGAAACAACGTCCATTACCGCATGGTAGAACCGTATACCCTCTTCTCGACATGGGGTTATGCCTTATCGAGGAGGCCGGGCAACGGACCGCCCCGGCGGCGCAATGTCTTTCGGCAAGAGAATACAAAAACATGCTGGACACAGGAAGGAGCAATCGATGGAAAAGAAGAACGAAGTGAAGTCGGGCAAGAAAGGCCTCTGGGCCATAATCAAAGAGTCCATGACCAAGACGAGCAGCGGTTGTGGCCCGGGGTGCGGCTGCCACGTTGAGGAAAAGGGCGGTAAGAACCGGGGGAAGGGTTTATCCGGCAATTCCGGAAAGGACTAGGGAGCAAATATAATGGCTAGACGCGATGGCTTTGACCGTTTGCAGCAAATCCTGATCTTTGCCCTGGTCCCGGCGATAGTGGGCGCCTTGACCCTGTCTGCCTGGCTCTTGAGCCGCTGGCAGACCAGCCCTTGGCTGCTTTTGGGCCCCTGGCGGGTCGATTCGTCGATTCTTGGCCCCTGGCGGATCGGTCCGGAGTTTTTCGGTGCAGGCCTGGCTCTGCTCGCCACTTTCTTCGGCGGCTGGCAGCGCTTCCTATCAGGCTTTCGTGACGTCGTCCGGGGCAGGATCACGGTCAACGTTTTTGTAACCGTGGCGATTTTCGTCACGATAGCGGCAGGAGAATTCATGCCTGCCGCAGTGATCATTCTTATCATGGGTGTGGTTGGCGCCTTGGAGTCCTACACGCTCGACAAGACCCGACGGAGTATCCGCGACTTGCTCGATCTTGCTCCGCCAATGGCCAACGTACGCCGCGGCGACTCAAAGGTAGCCGTTCCCGTCGCTGAATTGCTGATTGGGGATGTCGTGACGGTGCGTCCGGGTGAGCGCATTCCGGTGGACGGCGTAGTCACCGCGGGGGCGGCGACCGTCAACCAGGCCCCCATCACCGGCGAGTCCTTGCCGGTGGAGAAATTCAAAGGCCACGAGGTGTTCGCCGGGACGCTCAACGAGAGCGGCCGCCTTGAAGTACGCACGGCAAAGATCGGCGCCGACACCACCCTCGCCAGAATCGTTCACCTTGTGGAAGATGCCCGGGAATCCAAAGCGCCCATTCAGGGGATCGCCGACCGTTTTACCGTGTGGTTCTTCCCCACGGTTATCACCCTTGCGGTCATCGGGTACCTTACTTCGGGCAACCTCAAGGTAGCCGTGGCCATTTTGCTGGTGGCGTGTCCATGCGCCTTTGCCATCGCCACTCCCTCGGCGGTGGCTGCGGGAATCGCCAACATGGCCCGCCGGGCCGTACTCATCAAGGGCGGCATCTTCTTCGAAATTGCAGGCAAAATCGATTCCCTGGTCGTTGACAAGACCGGCACGCTCACGCTGGGCCGTCCGAAGGTGATGGAGGTGGTGAGCGCCGATGGGGTGCCCGAAGACGAGGTGCTGCGGCTGGCCGCCATCGCGGAGAAGTACTCCGAACATCCGTTGGCCAGGGCTGTGATGGCTCTCGCCAGGGGGCGAACGCTCGACGTGCCGGACCCCGATGACTTCAAAATTGAAGTGGGCATGGGGCTTGAGGCCACCCACGCCGAACAGAGAATCGTAGTGGGGAAGGATATTTTTCTGCGGGATCGGGGCATCTCCATTCCCTCTCGCATCGAACAGGCGCTGACGGCTCAGTCCGATCTTGGCAGGACGACGATTCTGGTCGCCCGTGACCACGAGGCTGTCGGGCTTTTATCCATCGCCGACGAAGTGAGACCCGAAACAGTAAGCGCGATTGCATCGCTAAAAGCCCTCGGGGTGGGGCACATCACCATGCTGACCGGCGACAACTTTAAGATTGCCCGGGCAGTGGCATCCCTGATCGGGGTGGACGAGTTTCGAGCCGGTCTTTTGCCCCAGGATAAGCAGTTAATCATTAATGAGATGAAGAGCGCAGGCAAGACCGTGGCCATGGTTGGTGACGGGATCAATGATGCGCCCGCCCTGGCGCTTGCCGATGTGGGCATCGTGATGGGGGGGGCGGGTACGGATGCCGCCATCGCGGCGGCGGACGTAACACTGATGGATGACGATCCAACACATATCGTCGAATTCGTGCAGATGTCGCGGAAGGTGCTGCGGCGCATCAAGCTCAATATCTTCTTTTCCATCATTTACAATGCCGTCGGCCTGCTTTTGGCCACGCTGGGACTCCTGACGCCGGTTATTGCAGTCATTTTTCAGGAAGCGGGCTGCATCAGCGTAGTCCTTAGCTCCACTTTGCTCTTGTGGGCCAAGGTCCCCGGGCCAACCACCCGCAGCGCGTTGGCGGCGACATCCGCCGGAGCACCTGAGCGCCTGTCGGAAGCCTCTGCCTGAACCAGGGGCCGAGACCTTCACTTTGTCGCCAGAACCGCATTCTCCCTGGAGTAGGTGCTTGAGGGAATAAAAGACTCCGAACCACAGACGTCGACGACCGCCCATAGCGCTTTGTCGCGGTTTGCAGATGGAAACATTTCACACTCCGGCAGGATAGTTTCGGGGGCAGCCTGTTCCCATGCCCCTACGTAAAAAAGCCCGACCTCTGAGCGCGTTTCATCGGGGTTTGAGGTCCGGCATATCGTTTGCTTTCGAATAGTGGCGTGGACGGAAATATAAAAAATAATTCTTCAATCGGTTAGCTTGCATCGGCAAGGACGATTGCGGCAGAAGGACAATCTGAATGGATTTGAAAGATACGGTTAAGAAGAAATACAGCAAGATAGCCAGCGGCGTCGCCGGGGGGGGAGGCGCGTGCTGCTGTGGGTCGAGCGCTCCTTCGGGAATCGCGCAGGCCAACCGCATGTCACACGAGATCTACCAGAAGGACGATATCGCGGGGATTCCGACAGCAGCGATAACCGCATCGCTTGGATGCGGCAATCCTTCGGCCCTGGCGCAGTTGCAGCCCGGTGAAACGGTCCTCGACCTCGGCTCGGGAGGGGGCATCGATGTCTTTCTTTCGGCGAAGCGGGTGGGGCCGTCCGGCAAGGTTTACGGACTCGACATGACGGAGGAGATGCTCGCGCTCGCCCGCGAGAACCAGAAACAGGCCGGAGTGGAAAACGTCGAATTTCTGAAGGGAGAAATCGAAAATATTCCTCTTCCGGACAACTCCGTTGACGTGGTGATCTCCAATTGCGTGATTAATCTCTCGGTCGATAAGAGGCGCGTTCTGCGGGAGGTGTTCCGTACCCTCAAGCCCGGCGGGCGGTTTGCGGTTTCCGATGTGGTGCTGTGCGGCGAGATTCCCGCAACGCTCCGGAACAATCCCCAATTGTGGGCGGGATGTGTCGCGGGCGCGATGCAGGAGTCCGAATACAGGTCCGAGTTGGCCGCAGCCGGTTTCGTTGCCATCGGGATTGAGCCTACAAGAGTTTTCCAGGCTGCCGACGTTCGGGAGTTCCTCTCCTCTGTAGGATCCGAAGCGGTGTCCGTTGCCGACCAGGCAGACGGAAAGATCATGAGCGCATTTGTGCGCGCTACCAAGCCGGCCGAGAGGTGAGACTTCTTTGTTTGTGGGGGGACGGGAACCGTCTGCCCCCAATAGTGTTGCTTCATTACCAAGATGCAAAGAACCAAAGGCGCGGGGCGGTGTCCGCCCCGCGCCGGCCTGATGCATCGGGCCAAAGGCGCGCACTAAAAGCGGAACCTCTTCTTGTTGCCGGTTTCCATCCTCGATTCGGCTCGGTCCGCGCAAGTCTTGCTCAGTCTATTGGAACGGCCTTGACTCCCGCCTTTTTGACCGCCGCTTCGATCTGTGGCAAGGACAAGGCCAAAGGATCGTAAGTCAATTTCAATTGATTGGTGATAGGATTCAGGCTAAGGCTCTTGATTCCCTTTAGCGCCTTGACCCGCTTCTCCACCATCTGCCCCTCGCAGGAGCAGGACATTCCTTCTATCCGGAAGGCGGCCGAACTCCAGCCATTCGATCCATCCACCTTCTCCGTTGCGTTGTGCAAGGCAGACGGCGGGGCGCACCCGTCGGATTCCGAACAACCGCACTGCTGGGGTTGCGTCGTAGCGAACAAGGAAAAAGGCGCGCTTGCGGTATGCCCCTCGCCTGTGCAGCAACACGCTGCACCTGCCATTTCGACAAGCGGTACGACGTTGCCGGATTCTGCGCAACACGAGCCGGACTCGATCGCGACAAGGGGCAATCTCTCGGTGGGCCTCCGTTCGCTTCTTTGTGGCTCGTCTTGTTTCATCCCGGTCTTTTCGGCAATCATCGGCATCCCGCTTCTCCGCCACCTCAACAGCCACAGGGCGTTGGCGATCACGAAAAGGGCGCTTGCCTCGTTCAGAAGTAAACCCATAACGAGCCCGAGATAGCCGATGAGGGCCATGACCACCATGAAAGCGACATTAACCAGGGAAACGATTATGTTTTGCCGAATGGTTCTCACGGCCCGGTGGGACAGCTTGCGGAGGAAGGCTATCTTCGCAAGATCGTCGGACATAAGAACAACATCGCCCGCTTCTATGGCGATATCGGTCCCCGCAGCCCCCATCGCGATGCCCACATCGGCGACCGCCATAGCCGGCGCGTCATTGATACCGTCTCCAACCATGGCAACCTTGCCGTAGTGTTCCCGGATTTCACGTATTGCATCAACCTTGTCGGTCGGCAGGAGCTGGGCGTAGTATTCGTCAACGCCTACCCGACGAGCTATTGCCGCGGCACATCGGTCGTTATCGCCGGTGAGCATGACCGTCCAGACTCCGGCCTCCTTGAGTTTTGCCAGAGCCTGATCCGCCCCGGGTCTCACCATGTCCGCGATAGCCACAAGACCTGCCAGTTGTCCGTCCATGCCCACCAGCACGACGGTTTTGCCTTCATTTTCCAGGCGGACGACTGTCTCATCGACCTGTTCGAGCTGCACGCCCTGTTCGCTAAGGCAGCGCGGGCTGCCAACCACACAGGAGCAAGCACCGACCCGGGCGCTCACTCCGCGCCCGGCGTTCTCCTGAAAATCTTCCACCGGCAGCTCCGAAAAGGCGCCGCTCTCGCGCGCCTTGCGTACAATCGCTGCAGCCAGCGGGTGGGCGGATCGCGATTCGACGGCGCCGGCGAGAGCCAACACTTCCTGCTCGCTCACCCGGCCAAACGCCAGGACTTCGGTGACCTGAGGCCGTCCAATGGTGAGGGTGCCGGTCTTGTCGAAGGCGATGGCTTTTACCTGGTTGACAAGTTCGAGATAGGAGCCGCCTTTGAAGAGCGTCCCCTCACGGGCGGCTATGGCCATGGCGGCGACGATCGCAACGGGAACGGAGAGAGCAAGACCGCAGGAGCAGGAAACGACGAAGACAACCAGTCCCCGGTAGATAAACGGCATCCACAGGGCGCCAAAGAACAGAGGCGGGACCACGGCGACAAGCACGCCAAGGACGAACATGGCGGGGGTGTAGTAGACGCCGAAGGCGTCCGAGAATCTCTGGAGCCTGCCCTTCCTGGCCTGTGCCTCTTCCACGGCAAGAATGATCTTCGAGAGCATGGTCTCTGAGGCAGGCTTTTCCACCTCCACCTCGAGCGAACCGTTCTGGTTGATCGTCCCCGCGAACACCTCGCCCCCCTTCTCGCGAAGCACCGGGATAGGCTCTCCTGTCACGGCCGCCTGGTCCACGTACGATGAACCCTGCGCCACACGGCCATCAACCGGGATACGTTCTCCGGGGCGCACGATAACGACATCCCCGACCGCAAGCTGTTCGACAGGCCGTATCAGACTCCCTTCGTCAGTGCGGACAAGAGCCTCCCGGGGCATGAGTTCGGTAAGCGAGCGTAAGGCGCCCCGGGCCTTATCGACTGCGTAAGACTCCAAAACGTCGCCAAGCGAGTATACGAAGATGAGCACTGCGGATTCGCGCCAAAGTCCAAGCGCCATGGCGCCCGCGGAGCCTATCAGCATGAGCAGATGGATGGTCGGCGTAAGGTTGACAATAGCAATCAGCGCCTTCCGGGCAGGATAATAGACCCCCGTCAACACGGAAAGGACGTATAGACCGTTGTAGGCGAGAGGAGACACCCCCACTTTGGAGACTACGAAGGCAATCAAAGCCAGGAGGCCACACCCATAGAGAGCGAGCTGTTGCTTTTCGCGCCACCACGTGCTGCGCGAGCGCCCGCTCTTTTGTAAGGAAGCCCTCATGCCCGTTTCTGAAACCGAGCGAACGATATCCTGGATCGTCGAAGATTCCGGGTCGTAGGTGACCCGGAGCTGGTGCGTGACGGGATTGATCTGATGGCTCCTTATGCCCGTCAGAGCCTTTAGCTTCCTGTCGATAAGAGCGGCCTCACACCCGCACTCCATTCCCTCGATTTGAAATATGATCGTTTCCCCCTGTTCGACATTCGTTCGACCACTCATGTTATGACGTTCTCCTTTCTTTTTCAGCATCGCACACGCGTCTTTTTGCGTCCTCCGTGAAAGCAGGCTCGCTGCCCTCGATCGCTCTGTATATGTAAGGTATCGAGGACCTCCACGCCTCCAGCGCCGCCCTGTAGGCATCCCGGCCGAGAGAGGTAAGGGTGTAGACCCTTCTTTTCTGGGCGCCCTTGAGCGGATTGCATTCGCAGACCTCCGCATAACCACCTTCCGTCAGCTCTTTTAAAATCGGGTAGACGGTTCCGAAGGTCGGAACGCAGCAGCCACTGGTCATCCATTCCAGTTCCTTCAGTATCCCGTAGCCGTGATTGGGGCCCTTCGAGAGCACCTTGAGAACGAGAAGCTTGGTAAAACCGATATTGATCGATGATTTCCAATAATTTGGGTCGGTAAGTCCGGAGGGGGAAATGCGTTTCATGGGGCAGCCGCCTTTATATTGATTTCCATTATATCGACAATAACAAAAGCAGCTCTCCCCTGTCAAGACGCAATCCCTCGGCGAGCCGTCTTTTGACCTCTTCTTTTGGCGGTACACGCCCCAAGGTTCTGATGCGGCTATCGACAAACTTCGTCGGCGTCTCCCATTGTCGAGAAGGCAGGCCGATACATTTGCCCTTCTCAAGGTACTCCATACATTGATAAACGGAAATATAATTTCTGCAGTACAAGGAAACTGAAAAAGCCGATTTTGCCTCCATCTAGCCGGAAATAAACCTGAATCGTATCGTTTGACTCGCCTGGATTTATGTATTGAATTTGAAACTGAGATTTGATATCGTCGTGCGCAAATGTTAGGCGTTGCTAACGCCCCTTGGCGGCTCGAGGTCGGATCGGGTGGTCCGATGCGGCCCTGCACACAGCGGCTTTTCAGGCAGGAGAGTAATACGTCGAAATAACCCTCGGATAGTCGACGCAATCGACTTCGATGCAGATCGGAAAAGGCGCGCTGACGAGGGGCAATTGAATTTGTGAATCCCGATTTATAAAATCTATTTCACATGGAGACGGTAGTGGCGGCCGGGGATGGACCTGCTTAATATCCGAAAAGGAGACGAATGTGAAAAGAAGTCTTGGAATTTCTGCCCTGATGGGAACAATGGCTTTGGTTGTGATGCTCTTTCTGACCACGGGATCGGCCTTCGCCGACGAATCGGCGGCAGCCGTGCCTCAGGTCCCGACCAAGGGTATGGTCACCATGGTCGATCTTGGCGCCTCGGGGTGCATACCCTGCGAGATCATGTCCCGCGAAGTGGACTCGCTCCAAAAGAAATATCAGGGCAAAGCGGCCATTTACTTCATTAATATCCGGACTTACCCGTTAGAAGCGCAAAAATTCGGCATCAAGCTCATCCCCACACAGATCTTTTATGACAAAAACGGCAAGGAGGTGTATCGCCACGAGGGCGTCATGCCCGAAGGGGCGATCATTGCGAAGCTGCAGAGTCTGGGAGTGGAGTAGGGACCCCGGACGAAGCCGATCGTCCTTTCGATGTTCCCGATAACGTCGTCGCAGCCACGGGCTCAATGGTGATAAGCTGCAAGGCCCGTAGAGAGGAGGTGATGTCTTATGTCAGATCAAAATTCCGATGAAAGAAAGGCGTCCTTCGGTTGCATGGATAGAATGCAGGAGATGATGCAGGCGATGATGTCGCAAAAAGGTGGGCCATGCTGCCCGGGTATGGAAAAAATGGCGCAGATGATGATGATGGCGTCCTGCTGCCCGGAGCAGAGTCGGCAGGAAAGTCCACAGGAAAAAACCGATACGAAAAAACCGGCATAAACGCCGCCCATTGACGGCATGAAAAGAAGGCTACGGAAGGGATGCCCCTCCTGTAGCCTACTTTCATTATATTCGCTTTTAACTATATCAACCACATTATACCGTTCCAGACAATATCATTCTTTACACCATATCGTCGTATACCTATATAGTGTTCTGCGATTCGATTGACAAATGCGAGAGACCGGAGTATGGTCGGGCCTCGACACGGAGGCTCACCCAAGGTGCAAATTTGCCCTGAAAGCGAAGCGTCTTTCGGCACCCCGGGGGAACGGTGCTCGTTAACGCCGCAAAGCGCACGTCCACGGCATTCCCGGACGGATTGGGCAATGGCGGCCGGTATTCCGTATGGAGGCTGCCTGACGCTCCATGCAGGATTCGAGCAATTTCGGGAGGGGGAATCCTTTATGCAACCGCACGCCTCGTCTGTTTTCGGTTCGCTGTGGCTGAAGCTGTTCGTCGTAATGGTCGTTTTGATAATGTTCAGGGCCGTCCCTGCCTGTGCGGAGGATTTGGAGACCGCATATCAGCAGGCCGTGGCCACGTCTCCGACGATTGCCCGGGCACGAGCGGAACTTGACGCCGATCTCCAAACCCGTCCGCTGGCGCGCGCCGCGCTGCTGCCGCACCTTGGGGCGAATCTGAGCGGTGGAATGAACAGCGCACGCGTCACGGGGTTCGGAAGCGGTCCGATCTCTACCGGGTATCACTCCGATCTTTTGAGCGCCACGCTGACGCAGTCCATTTTCGACGGCCAGGCCTGGGTGTCGCTCAAACAGGCCGACAGCCGCATCCGCGCCGGCGAAGAGGCCCTTGCTTCAGCCGAACAGGGGCTCATGCTGGACGTCACGCAGGCATACTTCCAGGCGCTTCAGGCACAGGCAAACGAGCGTGTGGCGCGCCGACAGGTGAAACTGTTGCAAACCATCGCCGACCAAGCCGGGGCAAGCCTGCGGATCGGCACAGGGGACATCATCTCCGAGCAGGAGGCGCAGGCGCAGCTTGACACCGCAAAGACCGATCTGATTGTCGCAAAAAACCAGGTAGAGGTCTCGAAAGCGCAGTTGCAGCGACTGACGCATCATCGGCCCGGCTTACTGGAGGATGTCAAGGTGCTGCACGTAGTCGGACCTCGGCCCGACTCGCTCTCCCCCTGGCTGGAAAGCGCATTGAAGAACCAGCCTCTGCTGGAGCAGGCAAAGGCGACCCTGGAGACATCCAAAGAGCAGGTGGAGTTCGAGAAGCGAGCCCGTTGGCCGACCTTGACCCTCAACGGGTTCGTCGAGCACGCGGCGGGTACGCTCATCCCGCCTCTGGCGTTAAACCAGACCGGAGCCGTCTTGAACGTTTCGATCCCTTTTTTCGAGGGCGGAGCGATACGGGCGAGGGTTCGCCAGGCCGAAGCACTCTCTCGCGCGAGCGGCGACAAGGTTGTCGCCCTCAAGGACCAGATCGGATTGGACACGCAGGCTGCCTTTCTCACCCTGCAGAACAGCGTTGCTAGATTCGACGCCGCCAGAAAGTCCGTTTCCTCGGCGCGGATTTCCATGGAAGGGACTCGGAAGGGCTATGAGATCGGCTCCCGTTCGATCATCGACCTCCTTACCACGACCACCGGCTACGCAGCGGCCGAGCGCAATTACTATCTGGCTCTGTATGCGCACCTGGTCGCGCGCATTCAACTCAAGGCCGCGGCGGGCGTTCTCACATCAAAGGATATCGAGTCCCTAAACACCTTGCTGCACTAGCGCTTTCACGGCAGGATACGAGAAACGGAGGCCCATAGATGGCAGTGAAGAAAAAGATCCGCATCATCGCAGTAGTCCTGGTCGCGTTGGCTTTGATCGGCACGTTTGCTGTCCGCCATTTTTGGAGTGGTCGCTCAGTTCGCTCGAACATCACCCTTTATGGCAACGTCGATATTCGCCAGGTCCAGCTCGCATTTAACGACAGCGACCGTATCGAGAAACTGCTGGTGGATGAGGGCGCCGCCGTGCACGCCGGTCAACTGGTAGCCCGGTTGGCCGCACAGCGTTTTGGCGATGCGGTGGCCCGCTACCGGGCCGATGTCGCCGAACAAAGACAGATTGTCGCGCGCCTTTTGGCGGGCAGCCGTCCAGAAGAGATCGCACGAGCCAGGGCCGATCTTGCGGCTGCGCAGGCGGATGTCGAGGCGGCAAAAGCCAACGTGGTGAATACCCGGGCGCTGTATCGCCGGCAGCAGGTTCTGGCGCAGAAGCAGTACGTCTCCCTGCAGGTAAGGGACGACGCCCGCCGTGGCTTGCTGGTAGCACAGGCCGATCTTGACGCCAAACAGAAGATCGCTGCGGCCAAAGCCCAGGATTTGCGGCTCGCCGTCATCGGACCGCGCAAGGAAGATATTGCTGCGGCAAAGGCCAAATTGCAATCGGAGACTGCTTTGCTTGCGACGGCCGAAAAGAACCTTGCGGATACGAAACTCTACGCGCCCGCGGATGGTGTCATTCAGGACCGCCTCCTGGAACCGGGCGACATGGCAAGCCCGCAAACACCCGTGTTTACACTCGCGCTGGATAATCCCGTCTGGGTCAGGGCGTATCTGCCGGAACCGGATCTGGGCAAAGTGGCTCTCGGAATGCGGGCGTGGATTTCTACAGACAGCTTTCCCGGAAAGCAGTTTCGTGGCTGGGTGGGATTCATTTCGCCGGTAGCCGAGTTTACGCCCAAAAGTGTGGAGACCACACAACTGCGGTCGCAACTGGTTTATCGCGTTCGGGTCTATGCCTGCAATCCCGACCACCGTCTGCGGCTGGGAATGCCTGCAACCGTCGATATACCACTGGTGGACAATCCTCCGCACGCCCTGCCTCTGCACCCCTGTGAAACACACTGACATGGACGCCGTCGTTGTCACCAACCTGACCAAGTCTTTCGGCACAGGCCCCGGGCGCAGGGCTGCGCTCAAAACCATTTCCCTGCGGCTCCCCGCCGGCACCATGACAGCGTTAATCGGTCCGGATGGCGCCGGAAAGACCACGATGCTGCGTATCCTGGCCGGCATCCTCTCGCTGGACGCGGGGGAGGTCACCGTGCTGGGCCACAAGCTGCCCAAAGAGGCTCTGGCGCTCCAACGCCGTATCGGCTACATGCCGCAGCACTTCGGGCTCTACGAGGACCTGAGCGTCCAGGAAAATCTCACCTTGTTCGCCGATCTCCACGGGATAGCTCGAAGCGCGCGCGAAGGCCGCTTTTCCGAGCTTCTGACCATGACGGCCCTTGGGCCGTTCCGGAAGCGTCTGGCGGGGAAACTCTCGGGCGGCATGAAACAGAAGCTTGGATTGGCCTGCACGCTGATTCACCCGCCGGATCTGCTGCTGCTTGACGAAGCCAGCGTGGGCGTGGACCCGATTTCCCGCAGGGAGATCTGGAGCATCATCCACCGGCAGGTGGTGGAGCACGGCATAACGATCCTGCTCAGCACCGCGTATATGGACGAAGCGGAGCGCTGTGACAGCGTCATTCTCCTGCATGAGGGGGAAATTCTCGCCCAGGGCTCCCCGGGGCAGATCTCTTCCCCGCTGGAGGGAAGATCGTTTCTGTTCGAGCTGCCGGAAAACCTTTCCACATCGCCCCGGACTGTTCAGTCCACGATAGCCGGTCTGCCTGGAGTCATTGACACGGTGATCCAGGCGAATGGACTGCGCATAGTGATGGAAGAGCCCGGTCCTCCGGCGGTGCCGGCCGATCTTGTTCGCCGGGGAACGCTCAAGGCCTCGCCACCCAGACTGGAGGATGCCTTTGTGAGTCTACTGTTTGGCCGGGTGAAACGTCATGAGATTTCAGCGCCCGCCCAAACCGTGGTAAGCGATAGCACGGTGGTAATAGAGGTCCACGACCTCTATCGCTACTTTGGCGATTTCACGGCGGTTAAGGGTGTCAGCTTCTCGGTGCGCAGGGGAGAGATTTTCGGGCTGCTGGGCGCCAATGGCGCAGGCAAGTCGACGACGTTTCGCATGCTGTGCGGGCTGCTGCCCTCCTCCTCCGGCACGCTCCGGGTCGCCGGGCTCGATCTTCGCAATGCGCCCTCCGCGGCGCGCGCCCGCATTGGCTATGTGTCGCAGCGTTTTTCGCTCTACGAGGCCCTGAGCGTGAAGCAAAACATGGAGTTTTTCGCCTCCGCCTACGGACTCCAAAACCAGCGCAAGAAAAGCCGGCTTGCCTGGGCGCTTGAAGAATTCGAGCTTGCTGCCTACGTGGGGGCAAATGCTGGCGACCTGCCGCTGGGGTACAAGCAGCGCCTTGCCCTGGCGTGCGCTCTGATGCACGAGCCCGGCATCGTTTTTCTGGACGAACCGACCTCCGGCGTCGATCCGCTGGCGCGGCGCGAGTTCTGGACGCGCCTGAACGCTTTGGCGCGGCAAGGAACAACCTGCCTTGTGACAACTCACTTCATGGAGGAGGCCGAATACTGCGACCGTCTGGTTTTGATGTCCCTTGGAGAAGTGCTCGCGCAGGGAACTCCCTCCGAAATCAAAGCCACGGCCCAGCGGCCGGGTGAACCGCCGCCCGGCATGGAAGATGCTTTCATATCGATCATCGAAGAGCATGAACGAACCAGCAGGAGGGCCTCATGAGCATGATGCGGTTGATGGGCCTGAT
The DNA here is from genome assembly GCA_049964955.1 of Syntrophobacteraceae bacterium. GTDB lineage: Bacteria > Desulfobacterota > Syntrophobacteria > Syntrophobacterales > Syntrophobacteraceae > SbD1. Next base: position 27,947 of record JBMFWU010000024.1, read on the forward strand.
CCGGAAGGAGGCCTACGAGATCGTGCGGGATCCTTCAAGCATCGCCATAGCCTTCATCCTCCCGCTGGCGCTCCTGCTCATTTTTGGCTATGGGGTCTCCCTGGATGCCCGAGGCATACCCATCGCCGTGGTTGTGGAGCATCCGACTCCTCTTACCGCCTCCTTTGTGGGGGAGTTGCAGTGCTCGCAGTGGTTTCATCCGACAAACTATTCCAGTGAGGCGATGGCGGAAAAGGCGGTAACCGATGGGCGCGCGGCCGCCATCGTATGGCTGCGGAGCGATTTTACGCGCCTGGCGCTCAGTTCTCCGCGCGCCCCCATTCATGTCATTGTAAACGGTGTCGATGCCAATCAGGCGCGCATCATCGAAAACTACCTGAACGGGGCCTGGTTTTCCTGGCTGGAACAAAGGGCCGTCGGCGAAGGCCTGCGTGTATCGGCTCCGGTGGCGGCGGAAGCGCGTGTGTGGTTCAATCCCGCCATGCGCAGCCGCGATTATCTGGTCCCCGGCTTAATCGCCATCATCATGACACTGATCGGCGCGCTCCTCACTGCCCTCGTGGTGGCCAGAGAATGGGAGCGGGGCACCATGGAAGGGATCATGGTGACGCCCGCAGGGAAGATGGAAATTCTCCTGGGCAAGCTGATTCCCTACTTCGTGCTCGGAATGGGGGGGATGCTGTTTTCAACGATCATGGCCGTTTTCCTGTTTGACGTGCCGTTGCGCGGCTCGATATCCGTTCTGGTTGTCTGTTCCTCCTTGTTTCTGCTGACCGCCCTGGGGATGGGGCTGCTGATTTCGATCCTTGCGCGAAGCCAATTTGTGGCCGGGATGGTGGCGATTGTGGCAACTTTTTTGCCGGCCTTCATCCTGTCCGGGTTCCTCTTTGATATTCATTCCATGCCAAGGGTGGTTCAACTGCTGACCCATGTGATTGCCGCCCGATATTTTGTCGGACTTCTGCAGACCATATTTTTGGCTGGAAATGTCTGGTCGATCATCGTGAACAACTGCCTTGGCCTGGCAATCCTGTGCCTGCTGTTTCTGGGTCTTGCAATTATTCGCTTTCGCAAGAGGTTGGATTGATGGAGTTTTCCTTCAAACGTATCGTAGCGCTGGCAATCAAGGAGTTTCTGTCTCTTTTGCGCAATCCCGCGAGCCGGGCGGTCCTCATCGGGCCGCCGATCATTCAGCTCCTGGTATTCGGCTACGGCGCAACCTACGACCTGAAGCACGTACCGTTTGTAGTGTACAATCAGGATGCGGGGCGTTTATCCAGGGATTTCATCGCGCGCTTTGCGGGCTCTCCCAGCTTCGAGATGCTTGGAACCGTGCAGGACCAGAAGGCGCTCCAGCATGCGGTCGACAGCCAGAAGGTGTTGATGGCGATTAGCATGGGGCCACAATTCACTTCGGACCTGGAACGGGGAAGGACCGCACACGCGCAGTTCATTGTCGACGGTAGGGATTCAAATACCGCCGCCCTCGCGTTGGGGTATGCGCAATCGATAGTGACGGCCTTTAACAGGGACCGTCTTCCCCGCAACTCCGGTGCGCCAACGGCTACGATAGTGCTGGAGCGGGCATGGTTCAATCCCAACCTGGAGTCTCGATGGTTCATCGTCCCCGGCATTGCGGGCATTCTTACCCTTCTGGTGAGCATGCTCTCTACCGGCCTCTCGGTCGCGCGGGAGCGCGAGATGGGCACCTTCGATCAGCTCCTTGTCACCCCTATGAATCCAGGGGAGATTCTTATCGGAAAGGCATTGCCCGGTTTTGTCGTTGGCGCGCTGGAAGCGACGCTCATCATTGCCGTCGCCATATTATGGTTCAAGGTACCTTTTACAGGAAGCTTTCCGGCATTATACCTGGGCTTGTTCTGCTTCCTGGCGTCCGCGGTAGGCATCGGCCTCATGATCTCGGCCCTGGCGCTCACCCAGCAGCAAGGGCTCCTGGGAACCTTCCTTTTCATGGTGCCCTCCATCGTTCTTTCCGGCTTTGCCACGCCGATCGCCAATATGCCGAAGGTTGTGCGGTACATTACCCTTATCGATCCGTTGCGCTATTTTCTGGTCATTCTGCGCGCCAGTTTTCTCGAAGGGGCCGGGGTCTCCCTGTTGTGGCCCCAGTACTGGCCCCTGGCCGTTATCGGCATCGTCAGCATGATCGTTGCCGGAAGGCTGTTTCGCGGTCGCCTTGGATAGAACTCGACATATTTGGTTTTTCTTGGCTAATAGGCTATTTATGCTCGAATCGGCGGAAAGGAGTCAGGTATGTCACTGTTTGAACGTATAGGCTGACTTACATGAGGCGAAGCGGAACAGCCGACAGTTAGTCGGAGCATGTTGAAATTTCCGGACGGCACGCGGGTCGGGATGAAGGGGTTACTCGAGATACTGGCCGAGTTTTACTCTGAGGGTAGACAACCGAACCACGAGAGTGGCGAGGAAATTATTCGCAGGTTGGAGCAGGCGGGAAACTTTATACCCTCTTCGTATGGCGCTCGTAGAGAGTACCGCTATGCCCTGCTCAAAGAGTTTCGAGATTACATTGCGCAACGCGGCGACATTCACAGCCCGAAATTGGAATCTGATACCCGCACATCTTAAGAGCAATGGAGAGGAGATGGAAATCCTGCAGGAACAGTTGAACGCCAGGAATGCCGGCATCTCCCATGCGATATTGACCGTCGTCGCGAACGAGGGCACCTCCCCCTGCAAAGTGGGCAAAAAGATGCTGTTGCTCGAAGACGGCACAACTTTCGGGACGATAGGCGGCGGCCAGATGGAACGTCAGGCACTCGAAGAGGCTGCCAAAGCGATCAGGAAAAAAGAGAGCTTTTTCAAGCGATATGTACACACCCCGACCTATGAAGAACCTGGTTTGGGGTGCAAGTTTGAAGTAAGCCTGTTTGTGGAGGTGGTCGGTCCCGGTTTACAGCTTGTCGTTTGTGGCGCCGGCCATGTAGGCGGCGCCGTTTTGCATCTGGCCAGGTTCTTGAAATTTAATACGATACTTATCGACAGTCGCAAGCCGGATCGTATCCGGAAGGTGGTCGAGGCGGCGGATCATTTCGTACAGTGCGAAACATTTGAAGCTGGCATTCTAAATCAGAAAATCTCCGACGGCGCACATTATTTATGTTGCGCACCAACTCACACGCAGGACAAGTCCGCTCTCAAAGGGGCGCTGCAAAAGAATTTCGCCTATGTAGGCATGCTCGGCAGCGCAAAAAAATCGATAGAAATGTTCCGCCAGCTTGAGGTGGAAGGCATAAGCAAAGCCTTGCTCAACCAAGTACACACGCCAGTCGGTCTGGATATCTGCGACATGTCCCCTGAAGAAGTTGCCTTTTCAGTATTGGCTGAGATTCTTATGATAAAAAACGGCTGCACGGGCAAATCTCGAATGGAACTGGCGAAATCATATGAACAACGGGGAAACCTCCTTGAGACACGATAACCTTTTATCAGGAGAAAGGTGATGCGGGAACTCATAGTTATCGGAGGCAGTGACGCAGGCGTCAGCGCTGCACTGCGAGCTAAGGAACTGGCCCCGACAACCAAAGTGACGGTTGTGGTCGCAGACCGTTATCCGAATTTTAGTATTTGCGGTCTGCCTTTTTATCTCAGTGGCGAAGTCCCCGATTGGCATACCCTCGCCCACAGAACTACCCTGGATATCGAAAATGAGGGCGTTCGCCTTCTTCTCGATCATTCGGCAACATCCATCGATCCGGTTCGAAAGACGGTATTAGTCGGCAGTCCCAGTCAGGAACTGCGAGAACTGGCCTATGACAGGCTGATAATTGCAACGGGCGCTCAATCTATCAGGCCAAATATCGACGGAATTGAACTGCCGGGTGTTTTCCTGCTGCGGTGGATGGACGAAGCCTTTGCCATCGAACAGTTTATTCGTGAGCGTCAACCGCATTCCGCGATCATAGTCGGTGCCGGATATATTGGAATGGAGATGGCCGATGCTCTAACCTATCGAGGGATGGATGTAACAGTCGTGGAATTTTTGGATTCAGTTTTGACCACAGTTGACAGGGAATTCGGCGAGAGAATCGAGGCACAGCTCAAGGGGCGCGGGGTCAAAGTAAACACAGGCATTACCGTCAGCGGCATCGTCGAGGCAGGAGGACAGCTCGTTGTCAACGGCTCAAACGGCTTTTCCGCCCTGGCGGATATGGTGCTCGTAGCGGTTGGCGCCAAGCCTCGGACAGAACTTGCACTTTCTGCCGGAATTGAAACAGGTTTCAAGGGGGCCGTGAAGGTCGATCGCAATATGCTCACCAACGTGGCCGATATCTATGCCGCCGGCGACTGTGTGGAAACATGGCATCGGCTGTTAAAGCAAAACACCTATCTACCGCTTGGCACAACTGCACATAAGCAGGGTCGTGTGGCAGGAGAAAACGCGGTGGGAGGAAGCCGTCAGTTCCAGGGCTCACTGGGAACTCAGGCCGTAAAAATATTTGATCTGGTTGTTGCGCGCACGGGTCTGCGGGACTCCGAAGCGGTCCTGGCAGGCCTCGATCCGCTTACGGTCGAGTTTGAGTCGTGGGACCATAAGGCCTACTATCCGGGGGCACAAAAACTCTGGATACGCCTTACCGGTTCGCAGAGTTCCGGTCATTTGCTGGGAGCACAGATGCTGGGGCATCGGCAATCGGAGGTGTCAAAGCGTATCGATGTTTTCGCATCGGCTATCTACAATGACATGCGCATCGATGATCTAAACGACCTTGATTTGAGCTACACACCGCCCTTGAGCAGCCCATGGGACTCAATTCAAATGAGCGCTCAGGCATGGACCAGAGAGATTTCTGCGCCAGGTTCTCGTAGGAAGATGAATTAGAGTTTGGGGAGGCTCGATCAGTATTTGGAAAGGTAAGTCCTGGACCAATAGCTATCACATAGACCTTCGGGCTTTTCATATTTTGAAATTCTGGAAAAGAATCCATGAATGGAATCAGATTTGAAAAATCGAGGGCTATAGGCTGGCTGGACCGAAACAGGCGCAAGGGGTTACTTAAATCGGCCGTTTTGCTTTTCTGCTTTTCCTTCGCCCTGGCCTCTTTCGCCAATGCAGACCCCGGAGCAGGACCATCGCATAATCCCAACTACAACTCGCTTTCTTTGGAGGACTGCCTTTCCCTTGCGCGCCGGTATAATCCGGCCCTCAGGGGATCTGTCGAAAAAATCCGCGAACTGACTGCGGACTACCGCGCGGCTAGATCGCAATTTTTCCCCCAACTTACCTCTTTAACCTATTACCAGCGGCTGGAACCTAACCGTTTGCCTCCAGGGGGAGCGATGACTCCATGAACGCAAAAGATAACTTCGAATTCAGCAGGACAATTCCATACCGGGCAAAAAATAATGCTTGACAGTGTGCCATATATGGTTGTACGCATATGAGACATGAGCAGATCATCCAATTCAGAACATGCACAACGTATCAATGCTGCGCTGGAATTGATAAAGGAGAACAATTCCATGGCGATGGCGGCCGCAGCCCTGGCGGAGCGGTTTACTATCTCCAGGAGTCAAGCATACCGGTATGTACGCAAGGCACAGGACATGGGCAAAGAGGTCCCGGTGCCAGACCCGAAGATTCCTTTCACTATCAAGTTGTCGCTCGATTTAATTCAAAGGCTCCGTCGATACGCAAGCGCCACCGGCAAAAGTTTGAGCGAAATCGTTACTCAAGCTCTGGAGGCCTTTCTGCATGGAATTCAGGGACGCGGGTAAGGGCAGTCAATCTGCGGCCAGAGGAATCCAATTGGAGTATAGTTCCGACCGTTTGTCGGAAAAGAAAATCATCCAAGCTTATCAGCTTCTTATACCTGACAAGGGTTGGGCGACGAGTGGCAGCGCCAATAGCGGCAAGGAACCAGCGGAGGGCCTGAGCCATGAAGCCGGCGGCGATTTACGCACGCGTGTCCTCGGAACGGCAGAAGGAAGAGCACACCATAGCGAGCCAGATAGCGGCTCTCGTCGGGTTTGCTCAAAGTGAAGGCTACACTGTTCCCGGCGAATGGATTTTTCAAGATGAAGGGTATAGCGGGGCACTGCTCGTGCGCCCTGGACTGGAACGTCTGCGAGATCTTTCAGCCGAGGGGCAAATTCAAACCATCCTTATCCATTCCCCCGACCGGCTTAGCCGCAGGTATGCATACCAGGTGCTTTTGGTTGAAGAGTTCTCCCGCCACGGTGTGGAAGTTGTATTCATCAAGTCACCCAAGGCCACTACGCCGGAAGAGGAGCTGATGCTTCAATTCCAGGGGATGATCGCTGAGTATGAACGAGCCCAGATTGCCGAGCGTACAAGGCGCGGCAAGAAGCATCGAGCCAGGACCGGGTCGGTCAATGTCCTCTCGGGCGCTCCCTATGGATACCGTTATGTGAAAAAGACGGAGAACTCCTCGGCACACTATGAAGTCATCGAGAAGGAAGCGGAAGTCGTTCGCAACGTTTTCAGATTATATACCGAGGACGGCCTGAGCATCAATCAAGTGGCGCGGTGGCTTAATGATCATCGGATTCCGACCCGCAAAGGAATATCGCCCTGGGAGCGGACGACAGTATGGAATCGTGAACGGCCAAAAGAGGAATGGCTTGAGATCAAAGTCCCCGCTATTATCGATGAAGATACTTTCGCACTGGCCCAAGATCTTTTGGAGCGGAACAAACGGTTTTCCCCCCGGCGTACCATCGAGCCCACGTTGCTGCAGGGCATGCTGGTTTGCGGCGAATGTGGGTATGCATTTTACCGAACCTCGACACAGACATCAAAGAGGAAGCTCTATTACTATCGCTGCCTGGGGTCCGATGATTACCGCTATCCCAACGGGCGAGTATGCCACAACCGGCCGGTTAGGCAAGACTACCTGGATGAAATGGTCTGGAAAGAGGTGATTCAACTATTGGAAGAGCCCGATCTCATCCGCACCGAAATCCAGCGTCGGCTCAAGGAGATTCAGGATTCAAACCCTACCAGAAGGAGAAAGGAAGCTCTGCTCAAAGAGATCGCTCGCACCCGGAAGTCCATTGAGAAACTGCTCGACGCCTATCAGGAAAACCTTCTTGATCTGGAGGAACTGCGCAAACGAATGCCGGAATTACGGAAAAGCGAGAAAACGATCACATCGGAACTCCAAGCTCTTGATATCGCCGCAGCAGACCAGCAGATATTCCTTCGACTCGCCGAAAACATAGAAACCTTTCTCCGGCGTTTGCGCGAAACAGCAGAGACAATGGATGTCTTGGCGCGGCAAAAGCTGCTGCGGCTTGTTGTGAAGGAGATCCTTGTAAACCGGGACACGATAAAGATCAAACACTCGATACCTGCCGGGGGATCCAATACTCCGTCAGAAAGCGGAGCAACCGTCACTACGCCAAGTTATCTTTTGCGTTCATGGAGTCACCGCACGCCCAATTGCGAATTTCAACAGTGATGAAGGATTTGCGGGTATTGCCGGCAAGCAACTGCTGTTCAACGGTGGCCAGGAACGCCCTGGAGCAGCGGGAGGAGTTTCCAATTTTCTCGGAGAATTACCAGCCTCCCCCGAGTGCTTTTATCAGTGCAATTGTCGAAACCAGTTGTTGTCCTTTCAATCGCACCGCACTACGCTCGGCCCCGAGCGCCGCATTTTGCGCGGTCGCGACTTCGAGATACGTCACAAGACCCGATCTGTAACGATTATTCGCTATTTCCAGTTGTCTGCGGGCGGATTTAAGGGCGGTCGACTGCTGCCCGTATTCTTCCGTCAAAAGATGCTCCGCGGCAATATTGTTCTCCACCTCCGAAAAAGCCGTAAGTACACTTTGACGGTAGCGAGCCACGGCTTCCACATAGGCGGTCTCCGATTGACGAAGGGTCGCGCGCCGCTGCCCTCCGTCAAAGAGCGGCAGCGTTAGAGATGGCCCCAGCGCCCATAACCTGCTTGGCCAAACGAATAGAGTGCCGATGTCTCCGCTTTGGAAACCGGCCAGGCCTTGAAATTTGATGGTCGGGTAAAACGCCGCTTTAGCTACCCCGATACTGGCGTTGGCCGCGGCCATGCGGCGCTCGGCGGCTGCAATGTCTGGACGCCGCTCGAGGAGTTCCGACGGTAGCCCAGCCGGAATAATAATGGGGTCGAGGGTCAGCGGCTTTTCCTCCAGGCTGGAAAGCGATGGGTTTTTCCCAGTTAGAATGGCCAGGGTGTTTTGAACCTTTATCTGCTGCAGCCTGGTATCGGTCAACTGGGCTTCGGTGGTTTTCAAAACGGTTTCCGCCTGAGCAACGTCCAGGTCCGATACCATCCCGCGAGCGCGGCGGTTTCGTGTCAGTTCAAGCGACTTGCGGTAAGCCTCGATGCTTGAAAGAAGGAGGACCTTGTCCGAATCGAGCGCACGCAGGACGAAATAATCGGATGCAACCTCGGCCTGAATGACGAGTTTCACCGATTCAACATCGTCGGCCCCGGCCTGCGCCTGGGCCAACGAGTATTCAACCGCGTTACGAACGCGCCCCCAAAGATCGACTTCCCAGCTTAGGTCAAATGGTAGAGTGAATGAATTGTAGGTTTCTCCAGGGTGGCCTCCGGCGGGGCGATTGAGGGAATCATGCTCGGTTACCGGTTGAAAAGATCCATTGAGTTGCGGGAAAAGGCCTGAGCGGGTAACATCCGCCGCTGCGCGAGCCTGCTCGAAGTGAGCCACCGCAGCCTTTAAGTCCTGGTTGGCCGAAGTGGCCTCGAATTCCAACCGGTTTAGCTCCCCGTCACCAAATATTTCCCACCATTTGCCCTTGGGAAGCCCAGCTTTGGGCGTTGCGATCTTCCAATCATGTGCCGTCCCGGCATAGTTTGTGGGAATGGTGGTGGCTTCCGGGCGCTGGTATTTCGGCCCAACCGAACAGGCCGAAAGTATCAGAGAAAGAAGGGCGAAAATAAAACTTACGGCAGAAAACCTCGCACGGTGCTTCTGCATCTTCACTTCCCTTCTGTCTCTTTGTCCGGTTCGCCTATAGATACCAGGGCGCCGCTCACAAGCGACTCACGCGGATTTACTATGACGCGGTTCCCCAGACCTATACCGGCAACTATCTCCACTGTTTTCCCGAAATCACGCCCAATCTTTACCTTGCGCAATTCGACCTTGCCGTCTTGCCGCACGAGCCCCACCTGCGGCCCATCCGCCCGAAACATCAGAGTATTGGCGGGTATAGTCAGAGACGGAGTTTCTTTGGCTTCGGTAAAGAGCACCTCGGCATACCCACCGGCAAGGATTTCGTCTTTCGGGTTTTCCACCTCCAGTTCAACCAAAAGGGTTCGGGAATCGGCAGAGATCACCCCGGCTGTTCGCACCACCTTTGCTTTGAAGGCTCGTCCGGGAAGGTCTGGAAGCCTCATTTCCGCTGATTGGCCGGGTGAGATCGAGCGGGCCATGGTCTGAGGAACCTGCACATACACACGTAAAGTTTTTGTCTGCGCCAAGTGGAACAGTTCCTTTCCGCTTGCCGCAACGATGAGATCTCCAATGTCGATATTACGGATCGTGATTTTTCCGGAAAACGGCGCCCTCACGTCTGCAAAAGATTTGAGCTTTTCCAGCCTTCGGACCTCTGCGCGGGCAGATTTGGCAACGGCGGTCTTGAGTTTGAAGTCTGCCTGCTTTTCCTCGGTTTCCTGCTTACTTACGCTCGATGTCCTCAAAAGATCGGTCCACCTGGCCGCAGTAGTCATGGCAAGCCCGAGTTGCGCCTCGGCTTGCGCCAGTTGCCCTCGGGCGCGTTCCAGTTCCTGGTCCAATTCGGGAGTGTCGATTTCGGCAAGCAACTGGCCGGTCTTGACCTGATCGCCGATATCTACGAGCCTTCGCTTCAAATAGCCGCTCGCACGGGCATAAATCGGTGCTTCAACCAGGGGTTTCACTTCTGCAGGCAGAGGGAGCCCGCTTGCGGGTTGTCTCTGTACGGGTGAAACCACGGTAACCGTAGGAGTGCTCAAGTCAGCTGTTTCAGCTATCAATCGCTCTTGCTGCCGCGCGCGGGGAACAAGACCAAAAATTATACCGCCGATCAGAAGGAGTATAACTACAAAAACCGACAGGAATCTTCTCCGCACCCTTGCGGGTTTTGGTCCTTTCATTTCCTCCAACCCGAGATGTTTTTGTTGTAATTTCATTTGGCGCCTTGATTGTTACTGGTTTCAGATGAACCGAGGGCTTCCGGGCTAAGGCCGGCATGTTCGTGCCGGTGAAAGAAGCTGAAGACCACCGGCACGAAAAAAAGCGTAGCCACGGTGGCCACAAGCAAACCGCCGATTACCGCTCGCCCGAGCGGAGCGTTTTGCTCTCCCCCCTGGCCAAGGGCAAGTGACATAGGGAGCATGCCGATTATCATGGCAAGCGCCGTCATGAGTACAGGACGCAACCGGCCTACACCGGCTTTCCACGCCGCAGAAAGCGGGTCGTCGCCCTCCCGGAGATTATTTCTCGCAAAGGTCACCACCAGAACGGAGTTTGCGGTTGCCACCCCCATGCTCATGATCGTGCCCATCAAAGCAGGCACGCTCAATGTGGTAAACGTCAGGTAAAGCCCCCAGACCACCCCGGCAAATGCACCCGGCAAGGCCGTAATGATTATGAAAGAGTCCAGCCAGCTTTGGAAGTTTACGACCAGCAGAAGGTAGATGAGCATTACTGCAAGCACCAGCCCTATTCCAAGTCCGATAAAACTGGTGTGCATCGTATTGGCCTGACCGCGGAGCATGATGAAGCTCCCTTTGGGGAGAACCTTTTTCACCTGTTCAACCAGTGGGCCTATATCATGCAGCACTCCGCCCAGGTCGCGGCCGCTCACTCCCCCGAAGACATCTATGACCGGCATCACGTTATAGTGTGAAAAAATGGGGGGGCCGCTTGCGCGGCGCAGGCTGGCCAGGTTGGCGAGAATTTGTGCGTCGTTTCTGCCTGGCCGGTTGGGGCTTACCGGAATCGCATTGAGCGCGGAAAGGGAATCCATCGGGTATTCGGGCACTCGAATGTTGACGAGGTATTGAATGCCGTTTTTGGGGTTGAGCCAATAGTTGGGCTGCACCTGGCCACTCCCGGAGAGACTCAGGAGCACCGAGTTGGCCGCATCGCGCTCGGAGACTCCGATCTGCGAAGCCTTGGTGCGGTTTATGGTGAAGCGTAATTCCGGCTGGTCGGATGGCTGCTGTACGCGAAGATCCACAGCCCCTGGAACGCGCTTGATCTTCTCGACAAGCGCATGCGCTACGGCCCGGCTTTTGTCGAGATTGCGCCCGACGATCTGAATATCGAAGGGGGACGGCAGACCAAAATTAATGGTCTGATTAACAATATCGGCAGGCAAAAAATAGAAGGTTGTTCCGGGGAAGTCGTGATTGAGGCGGGACCTGAGGTGTCGCACATAGCCGTCTGTCGGGTGGTGATGAGGCTTTAAGGACACGAGGATATCGGCATCGGCGGTTCCGGTTAGACCGTTGTCAACATAGGTTAGAGGGATGCCTCCCGACGGGATCCCTATGTTATCCAGAATGCCGGAAATCTCTCCGGAAGGGACCTCTTCTCTGATAACCGCCTCGATTCGGTCCGCAAGCCGGGTGGTCTCTTCTATGCGTGTCCCGCCCGGGGCGCGAAAATGCAGCCGGAACTGGCCTGCGTCGACTGATGGAAAAAAGTCTTCTCCTAGGTTCGGAATGAGCAGCCAGGTACCAATGCAGAAAAGAACGAAAAGGAGCACGAATACCGTGCGATGAGTCAGCACAGTCCCGAGCATACGTCCATAGCCCTCTTTGAACCCGGCGAACCCGCGTTCGAACCTGACCTGCAGTGCCACAAACGGGCGCATCCATAAGGAAACAGAGCTGGGGTCGGCCGCATGGCCTCGGTATTCGAAATTGCGATAGAACCACTTGACCAGCGTCGGGATGAGTGTTCTGGAAAGAGCATAGCTTGCCAGCATGGCGAATACGACGGCTTCGGCGAGGGGCACGAAAAGGTACCGAGCCGCTCCAGACAGAAAGAACATCGGCACGAAAACGATACAGATGCAAAGTGTCGAAACGAATGCGGGCAGAGCGATCTCCTGGGCACCATCGAGGATCGCCTGCTCGTTGGGTTTGCCCAGCGCCATCTGGCGATGAACGTTTTCGATTTCAACTGTGGCGTCGTCCACCAGAATCCCGACGGAAAGTGCAAGCCCCCCCAGGGTCATGAGGTTTATAGTCTCTCCAAGGGCACTCAAGCAGGCAAGAGAAGTTGGGGTAACCCCAACATTCGTGCAACCAGCCGCAAATCATTGGGGTGACCCCTAAT
>JBMFWU010000025.1:0-39931 GCA_049964955.1 Syntrophobacteraceae bacterium
CCCTTCCCCGACGTCGGCGCACCAGAGTGTGATCGGGGAAATCTACGGGTTGATTCGGGACCATCTGAGGGGGCAAACGCACCCCTGCCGGGTGTTCGTCGCGCCTCTTGACGTTGTTATCGCCAAAGACCAGGTCGTTCAACCAGACGTCTGTATCGTGTGCGACCGCCGAAAAATAGAGAGAACTCATATCGATCGCGGGCGCTCCGGACGTCGTCTTCGAGGTTGCCTCGCCTGCAACCTCTCTTAAAGATCGCCGGGAAAAGATGGAACTCTATGAGCGTTCGGGGGTGGCGGAATATTTTATTGTCGATCCCGATGCCGAGTTTATCGAAAAATACGTCTCCAGCGACGGGAAATACGCAAGGGCCCGGATCTACGCCGGAGAGGAGACCTTTCGCATTGAAGCCGTCTCACTCGAATTAAGAGCAAAGGAGCTCTTCCCGGAATAATTCACGGCCGCTTATAATTTTCCGGCAAGCCGCAGAACATATTTTCGCTCTTCTTCGCCAAACCAGGGAGGGTCGCCCGCGGCGCTATTTTCCAGCACATGGGTGCTACTCGAAGTCGCCGGGATCGCCGTGTGGCAGCGCTGGTCGCTCAAAATCCATTTCAGGAGGGCCTGCGGCCAGGTGGTTACGCCAAAGGGCGCAAGAGGGGCCAGTTCCACTTCAGAGGGAGGGCGCCGCTTCAGCTGACTTCCTCCGCCAAAGGGCCTCATGATGACCACGCCAAGGCCCAGTTCCTCCGCAAGCGGCAGGATGTCTTTTTCCACTTCCCGCTGCTCGATATTGTAGGGAATCTGAACGGCGTCAATCCTTCCGCTTTCCATGACGCGGCGAAGCTCGAGAAACGAAAGAGAATTGTAGTGGGTCGCCCCGATGGCCAGGACCTTGCCTTTCCCTCTGAGTTGCTCGATCATCTCCAGGTGCTCTTTCCAGAGGAGCAGATTGTGGATCTGATAGAGTTCGATGCGTCCCTCGAAATACAAAAGAGAGAGCTTCGCCTGCGCCCGTCCCTGCGACGCCGTGTCGGCCCAGACTTTCGTCGCAATCTGCACCGCGTCTCGCCGCCCCTGTAGAGTTTGGCTCAACACCCTCTCGGCTTCCCCGTACATGGGGGAACTGTCGAAAAATGTGGCGCCGGCGGCAATGGCGCTATCCACCACCAGGCGAGCGTTTGCGATCGCGGCTTTTCCCCGGATGTCGAAGGTCCGCCATGTGCCCATCCCTACTGCGGGGACGAGCAGGCCCGAGTTGCCAAGTTTTCTGATCTGCACCGGTCTACTTCTTCTTTCTGTAAAAAAAAATCCCTTCGCAATCTAATGTAATTTCCTGCCGACGGAAAGCATGATTTGTCCCGGCCGAAATGAAAAAGTCACGATGTGCTTTCGGTTGCATTTGGAAAAATTTTCCTCCCTGTACCCCTTAATTTGCCGCCATGCGCCCCGAGATTGTCCTGGCGATCTAGAAAACGACCCCTTCGTCGCGCTCGCCTTCGATGATCCAACCCGATCCGATAGAAATTCTGCACGCCGTCCATGTTTTGAAAAGCCTTCCCCGTAAGGGTTTGTCACCGGGGAAGCGGCGTGTTTACAAAACGTTACATAACTATACGTAATATTACAGAAAATAGCCCGAACGCTGCTAGGAGAATAACATCGTTGAGATCTTCGCATGGCTCGAATTGGCGGATAAATGGCTGGGGCAGCCATGGGTGGTAGAAAGGCTCAAATTCATTCCAGATCATGAGAAAAAGGAGCAAGCCATGACAGTTTCGGGAGTCACCACAAATTCTCTTTACACCGATTACACGGACTATCTCTCCGTGGCGAACCAGTCAAGCAGCGCAAATTCCAGCTCGGGGGTTCAGGAAACGGACAGCGGCTCAGATTCCGGCGACAGCTCGCTCATGCAGAGCGTCATGGAGTCGCTCGGCCAGATGGGAATCTCGATGTCCCCTCCGCCCGGACCGCCTCCGTCGGGAAGCAGCAGTTCGAGTTTCGACGGCTCGAGTTCCTCTTCTACTTCTTCTTCCGCTTCGACCTCCTCGACCAGTTCCTCCCAAAACCCGGCGCAGGCGCTTGGCAAGCTGATGCACGATTTGTTCGAAGCCATGAAATCTCAATCCGGTTCGAGTTCTACCTCTTCTTCCTCTTCCTCCTCGGCCACCACTTCCACCACTTCGGCGACAAGCTCGCCTTACGCGAATCTCACCACCAAAATCGATGCGCTGATCTCCCAGCTCGGTTCTTCCTCCTCCACCTCCTCCACCTCCTCCACCTCGTCGTCGACGAGTTCGACTACCCTCGACACCTTGCAATCGGACTTCAGCAACCTAGTCTCCGCGATCGACAACGCGAACGGTTCCGGCAGCACATCGACCGCGGCGTCCGCCACCACGACAAGCACGAGCAGTACCACTTCTTCTTCCACCAGCGCGGATCTGCAGACTTTTCTGCAGAACCTCGTCGACAATCTCGGCACTTCTGCAACGCTTTCGGCAACCGGCAATTTCACCAATCTCTATTCCTGATCGATACGGCCCCTCCCGGCTCGCCCGCCGGCGAAGCAGGCGGGCGAGCCGGCAGCGGCGCAGGTCGCCGGGTGATGGGTTGCTGCAGAAAAGTGGCGCCTCCAGCCAACCTGCTGGTTTATGTTGGGGTTCGCAGGGCTCACCCCAACCTACGGGTTGATGTTGGGGTTCGCAGGGCTCACCCCAACCTACGGGTTGATGTTGGGGTTCGCAGGGCTCACCCCAACCTACGACGGCACGGCCCGCCTTGCCCGCCCGCGAAGCAGGCGGGCAACTCGGCAGCGGCGCTAGCCGCCGCCGCCGGGAACCGTGTAGAGGAAACCCGTCCCGCGGATCGTCTTGATTCGCTCGATTCCAGAATGCTCACGACCAAGTTTCTTTCGAAGGCGGCTCACATGCATATCGAGGCTGCGGTCAAAAGCGCCCAGGTCCCGGCCCAGGGCGCTTTTGACCATGCGGTCTCGGGAAACGACATGGCCCGCCGCTCTCAGCAAAACTTCGAGAACGCTGAACTCAGCGGAAGTCAGCTGCACTTCTTCTGCGTTTCGACGCACGATGCGGCTTCCCGCATCCAGTTCGATATCCCCCAGGACTATTCTGCCCGGCGCGTGCGCTTCGCCGGCTGAGAGCCTCCCGGCCCGTCTGAGAACTGCGCGGACCCTGGCAAGCAGTTCAAGAGGGTCGACAGGTTTTACGAGGTAGTCGTCCGCCCCGGATTCAAGGCCGGCGATGCAGTGTATTCTCTGCGTACTGCCGTCCAGCATGATGAGCGGGGTGTTTCGCCACGAACGAATGGCTCGCAGCACCTCGAAGCCGTCGGTTGCCGGGAGCGCTCGATCGAGCAGGATGAGATCATATTCCTCCAGGGGCGAAGCCAAAACGTGCGCAAGGGCCTGCCTGCCGTCATGGACAAAGGCGATCTCGAAGCCTTCCGGCCCGAGATAGTCGGCTATTGTGTCGCAAAATTCTCTATCGGCATCTATCAGCAGAATACGATACATGCAAACCGCCCTTGCAGATTCCTCGTCATCGCCTCGGGAAACCGGGGAGCTTTTCTCTTCCCGCTCCCTGCTTCCCGCTTCCTGCTTCTGCCCTATCTCGGCAGCAACACGGTCTTTTCGAGCTTCAGGTCGGGTGTTTGGTACACATAGAGAGCGGGGCCCGCCAACACGTAGAGTTTTCCGTTTCCGGCCCAGAGCGAATCTTGCGCCGAAGGGGGAGGGGGCATTGGCGGACAGGGACCGTGGCCCATGCTTTCCGGCTTACCGGCGGGGGGCGCCGGGGCAGGAAGGGTTACCGAATGTATGAGCGTCATTGCCTCGAGTTTGTATTCCAGGATCTTGCCGCCCGCCGTGACGTAGAGGTTTTTCCCGTCACCGAAGATGGCCCCAGGGCAGTTGCCTCTCCCGAACATGGGTGGCCCGGGCGGAGGTTGTGCGGTCGCCTGCCCGCATAAGGCATAAACGGTTGCAAACAAAAGCGCCGCATAGAGAATTGAAACCTCCAGAAGTTTTTTCACGTTAGTCTCCTTTCGGACATTGAAGTTTGTAATAGAGCCGACTCTAGCCCGTAACTGTGGAGAAAGTGTGGAGACGGAATGGAATTATTATGGAGAACCGCAAGACTGATTGACTTCCGGGGAGGGATACGCCAGAAATGAAGAGCGATACCTGAGGTGACTGCAGCCGGCGGAATTTGCATGAAGATCGAGTCCAGGCACAAGATATTTTTGGCGTTTCTGCTAAACAGCGCGGCTATTGTATTGTGTATCCTCCTGATCGGCAGCTATTACGGTGCGCGCCATTTCCGGGGATACCTGGCACGGGTTGAGGCTGCGAGGGTCTCGAAACTGGCTGACGTGCTGGGGAGGGAGTACGGAAAAAGGGGCAACTGGCAGGAGGTCCTGAAAAACCCGGTGACCTTGATGGGTCTGAGATGGTTCGGGCCGGGCATGCCGCCGCCACCGCCTCCGCGGCCCGATAAAATGTCGGAAGCGATGGGACCTCCGCCTCCTCCTCCGGGCACCCGTCACGATCATCCGCCTTTCCCGCCTTTGGCCCTGTTCGATGCAGGGAAACGTCCGCTTGTTCCCCCGGAGGATGTTTCCACGCCCGGCAGCTATCGATTTACGCCCGTTAAAGCCAATGGGCGCGTGGTCGGGTGGCTTGGCCTCAAAAAATTCGGCGAGCGTCCCACACACCCTCTGGATGTCGAGTTTTTGAAGCGGCAGTCGGAGACCTTCTGCGCAACGGGACTCGCCGTGCTGGTCCTGGCTGGCCTTGCGACCTTCGTGTTATCCCGGCGCCTGCTCGCTCCCGTGCGGGAACTGGAAAGAGGAACGAGGGCGCTTTCTGCCCGACGCTTCGATACGCGGATCGCCGTAGGATCCGACGATGAGCTGGGCCGGCTGGCCGGCGGGTTCAATGCGATGGCCCGGGCGCTCGAAAAACATCAAAAGACGCAGCAGCAATGGCTCGTGGACATATCGCACGAGCTCCGAACACCTCTTGCCATTCTTCGGGCAGAAATAGAGGCCATGCAGGACGGGGTAAGAGGTGTGACGGAGCAGGGGCTGGAATCGCTCCACCAGGAAGTCGTTCACTTGAGCCGAATCGTGGGCGACCTGCACGATCTTTCCCTGATCGAGGCCGGCTCTTTGCGCTCCGAGCTGGTTCCTGTAAATCCGATACGGACTCTGACCGAAACATTGGATCTTTTTCGCAGAAGGCTCGAATTGCGTGGTATCGGGCTGGAATTGCAGAACGGGGCCGAAGGGACGGCCGTTTGGGTTTTGGCGGACCCGGATCGGCTGAAACAGCTCTTTTCGAATATTTTCGAAAATACGTTGCGCTATTGCAATGTTCCGGGTCGCCTTACCGTGTCGTACCGAGCCGAGGGGGGAGAGTTGCGCATCGGTTTGGCCGATTCGGGACCCGGTGTCCCCGAAGAGGCTCTCCCGCGCCTCTTCGACAGGCTCTACCGGGTGGACGGGGCGAGGAGCCGGGAAAGCGGCGGCTCGGGCCTTGGGCTTGCGATTTGTAAGAGCATCGTCGAAAGTTTTGCCGGAAGGATCGAGGCCTCCAATTGCTCCGGCGCGGGATTGAAAATCGACATGAGTTTTCCGCTCCATTCCGGGCCGAAAGAGTGATGATGAGCATGCGGGTCCTTGTGGTCGAAGATGAGGTAAAGATAGCGCAGGTGCTGAAAGATTACCTGGTGAGCGCGGGCTTTGAGGTCTCGATTCTCGCTCGCGGAGACCTTGTCGTGTCCCATGTGAAAAGCGACCCTCCCGATGTGGTCCTCCTCGACATAATGCTTCCGGGACTAAATGGCCTGGACGTGTGCCGGGCGATCAGGCGGGTTTCGAGTGTACCGATACTAATGATCACAGCCAGGGTCGAGGAAATAGACAGGCTGCTCGGCCTGGAGCTGGGAGCAGACGATTACATCTGTAAGCCCTTCAGCCCGAGGGAAGTGGTTGCGCGTGTAAAAGCCGTATTGAGGCGCTCTCTTGCCCCGGTGTGCCGCACAACGCTTCGTGCGGCCGACCTTGTCCTGATCGAGGAAAGCCGCCGGGCTCTCGCCGGAGGGGTCGAACTAAAGCTTACGCCCTGCGAGTACAATCTTTTGAGGGTGTTCCTCGGCAGCCCCGACCGGATTTTTTCGCGAAACGAATTGATCAACGCCGTCCAGGGCTATTATTTCGAGGGCTATGACAGAACGATCGACTCGCACGTCAAAAATCTCAGGAAGAAAATAGCCGGATGCCTGCCGGATAAAGAGATCATTAGCACGATCTATGGGGTGGGCTACAGGCTCAACTCGCTGTCCGACGGGGCGGGAGAATGAACAAAAGGAAACCTTTCGGCTGGAAGATTACGATTAAACTTAGAAAGAAGCATTTCTCGTTTTTCCGGGTCATCGTTATTTTCCTTTCAGGTCCCTTTGAAATCGATTCCACCAGGTTGTTACAGGTACGTGCTCGTCCGGTGTCAGGGGAATTTAATATAGCATCAATGCCGTCGATTGCCTTTGTTTATAGATACGTGGTATATGCAATCGGAAGACGTGACGGGCCTAAATTAAGCAGTTCTTGTCGGGCTATCGGCTCATTCTGTTATGACTGGGATCACATTAGTTGACGCTACATCATGAGAGCAGTTCGGATTCAAAAATATCGGCCTCACCTTTTTGTGCAATGGCTTCGCCAAACTGAATTCGATCTTTCTTAATTTCATAAGGGAAAAATATAACGACGGAATAATCGTTTCGATGATTCAATGAAACCGCGATTGCTTCGGGTTTTCTATTTGACGAGGGCAAGGTAATCCGAACGTCGTAGACGAGCGCTGTAGCCGCGTACTTTCCCGACATGGCGCCTTGCCGAAAGGCTTCTTTGTAAAGTAGGATAATGTCTTTCGACGGGGGGTGCTCACGGCCGTCATAGACCCCGACGGCTACCACCTTCCCATCTGGATCAAGCGCACTGCCGTACGGGAAAAAAACACCATTCCTGAGAAGCATCTTCTCAGCGAACGGCAGGACAGCATTCATCAGAAACTCGCATTTTCTTTCTCCTTCGGTTCGCCACCCCACCGCCTTTTTCTCTCATCTTCGCTACAGCACGCAAATAGCAGCAGCGTGACGCCAAAATCAAACGGCAACGAGAAGCGGCAATAAAGAAGGCAACAAGAAACGGCAACGAGAAGCGGAAAAATGGAGGCAATAAAAAGAAATGAAAATTACAGGCTTAATTCTTCTTTCCGGGCACCAGGAGCATGATGACAAGCCCGATCAGGAAAAGCCCTTCAAGCGAGAGCACGGAGATGCGGGGATTGTTTGTCCAGTCCGAGATGGTCCCGTAGAGCAGGGGGCCAAAAATTGCGGCAGCCTTCGTGCTGAAGGTCATAAAGCCGAAAAACTCCGCCTTTTTCCCTTCCGGGGCTTCGATGGCCATGTAGGCGCGCGCCGTTGCCTGGGTAGCTCCCAGGACCGAGCCCGCGCACACCGAAAGAGCGTAGAAGTCCCGGATGCTTCGAAATAGAATTATACCCAGAAGTGCCACTATCCAGATCACGATGGTGATAACGATCGTTTTGAGGGTGCCGATCCGCTTGGCGACCAGACCGCTCACCATTGCTCCCGCAGCCGCGGAAACCTGGATCAGCATGAGAAGAACCACGTTTTGTGTCACGGTGAACCGGAGCGTGTAGACCGTGTAGGAGGAAAAAAAGACGATGACGGTGGCTATGGCGTCGGCCACGAAAAAATAGGCGAGAAGAAAAAAGAAGATGTTTTTGAGATGGCGAATTTCCCGGAAGGTCGCAGCGAGCCTCGTAAAACCTTCCCTTATGGACGCTTTGCCCTCTTTCCCCTCTTTGGGCAAATCCTTTAAGAAAAAAAACGCCGGCAGGGCGAAAACCGCATACGCCGCTCCCGTGAGCAGCAGGATCGCTTTCCCGCCCGCAACGCTTGGCACCAGAAAGATCATGCTCACAAGGGCGGTAAACCCGGCGACATATCCCAGTCCCCATGCCATCCCGGAGAGCTTTTCGATAGAGCCCGCCGGGGCTATTTCGGGTAAAAACGCGTTGTAGAAGGTCATCGAGAGCGTATAGCCAACGTAGCCTGCGCCCACCAGGAACATGGCCCATGCCGTCTGCCCCGGCCCGGTGAAGTACAAAGAGAAGATGCTCACGATGGATAAAGAGGCGAAGGCGGTAAGGAAGCTCTTTTTGTGCCCTCCGGCGTCCGCGGTCGCCCCCAGGACCGGGGCGAGCAGAACGCAGATCGCCATGGAAATGGATACGGTCGCACCCCACAGGAAATCCGAATACCCCTTTTGGCCGACTATCACCTGCTTGAAATACAAAATGAAATAGGCGGTGAGAACCACCATGGAAAACCAGGCGTTGCCGTAATCGTAGAGAAGCCAGGAGATCGTCTTTATGCGGGAAGAAGCGGGGGCGGCCCGCAAACCGTCCCCCGAAGTCGAAAAAGTTTCCATGTCGCTCTCAGATCCTATCCGGCTATCCAGCCCTTTGCGATCGCCTCTTCGATAATTGTTTGCGCATACTCCCACAGGTCCGGAGCCCCCCTGGCCATGGGGCTGTTTCGCGAAAAGACCTGCTCTTTTCGAATTCCGTGCTCTTGCCACTTCACTCCGCCCGACCGGGAATTGTTCACAAGCGGCTGAAGCCTGTCGAGAGCGGCGGCAAAAAGGGCCTCAGGGGTCGCGGCCGATTCGAATTCCTCCCACAACGAGCGAAATTCCTGTGCCTGGTCATGGGGGAGAAGGCCGAAAATTCGGTCCGCGGCCCGCGTTTCCCGCTCGGCTTTATCCCTGTTTGCCTCTTCATCGTAGCAGTAGGTATCCCCTGCGTCGATCTCCACAAGATCGTGGACCAGCACCATCTTGAGGACCTTTGAAAGGTTTACCGGCACCCGCGAGTGCTCTGCCAGCACCATGGCCAGAAGCGCCAGATGCCAGGAATGCTCCGCAGAGTTCTCCTGTCTGGATCCATCCATGAGAAGCGACTGGCGTACTATGCCCTTCAGCCTGTCGATTTCGACAAGGAATTCGATTTGCCGGCTAAGACGATCCCACTCCATTTTCACCTCGTGTCGTGTGTTTTTTAGCCCCTTCATGCCAAATTCCGGCAAATATATCCACCGGGAAAAGACTCGGGACGCTATTTTATTCCTGCTTCCCGCTTCTTTTCAAATTTGTCCGGGTAGGGTAAAACTTTTCTGCCTCCGCAAAAAAAGCCGTTGACACATTCAAAAGTTTGCTATACCTAATTAAATGTTCGTACACTAAATAGAGGTGTCCCATGGGATTTTGCCATAAGCATCATGCTGAATGTCGGAGGCCGTCCACTCCGGAGTGTTCTTTGATGCCTCTTTGTAATGCCAAAAAAGGCAACCGGGTTAAGGTCGCCTGTGTGCGCGGGGAAAGGGGGCTGTGCGCCCGTATGGCCGCCCTGGGGATTTATCCGGGCGCCGAGATGCATCTTTTGTGCAGCGGATGCGTACGCGTGAATGGGGGAATCCTCAGCCTCGGAGAAGAGATATCCGAAAATATTCTGGTGATTCCCTCCCCCTAGCGGGAGGATAAAGCGGCGCATCTGGCGCCGATTTTTCGGGCGCAAATGTTAGGTGTGCCTAATTGTTAGGCTGCGGGGATTTTAATGGTTATCGTACCGTTACGGAAAATGGAAAAAGGGCAGAAGGGAACCATCCACCGTGTTACCGCATCCGGAGAACTCGGACGCCGGATTCGGGACATGGGGCTTGTACCGGGAACTCCTTTCAGTGTCCAGGGTCGTGCGCCGCTGATGGACCCGGTGGCGATCCGGATCAGGAATTTCACCTTGACTCTTCGCAATAACGAGTCCGATTTCATCGAGGCCGAAGTGGAAGAGAATCAGTCATGAAGATGGAGATAAGACTTGGCGAGACCCCGGCGCGCATATCGGAAATCTTTATCGGGGAAGACATCATGGAGCGGGTGCCGGGGGCGTTGCAAAAGGCGCTGGGAAGCCGTTCGGCATACTGGATATGGGATGAGGCCGTCTGGGCGCTCTGGAAGGGTAGAGTTGCAGAGCTGGGCTGGCCCCTGGACCGGACTGGCGGGATCATTCTTTTTGAAGCCGCCGAACCCGAGAAGCGCATGTCTTCGGTGGAGCTTCTGGCCAGGCGCCTGGTAAGCGCCGGGGCCAACCGCGACAGTGCGATCATAGCCGTTGGCGGGGGTGTTACGGGGGACGTTGCCGGTTTTTTGGCCTCGATCTACATGCGGGGCATTCGCTGTTTTCAGATTCCGACGACGCTTCTTGCCCAGGTGGACAGCAGCATCGGAGGAAAGACCGGAGTCGACCTGCCGGAAGGGAAAAACCTTCTCGGGACTTTCGAGCAGCCCGAGCAGGTCTATATCGATCCGCGCTTCCTCACCACCCTGCCCGATGAAGAGTTGCGACAGGGAATGGCGGAGGTGATCAAATCGGCCATGATCGGCGACGAAGTGCTGTGGAAATTTGTGGAAAGCAACAGCGAACCACTTAAGAAACGGGACTTCGCGGCCTTGTGCCGGATCATTTCTGCGAGCTGTCTGCTCAAATCGAGGATCGTTCAGGCCGATGAGAAAGAATCGGGCGAGAGGCGCGCGCTGAATCTCGGCCACACCGTAGGGCATGCCCTCGAAAAACTTACCGGCTTCAGGCTTCGCCACGGCGACTGCGTGGCGACGGGGATGGTAGCGGCGGCCGTGCTTTCCAACCGGATGGGAAAGCTTCAGGCGGAAGATCTGCAGCGTTTGGAAAAGCTTTGTGAGACCTGGGAGATGCCCACCCGCATTCCTGCTTCGATTCGATCCCGGGATATTCTTGAGGCCGTCCGCGCCGACAAAAAACGCATCGGCAATAAACTGCACTTCATAATACCGGTGCGCATCGGCAAGGTCATCGAGTGTACAGAGATAGACGATGCCCAGTTCGACCAGGTCCTGCAATCTCTGGGCGCCTCATGAGGGGAGAGTGAGCAGTGAACAGTGAACGGAAAAAACCTTCCCGTCACTGCGGTCCACTGCTCACTGTTCACTCATCACTGTTCACCGTTCAATGCTGCCGGGAGAGTTCCCCGTCTTTGAGGGTGGTGAAAATAAGCCTTCCGGCCGTAGTCTGCAGAATGCTCGTCACCGAGACCTCGACTTCTTTTCCCAGGTGTTTGCTCGCGTTTTCCACGACCACCATGGTGCCGTCTTCGAGATAGGCGATGCCCTGTCCGTGCTCCTTGCCCTCCTTCAGGATATGAAGGCGGAGCACTTCGCCGGGCAATACCACAGGTTTCATGGCGTTTGCCAGTTGATTGATGTTAAGCACCTGGATCCCCTGGACCTCGGCCACCTTCGAGAGGTTATAGTCGTTGGTGACTATCTTGGCGCCGAGCCGCAAGCCCAGGGCGACCAGTTTGGCGTCCACCTCGTTCAGGTTGTCGAAGTCCTGTCGCTCGATCTGAACCTCGACGTGCTTTTCCTGTTGAAGACGCTTTATGATGTCCAGTCCGCGACGTCCGCGCACCTTTCTGACAGGGTCCGGGCTGTCGGCGATGTGCTGGAGTTCCTGCAAAACGAACTCCGGAATCACGAGCACGCCCCCGAGGAAACCGGTTTCGACGACATCGGCGATTCTGCCGTCGATGATCACGCTGGTATCCAGAATCTTGGCCGAAGGATTCGGGCGCATTCCACGGCCAAAAAGCATCCAGTTGGGGAAACGCAGTTCTTCGATTTTAATACTGCCTAAGACCATTCCTATATAGCCAAAAATGCAGGATAAAATGATATATATGACGACATTTATCGTAATGTTTTTAATGGAAGCGAACCCCATGCCGATGAGCTTGGCAATGGAAAGTCCGAGCACCAGACCGATGGTCCCGCCCGCCAGGACCTTTAGCGGCATGTGTTTTATCAGTTTTTCGATGCCGAGTCCGGCGAAGCCCACGAGGATGCCCAGGGCGGCACCGGCCCACGGTACCCAGCGATAATACTGCGCTATGCTTTCATTGTTGAGGCTTACCCCGATCAGGTAGCCGCCAAAGCCGCAAATCAGGACCAGGAGCAGTTTCAAAATAAACCAGCCCCACTTCACATTTCTCACCCCCTCTCTCTAAATAATATGTGGGCAGAAGCAAAAAACTGCCATTTCAGGAAAGCTATCCCTTGAGAGCGAACTTGAGGCAAAAGAAAGATTCAGCTGAACCGGGGCTATCCTAAAATTTCAAAAATCGACCGTTCGATTTCACTTTCCGTAACGTCCTGAACGATGGAAAGTTCTTTTAGAAGAAGAGTCCTGGCCGTATCCAGCATCTTTCTTTCTCCGAAGGAGAGTTCTTTGTCCCCCTTAAGCACGGTCAGATCGCGCAGGACCTCGGCAAGTTCGTAAATCGACCCCGTCTTGATTTTTTCCATGTATTCCCGGTAGCGCCTGTTCCAGGTACCCCCGTTGACCGAGACCTCTCTGCGCAGGAGAATATCGAAGACCCTCGGAATGTCGGTGCGGGTGATGAGGCCGCGCAGCCCGACCGTTTGGGCGTTGGGAACCGGTATCAATATTTTCATGTCATTTTCCAGGATACGCATCACATAAAAATCCAGAGGTTTCCCCCCGATACTCTTCGATTCGATAGATTCGATTTTCCCCACGCCGTGTGCCGGGTAGACAGCCAAATCGCCGATTTTAAACATAGGACCTCCGACCCAAAACTGCCAAGGAAGCAAAGCTTTACTATTTTACCACTGCGGATTGGCTTTGCAAAGGTTTAATAGGGAATCGCAAGGGAACGAGGAAAAAATGGGCGATAGCGCAAATATTGTGCGAGAAATACCGCGCCGAGTCCCTCGAAAGGCTTGGAAAGAGCATAAGGCAACATCTATTGCGCCAAAACACCGGCAGATCCGGGAAAAATCACCCGGGCCGAGTCCGCCCGCCAGGCGCCGCACCCCTATGGGCGGGAGGGTTGGGAGGCCGGAGCAAATCTTTCTCCCTCCAGTTTGAGCTGTGCCTTGATCTTGCGCACCAGGTCGGCGTAGGCGGACTCGAGGGTCCGTTTCATCGTGACGACCTGACCCTCGCTGACAATCAAGCGCATCAGTTGTGGAATCTTGAGCGCGGTCGCAGACTTGAGATAAACCGGCTGAATGTAGAGGATGACCTTGCCGACGGGCAAGACGATGATCTTGCCCCTGTCGACTCGCGAGCCCGCCTGATCCCAGAGGGAGAATTGCTCGGAGATGGTCGGGTTTTGATTGATCAGGGCATAGATCTGCGAGGGACCGTAGACGAGTTGCCCCTTGGGGAAATTGTAAACGATGATCTTCCCATAGTAGGGAGGGTCGCAGCCAACCAGGGCGAGCGAGCGAAGGTTATCCCTCCCGATGGGACTCATCGGCAGCAGCAGCAGGAAATCGAACCTTTTGGGATTGATAAGGTTGAGCGTCAGATAATAGGGAATGACCGTGGTCGGCTTCGTTTCGACAAATGTTTTGGGAAAGCGCCAGACGTCCTCTCGCTGATAGAATACCTCCGGATCGGTCATGTGGTATTCGGCGTAGATGTGCATCTGGGTTTCAAAGATATCCTTGGGATAGCGGACATGCTCTTTTATGTCCGCGGGCATCTGGGAAGCGTCCTTGAAAAGGCCCGGATAGATCCTGTTGTAGGCTTCGATGATCGGGTCGTTGGGGTCCCAGATGTAAAAATCGACCGTTCCGTTGTAGGCATCGACGACGATCTTCACGGAGTTTCGGATGTAGTTGATCTGCCCTTTGCCGGTCCCGTAGGGGGTGGAGTAGGGGTATTCGTCGGATTTGGTGTAGGCATCCTGTATCCAGTAGAATCTTTTCTTGGTCACCACCAGGTAGGGTTGCTTGTCCAAAACAAGGTAGGGCGCCAGCATGTGAAGCATGGTGCTCAGCTGGTTGCGGAAGATGATCTTGGAGTCGGGAAGCATTTTGGTGGTGAAGAAAATATTTTTGTCCTTGAAATACAGCGAGAAGACAAAACGCTTCAGGATCGAATCCACGGGCACGCCGCCCTTGCCGCGGTATGCGGTCATGACATTGCGCGATCCCTTGGGATAGTCGAGTTCGCCGGAGCTGTTCGGGGCGATCACAAATTTGTCGTTGGCGGTGCGGCCGTAATAGATGCCGGGTTGCTCGATCTGGAATCCATAATCCGAATAGGGGGGAATGCCGCGCAAAAACCACACCATCGGTTCTTCCCCGCTCTGTTCGGCCGGGGTCATGACCGCCCCATACCCGTGGGTAAAGGAAAGGTGTCTGTTAATCCAACTCTGTGCCCGCTGCGGAATGAGCGACCAGTTGAGTTCGCGGGCCGCAAGGTTTACCTGTTGATAGACGCCGTTTACCGTATAGCGGTCGACGTAGACATAAGGAAAATCGTAGTAGGTGCGAAGGTCCTCGAGTTGCCGGTAAAAATCGTCGAGCTCGTCGCGGTCCCACACCGGGGTGTTTCTGAGAATTCTCTCAATATCGGGTATATCTTCCAGGTCGACGAGTTTATGCGTCGGGCTGAAATTGCGGATCTCCACGTGCTGGAGCCTGTAGGCCGCAAGGGTCGACTGGATATTGTCGGCGATATAGGGGCGCTCTCTTGTGGCCTCGTTGGGCTTGACGATATAGTGTTCGACAAGCTGCAGCGGGAACGAGGAGTAACGCAGTCCGAGGGTCAGGGCGAAAAGCACCGCAATCGCAACGAAGAGTCTGGTCCCCCTGTGGGTGTTTATCACGTAGAGGAGCGCTACGGCGGTTGCGGCAAGAAGAACGATGCAACCCCACAAAAGAGGCCAGGTGATGTTCATTTCGATGTAGCCGGGCCCGAAAAAAAGCGGCATGTGCCCGGTGCCGTACAAAAGATCGTATCGCTGCAGAAGGAAGTCCCATATCTCGATCAGAAATACGAGAAGGACGAGCACGCTCAGGTGCAGCCTTGCCCCCGAGGGCACCCCTTTTTCCTCTTGGGCCAAAAGTCTTTTTTCTACCAGGTAAAGGATCACCATGGCTGCCAGAAGGACTCCAAAAGCAAGCAAAAGCCGGCTCTGGATCAGCCTGTAGATCGGGTAGGCGAAGAGATAAAAGGAGATGTTTTTCCCGTAGACCGGGTCTGTAAACTTCGCCGCCGGCGCAAACAGATAGAGAAGGAAACTTTCCCATTTCTCATAGAGTGGAAGGGCGATCACTACCGACAGGATCATGGAAAGGGGCGTATAGACCCACATCGACCCCGTTCGAAATCCATGGAGCAGGCGCTGATAGGACTTGAGGGATTCGGGCGAACGGACTTCCGAAGACGGAGAGGCGCCAAGGAAACGGGAAGCTATCCAAAAGTTCAGGAAAAACAGCAAAAAGAAAAAAGCGAAGACCGCGAGGAAAACACCGTACTTGTAGAGCTCTCGTTGCCAGAAGTAGAGTTCATAGCCAAGCGAGCCGAACCACCACATGTTGACCAGAAAATCCGTGAAAAAAAGGCTGATGGCGATTATGACACCGATAATGGTCACAATCGACATACCGAGGGCAACAAGCCATCGTTTCCAGCGGATCATTCATCTCTCCTCAGTGAAAAAAACCGACCCCGGCGGGTTGGAAAGCCGTCAGGGCGCTTCCGTAAAAAAAACTGCGCACAGGGATGAAAACCTGCAAACAATACCAGTTTCCGTTCCGGAATTGAACAATTTCCTTAACGACAAAAGACTAATCTTTACTTTATGCTGTAATTTCAACCCAATGGGTCGCGTATGCAATTCGCCCTGCAAGCAAAGAGGCGGCAATCGCTTGCCGCCTCGAGTGTCGATGGCCTCTTCGAACAGCCATCCTGTTTGGTGCGCCGACAGTTTGGGTCGGCTATCCTATGACCGCCAGCACGTCGCCTTTTTGAACGCTCTGGCCCTCTTTGCAAAGAATCTGCTTCACCGTCCCGGAGACCTGGGCGAGGATCGAGTTTTCCATCTTCATCGCTTCGAGAATCATGACGACGTCGCCTTCTTTTACCGCCTCGCCCTCTTTTACCTCGTAGCGAATCACCATGCCGGGCATGGGGGCTTCGAGCTTCGAGCCTCCTTCGACCGGAGCGGCGGCGGGTTTAGCGGGTGCGGCCGGCGCAGGCGCAGCCGCGGCTCGGGGCATGGGGGCAGTCGGCTGGGTGGGCGCGGCCATCGGGGTGAAGGCAGTGATCACGGGAGCCCCCCCGACCGCATCGACTTCTACCGAGAAATAGTCCCCATCGACAAACACGTTGAACTGGCGGGTAGCCGGGCCCTTGGGGGGAATCTCTTTTGCCGGCTTTTCCACCAGCAGTCCCGCCTTGGCCTTCTTTACCAGTTCGGCTTCCCGCGCGCAGTCTTCCAGCGTCTTGGGGCGAACCTCGGGCGGCACCGGTTCCTTGCCGTATTTCCAGTTGAGAAACCTCTTGCCGGTCATGGGATACATGCCGTAGATGAGCACATCGTCGATGTCTTTGGCAAGGCCTTTGGTTTCTTCGAAATTGCGCGGCATCTCGGGTTCGAGGATCTCCGCCGGGCGGACTGTTATCGGGGTTTCGCCTCTGGGGTAGCCCTTGAGCGCTTTTTTCTGGATTTCCGGGTCCACAGGGACCGGGGTGCGTCCGTAGAGGCCGAAAAAAAGGTCCTTGGTCTGGGCCGAAATCATCTTGTAGCGCTCTTCGGGGGTGTCGAAAAGGACGTTATTGACCGCCTGGATGCCCACGATCTGGCTCGTGGGAGTAACGAGGGGAACCTGTCCCATTTCCTTGCGCACCCGGGGCAGCGCCTGGAACACGTCGTTCAGTCTGTCGGAGGCCCCCATTTCGCGCAGCTGGTTGATCAGGTTGGAGAGCATGCCCCCGGGCGTCTGGTGCAGCAGAACGCCGATATCGATTGTCGACATGCGGTCGTCCAGAAGATGGCGGTATTTGGGCGAAATCTTCTCAAACCACTCGCTGCATTTGGCAAGCTGTTTGAGATCGAACCCCGTGTCGCGGTTGGTGTAGCGAAGGGCCATCACCAGGGGTTCGATCGCCGGATGCGAGCTTCTGTAGGCCCACGGCGAAAGACACGTGTCGATGATGTCGACTCCTGCCTCGATCGCTTTGAGCAGTGCCAGGTCTCCCATGCCGGAAGTAAAATGGCTGTGCAGGTGAATGGGGACCTTGACGTTTTCCTTGAGGGCTTTGACCAGGTAATAGGCGTCGTACGGGGCGATGAGTCCCGCCATGTCCTTCACGCAGACCGTATCGGCCCCCATGTCTTCGAGCTGTTTGGCCTTGTCGATATAGTATTGCAGGTTGTAAACGGGGCCGCCCATCCGGGGTTCGGTCAGCGAGTAGCAGATGGTGCCCTGGAAATGCATGGAGTTTTTCTTGATGGGCTTTATGACCGTTTCGAAGTTTCGGTAGTCGTTAAGCGCGTCGAAGGTGCGGAAAACCTCGATGCCGTTAGCAACTGCGCGTTCGACGAAGGCCTCGGCCATGTCGTCGGCGTAGTTGCGGTAGCCCACCAGGTTCTGGCCGCGAAGCAGCATGCTGAGCTTGGTTTTTTTGAGATATTTTTTGAGCAGGCGAGGTCTTTCCCACGGGTCTTCGTTCAAAAACCGGTGCATGGTGTCAAACGTCGCCCCGCCCCAAACCTCCATGGCCCAAAATCCGACTTTTTCCATTTCTTCGGCGATGGGCAGAAGGTCTTCGTTTCTTCCGCGAGTGGCAAAAAGCGACTGGTGGCCGTCTCGAAAGGTGAGATCCTGCACCTTGACGGGGTTATTCACCTCGACTGCCGGCTCATCGAGCATCTTTGCGGTGAGTGCGGTGCCGTGCAAATGTGAGTTATCCATTCCCTTCGTCTCCTTCTATCTTCGAAGCCCTAACGGGGCAAGCGCATCTGCCAGGTCCACCTGGTATTCATGGCCGCCAGTCTGCCGGCCAGGGCAAAAGAGCCGGTCATCGCCACGGGAGGCCCGGGGCGGGCGGCGGGTTGGCCCTGCGCGGCGAGGGCCTCCTGTTCGGCCTGCAGGTATAGCCCCACGGCGGCCGAGATGGCCGCAACAACCTTGGGATCAACGTTCATCGGCGTCTCCATTAATCGAGTGAGACCTCCGGCCCGAGCCCCCCGCAGAGCGGACAAACCTATCCGGGCCGGAAGTTGCATGTGGTCTTATGCGGCGCGACGTGTCTTTTTCTTCAGATTGCTGATTCTTCTGCGAAAGGAATCGGCCAGCTTGGTCTTGCCTTCCTCCAGGGCCTTGAGGTGCTTTTCCCTGGTTTCCTCAATTTTGGCCTTGAGCTGACGGACGTCGAAGCTCTTTTTCTTGCCCTGGTCGTCGACGATGCCGCGTTCTTCTTTTATCGCCCCTACGAGTTCGGCCTTGTTCATGCCGTGGACCCCCACGATGCCGCCTATCGACAGGGCAAGCTCGCGCAGTTCCTTGGCAGTCATCTTATCCAGAGGCTTTTCTTTTTTCTCTTTTTCCTTCTTTCCCATTATCCGTTACTCCTTTTCGTTCTTTTGCTTTTGCTCGAAAA
Organism: Syntrophobacteraceae bacterium; assembly: GCA_049964955.1. Lineage (GTDB taxonomy): Bacteria > Desulfobacterota > Syntrophobacteria > Syntrophobacterales > Syntrophobacteraceae > SbD1. The sequence goes on from JBMFWU010000025.1 coordinate 18,627, forward strand.
TCTCGGCAGCTTTGAGGAATGGTTTGAATAAATCGATCGGGACTGGAAAAATCGTCGTCGAGTTTTTCTCCGTAGCGATCTCACGAAGCGTTTGCAGATAGCGGAGCTGGACCGCGACGGGCTTTTTTTCCAAAATATCGGCAGCAGCCGCCAGCCTGTCGGAGGCCTGGAACTCGCCCTCGGCGGCGATGATCTTCGCGCGCCGGTCGCGTTCGGCCTCGGCCTGCCTCGCCATCGCCCGTTGCATCTCCTGGGGCAGATCTATTTGCCGCAGTTCGACGAGGGAGACCTTTATTCCCCACGGGTCGGTGTGGCTATCGACAATTTCCTGAATATGGGCATTGATCTTGTCCTGCTCCGAGAGAAGCGTGTCGAGTTCGCCGTGCCCGCAAACCGTGCGAAGTGTGGTCTGTGCGATCTGGCCCGTGGCGTAGAGATAGTTTTCCACCGAAAGCACCGCCTTTACCGGATCGACCACCCGGAAGTAAATTACCGCGCTCACCTTCACCGAGACGTTATCGCGGGTGATCACATCCTGGGTGGGGATCTCCTGGGCGATGGTGCGAAGACTCACTTTGCGCATCCGGTCAATGACCGGTATGAGAAGAATGAGGCCCGGCCCCTTCGCGCGAATGACTCTTCCGAGCCGGAAAATCACCCCGCGTTCGTATTCGTTGAGAACACGGATGGCATTGGCTAAAAAAAGCACTGCCAGGATGATTATGGCGATAATGGAAAGGCTCAGATTGAAAAACACCAAATTCTCCTTCCGGGGTTCGGCATGTTCCCATTCGGGCAAAGCCAAATTAGGTCAATTACCATCGATCCTTTTGACTTTCAACTTTAAATTATGGACCGCCACCACTTCCACCCTCTCTCCCTCTTCGATGCGCTCCTCAGAGTGCGCGTTCCACAACTCGCCGTTTACGAACACCTTGCCTTCGGGGTCTATTGTCCGGGTGACCTTGCCGATCATGCCCACAAGGGCGTCCTGGCCGGTCTTGGGCGGCAGATTTTGCGCCCGGGCGGCAAGATGGGCGACGGAGAGAAAAAACCAGGAGGCCGCAGCCGAGATGGGCAGGATCACCGATAAGCGCACCCGCTCGGCCGGGTTTCGGAAGAGCAGAAAAGAGCCGACCACGAGGCACGCCGTTCCTGCGAGTCCCAAGCTCCCGTGAGAAGGGACCTTCACATCGAGGATGAAAAAGAGCAGCCCCAAAAGGATGACGAGGAAACCGGTATAATCGACCGGAAGCGATTGGAGGGCGTAGAGAGCCACAACGAGGGAGGCCCCGCCGACTACTCCGGGCACGATCGCTCCCGGGTTGGAGAACTCGAAATAGACCCCTGCCAAGCCGATCATGAGGAGAAGATAGATAAAGTCGGGATTGGTGATATCAGCCACGTTGCTCGCCCTCTTTCCGGCAATCTCAGGCTTTGAGGAGCCTCATGACTTCTTTGAGGTCCTGCCATGCCGATGCCTTCCGGGAGGGGGAGCGGAGCAGATAGGCCGGATGATAGGTGCACACGAGCGGAATTCCGTGAAACCGCTGCTCCTTGCCCCGGAGTTCGGAGATCGACCGGGTCGTTTGCAAAAGAGCCTGGGAGGCGCTAAGGCCCAGGGCGCAAATGACCTTGGGCGAAAGAGCTTCTATCTGTCGGAAAAGAAAGGGGGAACAGGCGGCCGCCTCGTCCGGCTGAGGGGTCCGGTTTTCGGGCGGGCGGCACTTCACCACGTTACAGATGTAGACATCGGCGCGCTCCAGGCCGATAGCGAAAATCATCTTGTCGAGAAGATGTCCGGCCCGTCCGACAAAGGGGCGTCCCTGACGGTCCTCTTCAAAGCCCGGGCCTTCGCCGACAAACACCAGGCGGCTTCGCGAAGAGCCCTCCCCGAATACCAGGTTGGTGCGCCCCTTGGAGAGCCTGCACCGGGTGCACCCTTTCAATTCTTCGTGTATCCGGGAAAGCTTTTCGGCCAAATCGCCCCCCGTTTGAGCAGGCTGCGTTTCCTCAGCCATCACCGTCTCCACAGCGGGCCTCGCCGCAACTTCGCTTCCCGCTTCTGTTTTTCTTCCCGCTTCCCGCTTCCCGCTTCCCGCTCCCGCTTTTTGCCAGTCGCCGAGCCCCGCGGTCCGCAACCCCCACAGGTACCAGCGAAGCTGCTCGAGGCAATCCCCGATCCCGTTTTTCGAATGGTCCCCGCTCACTTTGTCCTGCTCCAAAGAAGCCTCTCGACCCTGTCCCATATCTGGGAAGCCACTTCGTCCTTCGTCATGAGGGGAAGATCGCTCGTCTCTGCGTTTCGCCCGATTATCTTCACTGCGTTGGTCTCGGCGCCAAACCCCGCCCCTTGCCTCGTGACATCGTTCGCCACGATAAGATCGAGGTTCTTTCGATCCAATTTTTCCGCCGCATTTTCGACGATATTTTCCGTTTCAGCGGCAAACCCCACGAGCACCTGCCCGGATGGTTTTCTCTCACCCAGAGAGGCCAGGATATCGGGGTTTAGCTCCAGGAGCAGGCTCTCTTCCTTCCCCGACTTTTTCACCTTGTGCTCCGAGCGTTGCGCCGGCCGGTAGTCGCTTACCGCAGCCGTCATGATTATGGCGTCCTGTTGGGCGGAAATCTCCAAAATCGCCTCGCGCATTTCGAGAGCGCTCGTGACACTGATGCGCTCGACCTGTGCGGGGGGCTCGAGAGAACACGGGCCGGAGACCAGAACGACCTTTGCAGACCTTCGGGCGGCAATCCTTGCGAGCGCATAGCCCATTTTGCCGCTCGAGGGGTTGCTGAGGAACCGGACCGGGTCGAAATGCTCGCGGGTAGGGCCGGCGCTCACCAGGACGCTCCTGCCGGCAAGAGTCGGCGGGGTAAGAAGCCGCAGAGCGCTTTCCAGGATATCCCCGAGGTCGGCCAGGCGGCCCGCTCCCTCCTCCTGGCAGGCCAAAAACCCGCAGGCGGGCGGCTGGACGTGGTATCCGAGTTCGGATACAGTCCGCAAGTTTCGCCGGGTTGCCGGGTGCTCCCACATTTTTACGTTCATGGCCGGACAAACCAGCACCGGGGCCGTTGTGGCAAGCAAAATCGTCGTGAGGTAGTCGTCGGCGATTCCGGCCGCCATCTTCGCCATCAGATTGGCGGTCGCAGGGGCCAGCACGACGAGATCGGCAAGCCTTGCCTTCTGGATATGGGATATCTGCGACTCCGATTCCATGCGGAACAGATCGCAGCCTACGGGATTGTTCGAAAGCGCCTGGAAGGTGAGAGGCGTTACGAACTGCTGCGCGTTGGCGGTCATGACCACGTGGACCGAGGCGCCCGCTTTGACAAAGAGGCGCACCAGTTCGGCGGCCTTGTAGACCGCGATCCCGCCGCTTACACCGAGAAGGATTGTCTTTCCCTGCAACATGGCTGCCTGAACGATCTCCCCTGATACGATTCTATCACCTGCCACCGACTTATCAATCGGCATGGGAGGGAAAAATAGCCTTTATTTGTCCAACAAAATCAACTCTTCGATGGGCCGCCTGTGCGATTTCTGGTTGCGGTGCGCAGGATGGCCCACGGCGACGACGGCCATGAGTTCTAGCCGTTCGGGCAGCTTGAGGGTCTCGACGACCCGATCCCCGTTTTTGAGGATCTCCCCTATCCAGACCGCTCCCAGATCCATCGAATGGAAAGCCAGAAGCATGTTTTGCAGACACGCTCCCACCGCCTGACAATCTTTGGTGTGGTCATAGGAGACCTCCCTGTCGAGCAGCACCACGACGAGAACGGCTGCGGATTTGAGCGTTGCCGAATAGCGGGTGAGGGCGGCGAGCGCTTCTTTACTCGCGCTGTCCTGGACGATCGCAAACCGCCAGGGCTGGTTGTTCAAGCCCGAAGGCGCCCAGCAGGCGGCTTTCAGGGCTTCCATCACGGCGTCGCGGGGTACCGGGGCATCGAGGAACTGGCGTACGCTTCGCCTTTCATAAAGGGCTTTCATCACGGGTGAATCCGAAATAGTCATAGCTTTTCCTCTGGTTTATATTTTAAAGAAATTATCCCACAGAACCGACCCACTATGAAATGATTAATTTAAAGGTGCCTTTTTCGGCAAAGCGCATGAGGGGAGGGCTGTCCATGCGAATTGAATTTGCAATTTGAGGGCAGCCTAATATAATACCTGATTTTGATAGCGGCGACCCGGTCTCACGGGGCTGCCCTTTTAGCGTCAACACCTCCGGGATGCGGTATGTCCAGCGAAAACGTAATCGAAATACACGGTTTGAACAGTTTCTACAACAGCCGGCAGATATTGTTCGACGTTACTTTTTCCATCCCGGTGAGCCGGGTGACCGTCATCATGGGTGTGAGCGGCTGCGGGAAAACGACTCTTTTTCGCCACCTTACGGGCCTCAAAAGAACGCAGCGGGGCCAGGTGAGCATTGACGGCAAGGATTTGGGTTCCTTTTCGGAATCCATGCTTATGGAGTACCGGCGACGGATCGGCGTGCTGTTTCAAAGCGGGGCGCTTTTCAATTCGCTCTCTTTGACCGAAAACGTCGCCATGCCCCTGCAGGTGCATACCGATCTGGCCTACGAAACCATCCGGATCATGACCATGATGAAACTTCATCTGGTCGGGCTCGACGAGTTTGGCGACTACATGCCCTCGCAGATGAGCGGGGGGATGAAAAAGAGGGCGGGGCTCGCGCGGGCGCTCATCATGGACCCGGAGATGCTCTTTGTCGATGAGCCTTCTTCGGGCCTCGACCCGATTACGGCCGCAGGGCTCGACCGGCTGCTGCTCGAGTTGCGCAAAAGACGCGGCATGACCATCGTGGTCGTTACCCACGAACTCGAAAGCGCCTTCAAAATCGCGGACCGGATCGTTGTGATGGACGTCGGAAGAGTCCTTGCGGCGGGCGCGCCCGAAGAAATTCGAAACAGCGCCGATCCGCGTGTACAGCAGTTTTTGAACCGCAAGGCCGATTCCTACAAAATGCACATGGATGCCTACTACGAGCGGTTGCTTGGCCGGGAATGGAGATGACGAAAGAAATGAACGGTTCAGCTCCGGACTATAGTGAGGATGAATCGCGCGGGTGCGCTCGAACGAAAAACCCGATCCGTCTGCTGGGGGCCTGCGTGTTGGAACTGGTCTATTCGGCGGGCCGCCTGGGCATGTTTTTTATCTATGCGATTCGCGGCCTGGTGAGGCCGCCGGGCAAATTCTGGCCCACGGTCAAACAGATCCAGTTTATCGGCACCAGGTCCATTGCAGTAATAGGCTTTACCGCCGCCTTTACCGGGATGGTGCTGGCTCTTCAGGGCTATCACACGCTCACAAGATTCGGCGCCGAAGGGTGGCTGGGCTCGGCCGTTGGGCTTTCGCTGGTGCGCGAACTCGGCCCGGTGCTCTCCGCCCTTATGGTTACGGGCAGGGCGGGATCGGCCATGGCCGCGGAAATCGGCATCATGCGCATCGAGGAACAAATCGATGCCCTGGAATGCATGGCGATAGACCCCTATTCCTATCTGGTCACCCCGAGGCTGATTGCCTGCATTATCAGTCTGCCTCTTCTCACCGCCTTTTGCGACGCCCTGGGTATCCTCGGAGGGTATGCGATAGGGGTTGGACTGCTGAGGGTCAGTCCGGGAAATTTCTGGTCCGGACTCACCTCTGCTGTGGATTGGGCCGATCTTTTCATGGGGCTCGTAAAATCGGGCTGCTTTTCCGTTCTGATCGCCTGGATATGCACCTACAAAGGATACTACGCGGGAGTGGACGAGGGGGCTTTCGGCCCGGAGCAGGTCGGCCGCGCCACTACCAGCGCCGTCGTGCTTGCTTCGATCGCCGTGCTGGTATGCGACTATGTGATCACCTCGATCATGCTCTAAAGCGAGAAATGAGGAACTTGAAAATGGGACCGGAACGAAAAGGGTTGGAGTTGGGCGTTGGCCTTTTCCTGATTATCGGGCTGTTTTGCCTGGGGTATCTCTCGTTTACCCTGGGCAACCTCAGCTTCGGAAATAAGAGGTACGTCTTAAAGGCCGTATTCCCCACGGTGGCCGGCCTGAAGAACAGGGCCGAGGTATCGATGGCCGGGGTCTCCATTGGCGAGGTCAAACACATTCGGCTCAAAAACGATCAGGCCGAAGTCATCATGAGCATAAATAAAAATGTGAAACTGGAAGACGATTCGATCGCCAGCATCAAGACGATGGGCATCATCGGGGATAAATATGTCTCCATTACGCCGGGGGCTTCCGATACTTATCTTACAAACGGAGGAGTCATCCGCGAGACTCAGCCCCCTCTCGATATCGAGAGCCTGATAGCCAAATTTGTCTTCGGGTCGGTCGGAGGCAAGAAGTCGGACAACAAGTAGGAAACCGGGAGTAACGGCGCGAAAAACAACCCACGCGAAAAGGCCAGGTGCGGTATGAAGATACTCGTTACCGGTGGAACTGGTTTTGTTGGAAAATTCGTGACCCGCAGGCTTTCGGAGGCAGGCCATGAGGTCCTGGTCCTTTCACGCTCCGAGACAAAAGCAAAAAAAATTCTCCCCTGGGCCGACGTTGTCGAAGGAAACCCGCAAAGTGGTGGCGACTGGCAGCAGCGGGTCGCCGACTGCGATGGTGCCATAAACCTCGCCGGGACCTCCATATTCACGGTCTGGACCGAATCGGCGCGAAAATCCATCCTCGACAGTCGCATCCTCACTACCCGCAACCTTGTCGATGCGCTAAGCATCCCGGGGAAGGACAAAGTCCTGATAAACGCCTCCGCGGTCGGCTACTACGGAAGCCGCCTGGACGACGAGGTGCTGGACGAAGAGGCCCCTGCCGGCTCCGAATTCATGTCCGAGGTCTGCGTGCGGTGGGAGGAGGAGGCTCGCAGGGCTACAGATGCCGGCGTGCGGGTCGCACTGTGCAGGTTCGGAATCGTTCTGGGAAAAAACGGCGGGGCCCTTTCCATGATGGTGCCCGCCTTCCGCTTCATGCTCGGAGGCGCGCTGGGCAGCGGCAGGCAGTGGATGTCCTGGATTCACATCGAAGACCTCTTCGAGATCTTTTCCTTTCTGTTGGGCGAACCGGCACTGTCCGGACCGATCAACTGCACTGCCCCCAATCCTGTAAGAAATGCCGAATTTGCAAAAGTCCTCTCACAGACTCTTAACCGCCCGATTGTTCTGCCCGGCATGCCCTCCTTCCTGTTGAACATGGCGCTGGGTGAATTTGCTAATGTCGTGGTAAGGGGCCAGAGAGTCATTCCCAAAAAGCTGCTGGAAAGTGGATTTTCTTTCCGATTCCCCACTCTGCGCCAGGCTCTGGAAGACCTGATCGGGTGAGCGGTGGCGCTTCGCCAGGCAACATGTCCCATTTTTTCCCCATTTTCTACTCCTCCCGCATGCTCTCCGCGTGTTGAGATTGTCTTGATATCGATAATGTCAAACATGTAATTTGGTTTCGCAACAGTAGCTTGAGTCACTAAATTCTTGACATTTTTCAACTCCTACTATAGGAACCTATACTAAGGGGTGTGCTTGGCCGGATGTATATCGATCCGGCCGGTGAGGGTTGGTTTTGCAACAAGTTTTACTCAAGGAGGCGAAACCGCAAGCAATGGAAAACAGCATTAGAGACAGAAAGGATTTGGAGAGATGTCGGAAGGCCGCGTGAAATGGTTCAACGACAAGAAGGGTTACGGTTTCATCGAAACCAATGACCAGGGAGACGTTTTCGTCCACTACAGCGCCATTGCGTCTGAAGGATTTCGCTCTTTGAGTGAGGGAGATCGAGTGAGTTTCGACGTGGAACGTGGACCGAAAGGGCCGCAGGCGGTTAACGTCAAGAAACTTGTTTAACCTGTCCAGGCCCCCGAGCGTTGCTGACAGCCAAGGGGGAACCGTTTAAGGAGGAGGGCCGGAGATTTCCTTGCCGGCTCTTTTTTCGACATGAACATTGCATTGCTTCTTATCGACATACAAAAGGACTACTTTCCCGGCGGGCGCATGGAACTTGTCGGGGCTGAGGAAGCCGGCAAAGCGGCCGGCCGTCTGCTTGCGGATTTCAGAAGGCGGGGGTTGCCCGTCATTCATGTCCAACACATCTCCAATCGTCCGGGCGCAAGCTTCTTTTTGCCCGGAACCGACGGCGTCAACTTTCACGAAAGTGTGACGCCCCGCGACAGCGAAACCCTCATTCAGAAAAATTTTCCAAACAGCTTCCGGGATACCCAATTGCAGAACCTCCTTCAGAAAGGTGGCATCAAAGAGCTCGTTATCTGCGGAATGATGTCCCAGATGTGTGTGAATTCAACCGTACGGGCGGCCTTCGACCTGGGCTATAAGTGTACGGTGGCCCACGACGCCTGCGCGGCGCCACTCCTCACTTTTGAGGGGCGCCAGATTTCCTCCGACTGCGTGCATGCCGCCTCCATGGCGGCCCTGGCTTCGCTCTTCGCCCGGGTGGTGCCGGTTGACCGGATTATTGAATCATGACATCAAAGCCCTCGGGAGATATATATTGAAAGTCGCGCCGTGGCCCGGTGCACTGTAGGCAGTGATGAATCCGTCGTTTTGCCTCACAATGTCATAGACTGAAGCCAGTCCCCTGCCGGCGTCTCCGTCCTTCTGCCTGGTGGGCGAAAAGGGTCCGGAAATTCTATCCAGGGTTTGTCTATCCATCCCGCAGCCGTCATCGCTTACCGCAAGCAACGCGTACTCGCCCTGAACGTATTCGGGGCTCTCGGCGCAGTAAGCCTTGTCGAATAGAACGTTTTCCGTTTCGATAGTGATCCTGCCCACTCCCGTTATGGCTTTGCGAGCATTGACACACAGGGCCGACAATATCTGCTCGATTTGGGATGTATCCATGTGAACCATCGGGGCCTCGGCACCGGGCAGCCAGACAAGATTGATGTTCTCACCGATCAACGGGTGCAGTCTTTTGAGCATGCCGTTCACGCTCTTGTTCAGATCGAGCATCTCAGGGACAATGGTTTCCCCGCACGAAAACGCCGGCGGCGCCCGATACTCCGGCGTGTGATCTCGCTCGCCGCGCAGAGCCACGTTAAGCTCCTCTTGCATGTCCTCTCTGTTGGTAACAAACATCTTTTTCCTCCACCCACGGGTCTGTTCAGATTTCGATTGGCAGCAACTCCTCAAAAATCGTGCAAAACGATTATCGCAGATTAACAATCGAATCAAACGAATATTACCGAAGAGTATGATCGTAACCGTCGATAGCAGAGGGGGGGGACGAAAAAATGGCAGCCGGCTATGCGTCGGCGGAGTATATGCGGGCCAATATCAGCATCATCACGGTTTCATGATCTTTCTGGTTACTTCCATAAATGCATGTAACGTTGGCGATATCCATTTGTCTTTATACCAGATCATCAATATGGCCACATCGAGCCCGCCCTCCGACCAGGGAAGGACCACCAGTCTTTTCCGTTCGACCTCTCCGGCGACCGCAACCTCGGGAAGGACTGAAACCCCCAGACCGCCGATCACGCTATTTTTTATCACCTCCAGGCTTCCGCACTCGATTTTATTGTAGTTATCGACCTCCTCGTTCTTTAGGACCTGCTCGAAAATACTCTTGTAACCGCAGTTGAGGCTCGAGAAGAGGATGGTTTGCCCGGAAAGATCGCGGGTATGCACGGTCCGCTTTGCGCTCAGAGAATGTTGGGGGCTTGCGACCAGGACAAGCGATTCAAACCCCAGGGGTTCGACCTCGAGATCGGGGGCGCTGAAGGTTTCGGCAAGCAAAAACGCCAGGTCCGTAACCCCCTTGCGCAGGTCCTTGTCAAGCCCTTCCAGGGCACAGGAGATAAGATTCAGATGGACCTTCGGATATTTTGAGTGGAACTCTTTGAGTACCGGCGGCAGATGATAGATCCCGAAGGATTCGGGAATCCTGACCGTGAGTGAGCCGACAGGTTCGTTATTTCTGACGGATGCCTGACTCTCGTCGACCAAGTCCAAGATCTTGTTTGCGTACTGGAGCAGAATGGTGCCGGATTCGGTCAATCGGATGCTTTTGCCCAAACGGTCGAACAGGTGCACCCCGAGTTCTTCTTCCAGCGAACGGATCTGGGCCGAGATACTGGATTGCGCATAATGGAGTCTGTCGGCTGCCTTGTGGAAACTGAGCAGACTGGCCACGGCCCGAAACGATCTGAGTTGTTGAATTTCCATCTCCAACCTCCTGCTATCCAAATTTTCGATCATAGTATTCAAAATAAATCGTTTGTCACGATTTAAACTGCGGATTAGGGGTAGGGAACCATCACGGCATGGTAAGGAAAGCGCGGCTTTCTTTTAACGACGAGTATCCTGCCCGGCAGTGTCGTCAGGTGGGGTAGAAACGATTGGTATTGCATGAGGGCCTTTCTACTGCTTGTTTTGACCCTGTTATTCATCTTTTTCCACTGGACTCGAGGTATATCGACGGTGCTGGCGGGGAGCGCTCTTCTGGCGAAAGTGTCTTTGGTGAATAAAGAGCCAAAGGTTTTGGACGGCGCACGCTCGCCGGTTCCGGCAAACACTTTTTCTACACGGGGCGGATTGGGATATACGCAATTTTGCGCCGGCTGTCACCGTCCGGACGGCTCGGGAGTACAGGGGATCTTCCCGGCCCTTGCCAAAAGACCTGCCGTGGCAATATCCAACGCGTCTGCAACGCCGGCAGGTGCCGGTTTGCAATTATTCGTCATGCCACCCTTCAGCCGGCTCTCCGACCGAAAGTTGTCGGAAATTCTTCGCTTTGTCCGTGAGAGTTGGGGGGAGAACGCGGCGCCCCGGGTAAAGGAATTTCGCGAAAATTTCGTGGGCGAGGCAGGGCAGTCGAACGAATTGGAAGTTCGGTACCTTTCTGATTTGCTGTCTCAGCCCAATGGAGTGCGGTTAGTCCGTGGAATGCGGCTCCTGCTCGAAACCAAAGCCATGCTGCCAAGAAATGTCGGCAATGCGCTCGACTGTGCAAGCTGTCATCTAAGCGCCGGCACCGTAGCTTTCGGGTCTCCTTTTACCGGCGTCTCCGCCTCTTTTCCGAGCTATTCCCCACGTGCCGGTCGGGTCATCACGATCGAGGACAGGATCAATGGATGTTTTGTGCGTTCGATGAACGGGAAACCGCTGCGGGTTTCTTCCGCAGATATGAAGGCGATAGTGGCCTATTTGGACTGGATGAAGCCGAGCGGCAAGTCACCGTGGAAAAACGAGGGCCGCGGGGTGGGTAAAATTGATATGGCGCTCAGGCCGGATAGTAAAAACGGCAAAAGAGTCTATCTGGCACAGTGTGCCGCATGCCACGGCAAAGAAGGCGAAGGGCTTACCGGTGCGCACGGCCGATATATTTACCCTCCGTTGTGGGGAGACAATTCGTTCAACATCGGGGCAGGCATGGCTCGCACCTATACTGCGGCTGCATTCACAAAACGGAACATGCCAATAGGAGTAACGCAAAATTTTCCCCTCGGACAGGGAGGCCTTACCGATCGGGAGGCGGTGGACGTCGCGGCCTATTTCTCACACCAGCCGCGTCCCGATTTTGCAAACAAGGCAAACGACTGGCCAAAGGGTGGAAAACCCAAAGACGCGCGATACTGAGTATCATATCTCAAAAGGTCAGTGCTCAAACTGCCTGAACGGTAGCCAGGGGATATGGAAAAAGGGATGGTGACAGCATAGCCGCCATCTGGCTCTTTCCCGGCCAAACCGGTTTGGAACGATTTCAACGGCAGAATCGCGACTCGCGTCAACTAAAGTACATTCCTCCGTTCACATTAATGGTCTGCCCCGTTATGTAGCCGTTTCGAGCGAGCATGAGGACGGCATCGGCGACTTCTTCAACCAGCCCGAAGCGGCCCACGGGAATGCGGTCCGGTTTCACATCGAGTTCCCGCAGCATGTCGGTTTCAATCAACGCCGGGCAAACGGTATTTACGGTGACGCCGTCCTTTACGAGCAAAGTGGCGTAGGAGTGCGAAAGGCCCCATAGTCCGGCTTTGGATGCGACATAAGGCGGAGCGGTGACGCCGCCGGTCTGGGCCGCGGTGGAAGAAATATTGATAATCCTGCCCCAGCCCAGTTCGCGCATACCCTGGAAAATCGCCTGAATGACAAGGAAAGCTGATTTGAGGTTGACTGCAAGCACTCTGTCCCAATCCGCCTCTGTGACCTCCGAGAGCCCTTTTTGAATGGCGATGCCGGCATTATTCACCAGGATCTGGACCCTCCCGAGTTCGCGTTCGACTGTGCGGACCATGCCCGCCACTTCAGAAGACTTCGAAACGTCGGCTCGAATAAGAAATCCCCGGCTTCCGGCCTCCTGAACAAGGGTCAGGGTCTTGAGGGCTTCATTTTCATCGGCGAGATAATTGACGGCAACATGGACGCCCGCCCCTGCAAGCGCCGCCGCAATAGCGCGCCCGATTCCGCGGCTCGCCCCGGTGACGAGCGCTGTCTTCCCCTGCAGATTATCTCCACCTTTTTCCTTCATGATCCTCACTCGATTCCCGTTCAATTTGTGAATTCCAAAAATGCCAACCCACCCGAGTCCACACTTTTCAAAACCGTTACGTTTTTACTGGACCAGGGTTTTCGTCCTGCCAAATGGGGAAAATCCCATATAGCCTCTTAACTTCAGACGATTTTTCCCCGTTCCCGCCTCGCCTCCGACTGGCCCGAATTGTCCACATTTACGAGAAACTAGACGACCTTCCCGGCCGTATGGCTCCTGCGTGACAGATTATATTAGGCCTGAGACAGGAGGAAGCGGAGTCAGCTACTTATTATAGGCTTTTCATGGATCGGTATCTCGAAAGGAGCCTGTCAGCCTTTCCCTGAAGTCTTTCACCCTCTCTACGGTACTGTATAACTTCGTCCGCATTCCGGGCGAGTTCGCTCATTTTCAGGAAACGGTCTGCCGCTTCTTGGGTGCGAATGAATTCCACGACTATATCAGCAATGCTCTCAAACAAGGTACACCTCCCTGGACCGAGTTCACATGCCCCCGAATGACCATGGGCGGGGAATACCTCGAAAAGCATCATAGAGATACAATATTCCCGGCGAAAACTAAGGTCTTTGCATCAGCATGTCAAGAATGGGCAACGAGGAAAGTCTGGTTGGTCAGTTCGTTTAAACGCCTGGCGTGAAATTCACTTGCTTTTCCCTGCTCTATCTCTTTATTTTAGGATATCTTCTAAAGATAAAATAAAGGCGGATCTTATTTTAGGTTCGAGGCGAGCCGGATGAAACGAGCACAACAAGGACATTATGTGCCTATCGCCACTTCGAGCTCGTTGGTTGAAAAAACCGGTATTACCCCTGCTACGGTCAACAAGGCTCTAAGCCACATGGAACGGCTCGGCATCGTGCGGGAGCTCACCGCGCAGAGGCGGAACCGGCTTTTCAGCTACGCCGGATATGTAGAGATCATGAGTCGCGGCATGGAACTGCCGGAGGGGTAGGGCGGCTTAAAAAGAGGACGCAAGAGATCATCAACCAGATTGACTCACGGGGAAAATATCGCCAGGGGAGACTCATCTAATGTTTTGGGGCAAGTGTTGCGCTGCCGTAGTTGGTCCATGGCTTTTCTTTGGCGTCCTCCAAGTATTTGCTTCGACGGAAGCTGATCATTGACTGGGCTGCCGCCTCCAAAAAACCGGTGGCAGCCCGCTGGCAGGCACTAAAGTTTTTCCTACCGCCTCAGGCGGTTTTAACCGCTCGAAGCTTTGCGGCTATCTTTTCATAAATATCGAGGGATTCCGGGTTGGTCAAAGCGTCCCGGTTGGTGACCGGCCTGCCGTTGAAAATATTGGCCACCGAGCTTTCGACCTTCTTCATGTTGAAGGTATAGGGGATGTCGGAGACCTCGAAGATGAGCGCTGGAACGTGGCGCGGCGAAGCTTGTTTGCGAAGCGAAGTCCTGATGCGGTTTTGAAGCTCCTCTGTGAGCGCGTGCCCCTGTACGAGTTTTACAAACAGGATGATCCTCTGCTCTCCCTCCCAATCCTGGCCCACCGCCATGCAGTCGGCTATTCCCTCGATGTTGTCGACCACATTGTAGATTTCGGCGGGGCCGATCCTTACGCCGGAAGGCTTCAGGGTGAAATCGGAGCGGCCGAGAAAGGTTATTCCCCCGGAATCGCCGTGAAAAACCACCCAGTCGCCATGCCGCCAGACCTTGGGATAGACGTCGAAATAGGCGCTTTTGTACCTGGTGAAATCGTTGTCATTCCAGAAATAGAGGGGCATGGACGGGGAGGGGGCTTCGCAGACCAGCTCTCCTTCCCGGTCCTTGATGTGCGTTCCCGAATCGTCGTAGGCCTTTATTTTCATCCCCAGGCCCGGTCCCTGCAACTCGCCCGCATAGACCGGCTGCAGCATGCTGCCGATAGCGAAGCAACCGTTTATGTCCGTACCGCCGGCGATGGAATTGAAATGCAGGTTTTGCTTTATTTCCTTGTATACGTACTCGAACCCATCGGCGGAAAGGGGCGAGCCGGTCTGGGACATGGCCCGAAGCGAGGACAGATCGAAGTCCCTGCCGGGGCTTGCGCCAAGACCCCGCAGATAATAGAGGTAGCTTGCGCTGCAGCCGAAAATGGTGATCTTCTGATCCTGGGCCAGGCGCCACATGGCGCTCCAGTCCGGGTAGTTGGGGTTGCCGTCGTAGAGCACGATCGTCGCTCCGGCGGCGAGCGATCCCAGGAGCCAATTCCACATCATCCAGCTGGGCGAGGCGATGTAGAAGATGGTATCCTCCCGCTTGAGGTCGGTGTGAATGACAAGCTCCTTGAGCTGGTTGATGAGAACTCCCGCGCCCTGGACCATGCACTTGGGCTTGCCCGTGGTGCCGGAAGAAAACATGATATAGACCGGGTGATTGAAGGGAAGCTGTTCGAACCGGATCTCCCCGGCTTCCTCCGCCATAAAGTCGGACATCAAAACGGCCTTGTCGATTTTACTGATATCCGGACGATCCTCCACGTACGGAACGACCACGATCTTTTCGAGAGAAGGGATCTCACGTGCGATCTTTTCCACATTCTGGAGGATATTGATCGTCTTGCCCTTGTAGAGCTGCCCGTCGACCGTGAAGAGCACCTTGGGGCCGATCTGGCCGAGTCGGTCGGGCACGGCTCCTGCCCCCAGTTCGGTCCCGCAGGCCGCCCAGACCGCGCCGATGCTCGTTGCGGCGAGCATCGCCACCGCCGTTTCGATCAGGTTGGGCATATAGGCGCCGACGCGGTCGCCTGGCTTGACTCCCATGGCGCGCAAGGCCGTGGCCAGCCTGGAAACCGAATCATAGAGCTCCGAATAAGTCATCTCCCGGGCCACCCTGTCTTCGCCCCGGAAGACGAAAGCCTTCTTTTCGTCGCGAAATCGGAGAAGATTTTCCGCAAAATTGAGCCTTGCGCCGGGGAACCACTCCGTTCCCGGAAATACGGACAGGTCTTCGACAACCCTATCGAACCTGCGGGAGGCTCGGATTCCTACAAAGTCCCATACAGAGGCCCAAAAATCGGGGATGTTTTCGACCGACCACCGGTACAGATCGGAGTAGGTCTTTAGCTCCAGGCCGAAATCCCTGTTGACCGATTCCATAAACCGGGTAATGTTGGCAGCACTTTTCCACTCCGCGGGGGCAGTCCACAGGGGCCGTCTTGCAGTCGCATCGCTCATAGAGAACTCCTTACATACTTGTCTTCGAAATCGGGGCCCGGAAGGGGCCGGGAAAATGTTTCTTCACGTCACGCTAAATGGGAGACAGGAGGCAGGAAAAGATAACACAGAGCGCGCTTTAGTCGAACTCCCGCGTTCCGGAGCCGATATCTACCGGGATATTGGGAATGTAGCAGCAGCATCGTTCGTTATCTTATAGAGGGATGCACTTTCAGCGTCAAACGAATAATGGTCGTGAACGGAACGTGTCCCGCCCATCGGGGTCACATGAGCCGCGTAGCGGCGTCGGAGCGCAGCGCCTTTCACAAATTTCGGCCCTCTATTTCGTACAGCAACAAAGCCCGATTTGGTATAATCGTTCCTTCCGAGGGAAACGATAGAAGGACAACCGTTTGCGGATTCGGATCGAGGGGAGTGGCTGGTGGAAACAAATCGGGATGTCACCGGGCAAAAGAATGCAGAAGGACTCCTTCGTCTAGAGGCGAAGATCGGGCAATGTTGGAGCGCACCCTCGCCGAAAACATTCACCAAATCGTCATGCCATGTATGGAGAAGTTGAGGAAAAGCAGGCCCACCGAGCCCCAGAGGCTGCTCCTGGACATGCTGGAAGCGCGGCTCAAAGAAATCGTCACTCCTTTTCCCGGGAAAACCATGGTTGCCTCTTTTCTTTCTCCCGCAGAACTTCGGGTTGCCGGGTGTATCCGCCAGGGTCGATCCTCCAACGAGATCGCCCGTGCTCTGGGTACTTCCAAAAGCGCGGTACTCTTCCACAGGAAGAACATACGCCATAAACTGGGATTGACCGGAAAGAAAATCAATCTCAGCTCCTATCTTTCCGACACCGGGAAGTGGTAGCCGTTACCCTCCCATTTTCTCCGTAGTTTTTCCTCGTATCCATATTTATCGATTTTGGTATCATTGCCGGCTCGCACCCTCTGTGCCCCTTTCCAAAACCGCCGAATACTGTGAAGGCGAATGAGAGCCAATGGTTTAAATGGTTTACATGAAGTTATGACCAACATGAATAAATCCACGCAATGGGCGCTTATCTTTTTGCTGATAACGATTGTCGGGCTGCTGGCCGGAGGCGCATGGTTTTACCGCGTGCAGGAGCAGGCCGTGCTGCGCACGGTTGAAACCGGACTGTCCAGGGTCGGCCGGCTTAAGGCAGAGGAAATCGCAGCCTGGCGGGAAAAGCTGCTGAAAAACGCTTCGATGTTGCAGGGGGAGCCGGCGCTAGTCGGCTTTTTGTCTAACTCGGACAGCCGGGATGAGATGCAGCGGTTCCGCGCTCAAATGAACTTCGTTGCCCGGGCATTTGAGTGTGACCAAATCCTGCTGGTGGCTCCCGACGGGCGGATGCGTTTCAGCCTGAGGGGTCGAAATGAACTCTACGGCAAAGAGGCCCAAACGGTCAGGAGCGCCCTGCGCGAAGGCAGGTGCGAACTGAGTGACCTGTATGTAAATTCGCAAAACCATGCGATCTGTATATCTACCGTTGCTCCCCTTTTCGACGGGGTCGGAGCGTACGCAAAACCGGTTGGAGCGATCGTTTTGGTCTACGACGCATCGCGCCTGCTTTTTCCGGTTGTCCGTTCCTGGCCCGTACGAACAAAGACCGCCGAGTCCGTCCTGGTCGAGCGAGAAGGCGAGGGGGTGCTTTTCTTGAGCGACCTGCGCTATCGCTCCGCCGCTCCGTTGACATTGCGCACCCCCCTCAGTCGTGCTCATGCGCCCGAGGTGATGGCGATAAAGGGTCGCACGGGCGTCTTTTCAGGCATAGACTACCGGGGAGAGAAGGTCCTCTCGGCGGCTCTGCACGTTTCGGGTTCCCCCTGGTATCTCCTGGCCAAGATTGACGCACCGGAGGCCCTGGCCGAATGGCAGGTCCGCTCCCTCCACATCCTTTTGCTTCTGGCATGCCTTTTGACGATCTCTTTCCTGCTGGGCGGAGTCCTCTTTGTCCTGGAAAAAAAGAACAATTACCGCTCCCTCTACCGGTCCGAAAAGGCATTGCGGCAAATTACGGAGCGGCACAGCGTGACCTTGCAGTCCATCGGGGACGCCGTAATTGCAACCGATGAACTGGGCAGGATCGAGTTGCTCAATGCCGTGGCCGAAGAGCTCACCGGTTGGAGTAACGATGAGGCCAAAGGTTTGCCGGTGGAGGAGGTTTTTCGAATAGTCAACGAAAAGACGCGGGAAACGGTTGCGAGCCCGGTGGCCCGTGTGCTCGAAGAGGGAAATGTCGTGGGCCTGGCCAATCACACCCTCCTCATCTCCAGGGACGGCGCCGAGCGTCCGATCGCCGACAGCGGCGCACCCATCCGTTCCGAGGACGGGACCCTTCTGGGGGTGGTGCTGGTTTTTCGCGATCAATCGAGCGAGCGGCGGGCGCAGAGGTTGACCTCGATACGGCTGGACCTGATCGAATACGCGGCAGTCCACTCATTGGACGAGTTTCTGGCAGAAGCCGTCGATCAGGTCTGCGCATGTATGAATAGTCCCATCGGGTATTACCATTTTGTGGAAAGCGATCAAAAGACCCTTTCCCTGCAGCAGTTTTCCACACGCACGTTGGACGAGTTCTGTCAAATCCCGGAAAAGGGCATGCACTACAGCATCGATCGGGCGGGTGTCTGGGTGGACTGTGTGCGGGAGAAAAAACCGGTGATTCATAACGATTATGATTCGCTGGAGCAAAAGAGGGGCATCCCCGAGGGCCATGTCCGGGTGGTGCGTGACCTGGCCGTGCCCGTGATAAGGGATGGTGAGCTGGTAGCAATCATGGGTGTTGGCAACAAGCCCGGCAACTATACTGCAACGGATTCCGAAACGGCTTCCTACCTCGCCGATGTGGTGTGGGAAATAGTAAGCCGAAAACAGACCGATGAGGCCCGGCTGAAGACCGAGACGATCAATACGGCCATCATTAATCAGGCGGCGGAAAGCATAGTGCTCTCCGATGCCGAAACACTGCGTTTTGTCGAATTCAACGATGCGACTTGCCACGGCTTGGGGTATTCGAGGGAAGAGTTTGCAGAGCTAACGCTTCAGGATATCCAGGGAATCCTGACTCGCGAAGAGGCCCTCCAGCGTGTAAACGATATTCAACAGAAGGGACATATGCGGTGGGAAAATCGATATCGCTGCAAGGACGGGAGCTTTCGCGACTTTTTGGTCAGCAGTCGGGCGATTACCATCGGGGACCGTAAGTACCTGTTGGGGGTCTGGCTGGATATTACCGAGCGCAAGCGCATGGAGGGCACGCTTCGCGACAGTGAGTTGAAATTCAAGACCATTTTGCAGACGACAAACGAAGGGTTCTGGCTGGTCGATAACGACGCCGTCATTCGCGACGTTAACCCGAGACTGTGTGAAATCCTGGGCAGAGAGCGCGAGAAGATCCTCGGCAGGAAGTTCTCCTGCTTTGTCGATGAGGAGAACGGGCTCATTCTGAACAGGCAGCTCGATTTGAGGGAAAAGGGGCTGCCGGGTGTCTACGAAATCGCTTTCTTGCGTCCGGACGGCTCGCATATCTTCTGCCGGAACAGCGGAACGACGTTTTTCGACGGTGCGGGCCAAAAGATAGGCGCCTTCGGGATGATTACCGATATCAGCGAGCAAAAAAAGCTTGAGGCTCGGATACGGCAATCACAGAAGATAGAAGCCATCGGGACGCTGGCCGGGGGTATCGCTCATGATTTTAACAATATTCTGGGCATCATAGTCGGCTATGCCGAATTGGCCCAACTGAAAGTCCCCGATGACTCCAAAGCGTTCCGCAACCTGGAAGAGATCCTCAAAGCCGCCGATCGCGCAAAGGGCCTTGTGAGACAGATTCTCACCTTCAGTCGGATGGGCGGGCAGGAAAACCAGCCGGTCCAGGTTGGGCTGATCGTAAAAGAAGCTCTCAAGATGCTGCGCTCGACCCTTCCCTCCACAATCGAAATACGGCAGTGGGTTGCTTCAAACAGCCTGGTCCTGGGGAACTCGACGCAGATACATCAGGTACTTCTCAACCTGTGCACCAACGCGTTTCACGCCATGAAGGAAACGGGCGGCGTGCTGGAGGTGAGTCTGCTCGATGTCGAGGTCGACGAGGAGACGGCGGGTCGAAATCCGGGCATGCGTCCCGGCCCCTGTTTGAAACTGAGCGTAAGCGACACGGGATACGGGATGGATGAAGGGGTCCTCGATCGGATTTTCGACCCTTACTTTACCACCAAGTCAAAAGATGAAGGAACCGGACTGGGTCTTTCCGTGGTGCACGGCATCGTACACAGCCATGGCGGTTTCATAACCGTGGTGAGCCGGGTCGGGGAGGGCAGCACTTTTGAGGTCTTCTTCCCGAGATTTTCCATCACAAAGGGTGCCCCCCGGGACGTGGGACTGCCGGGAGCAATCGGCGCCGGTACGGAGAGAATCCTTCTGGTGGATGACGAAGAAGACCTGTGCAGGTCCTATAAGGAGATCCTGGAAATACTGGGATACCGGGTCGTTACAAAAACATCGAGCATCGAGGCGATGGAGGTCTTTCTGGTCGATCCCTCCAATTTTGATCTGGTCATTACAGATCAAACCATGCCAAAAATGACCGGTACCGAGCTTGCCGGGCAAATTCGCCGCCTGAGGCCCGATATTCCGATTATCCTCTGCACCGGATACAGCCAGGCGGTTGAAAATGAGCAGCCGGGAATCAGCACACTCCTGATGAAGCCCATTTCAAAAGATCATCTCGTATCGGCTATCCGAAAGATTTTGGATGGAAGAAGAGGCCTGTGATTCCATCGGGGGCGGCCACCATGATGACGATCAAAAGGCAGCCCTGAATGATCATGCTGACCCCGGCAAACCGGGCCGGAGAAAACTGCAGGAATACGGCAATAATCGTTCCGACAATCGGCCCGATCTCGGTGCCGATGCCTCCGATGACAACGGAGAGTATCATCGTCATGGACCAACTCATGGAAAAGCCGGAGCTTGGCGAAATGTAGGCCTGGTAGATGAAAAAAACGGCGCCGGCGATCGCGGTGACCGATGCGCTGATCATGAAGGCGACCAGTTTCAATCGGAAAATATCGATTCCCACACTGGAGGCGGCCTCCTCGTTATCCCGTGTGGCGGCAAGTCCCATACCTGTTTTGGAGGAGAGCAGGGCCCGCACGAGGAAGATCGAGGCCATTCCCACGATCACCGCCAGCCAGTATAGAGATGTCATAGAAAAGTTTTGTATCCCCTGTAGCATGTACCCGGCTCCCCGGCCGTTCATCGCGCCTCCAACCGGCCGCCAGAGGAGAAACGTGTCCCGTAGAGCCGCGGGAACTACGAGGGTGCCGATGGCAAAGTAGACGCCTCGCAGGCGGAAGACGGCTTTGGACAGCAGCAAAACGAAAAGCGCCGAGACGATGGCTCCCCCGAGGATTCCGGCAAAAACGGGCAGATGGTTCCAGGTAAAGATTACCAGCGTGTATCCGCCCAACCCGATAAAGGCGGGCTGGCACAGGGAAATCAAACCGCAATAGCCGGCAAGCAGGTTCCACATGTTGGCAAAGGTGAGATAGATGAAAAAGATGAAGAGATAGAGGACCCAGGCCCGGGGCAGGCCCATTT
>JBMFWU010000026.1:0-37727 GCA_049964955.1 Syntrophobacteraceae bacterium
ACTGGAAACCATGGGGTAAACTCCGCATTCTCAATAGGAAATCTCAGTAGAATAAACGGAAAGACCATCTCAAAACTGAAGATGCTTCGAATTAGGCTTCGGCAATGGATAGCTTGAATTTTCAGGTGACAAGCCTTTTGACGGTTTATCACCCGGGTTTGTGAAGTATGATAACGCAAATTTGCGTCCCATGCTCCAGGGTGTGCCCAGCTCAAGCGCCGGGGGTTGGCGTCCGCCGCCCGGCGCCTTCGCAGGCCATCCGCGTGTAGAGTTCCGCCCCTCCTTCGAGCCGGTTTATCTCCGCTATCAGGCGATTTCCTATATCCCGCCTGCCTTCGTGGAAGGCCATAACGAGCGCGTCGCTTGAAAACGACGAATGATAGACGCCGCATAAACCCAGGAGGTCCCACATCCAGATACGGCCGGCGGGTTCCGACAGTAACCGGGATAGCGCCGCCTTCTTTTGCAGGTCACGGGTTTTCAGCTTTTCTTTGCGCCCCCTAACCTGCTCGGGATCGCCCGCATTATAGCCCCGCATTTCGCCGGATTGTTCTTCACTCATCGTTCGCTCCGTCAGGGTAACAGGTCACCGATCACTAATCATTGCATCACGGATAATCTACATGTCCGATACGATATATGATTTTGACGCCGTGGGCTTCCTTAAGCTGCATTCGAATTTCACCGACCCTATCCGCTTCTATCTGCAACTCGTCCTGGCTCAATCAGGAAACAACCGGGATGTGCAAGGATATATCCGGGATGCCATACAAGGAGTCAGTATGCCTGCTGTAGCCGCAATTGCTGTTTGCGATCCACCATACGACGAATTAGAGCACCGCCAGCAGTATCCCCACCGTCACGGGCGCCATGCCGACCAACCGCCGTGCCCACAAAGAGAAGCAGGTCCATCGTCTCATCGTAAAGGTCTCCAGCAGTCCGGGCGGCAATTCTCAGGGAGATGGGTCATCCACCTTCCCGATCCTGTATGTGATCTTTATCCCATGCACTTCCTTCCGTTGGGTGTAAATGTGGCTGACCTCATTCATGACTATCTCCAGGCGATCTTGCCCCAACCATCTCACGACGGGCTTTGAACTGCGCTCTAGCGGTTCATAAACAAATATCCCTGAATCGGACAGCGATCTGCGAAACACTATTTTCTCGGTGCAACCGCGGTCACAAAATGACTGCCGCAGCACCACGTCGAATTTTCCCTGTTTATGGCTCAGCACCGCAGCGTCGTGATACCAGCATAGGTTGAGGTTTACGTAGTTCCCGGCCCAAACATAGAGATTTAAGGCCACCATTATGACCACCGGTGTCCAAATATTTAGAAAATACTTACACCATTTTTTCATACAATATATTTCCAAGACGAGAAAACTCAAGATTCAGCTGACCAGACAGACCAGCGTCCATGACAATTGGATCAGCTACAATTTTACGGATTGGTAATGTGCCCAATACAATAGGTGATAGTGATTCCCAGCGCTTTCATCTTTCTACTGTAAATATGGTCAACCTTATCAAGATAAATTTCCAGATGATCTGAATTAATCCATCTTATCCTTGGCTCATAGTATTTATTCTCATATGTCGGCTCGTATACAAAGATCCTGGTGACTGGCCCGCGCCCGTCTCTCCTGCGAAGCACGATCATATCGCGGTAGTCATCTCCCCCTCCAAGCCCTTCCAGAATCCGTGATTCGCTTATGTATATCGCGCGAATATTTCCGCGTTCGGGAGTTACCGTGCGGCTCATGTGCGCCTCAAAAGCGGTGCCGTCCATGGCGATTTGCCCCATCAACACCACGCACAGAAAAAGCGTCATTATTACAGCCAGCATAATGCGGGCAAAGCGCCAGACCACCCGCAAGTACCGTCTCCATTTCTTCATGCCTTTCTCATGGCTCCTCATCGATGCTCATTGGAATACATACCGGAATTGGCGGCATTCCACCCCCTGATCCACCACTCGAGCTTTTTTTCCATTGGACCGGTGGAACGTGCTATTCTCGCGTACGCCTCCGCAATAGGAATGGTATCATCAAGCGAGTACCCTGCCGCGTTCATGTATACGCCTGCGGCGAAATTGGATGCATCTGCATAACCTCTTATGTAGTGCTTATTAGCTTTGTCCCTTTGAAAATCGAATGTTCCAAAATGCCCGACATTGTGCCAGACTTGTACAGGGTCCATTCCGTTAGCCTTACCGGCCTCGTACACCTTGTTGAAATCTGCGTCGGGAGGGGCACTGAACTCCGCACCGTCCAGAGCATGGTGGATCACAGCATCCGTCGGCGGCGGGTCGTTCCGGCCATCCTGTCTCCAGTCGCTTGGTAGAGACCATGGACCCATCAGCGCTTCTCGAATGGCATGATAATCGTCTTCCATCCGTCGCGGGATGCCCCATAGGTTGGTAATCCCATCAACTCCGTGCTCCCTCGAATTTGGCGGTTGGGCAGACCCTTCGTTTTGCTCTTGGGCTGCATCATTTCCGGCTAAATTTCCTCTCGATCTTACCACATTCGCATCTTGATCGATATTTGAGTTGGTATTTGTATTTCCGGGAGCCTGACCTTCTGCCCAGGCCTCATCCGGTGAGAGGGCGGACAGAAACCGCCCCCCTGAGCCCCCGGGTTTTTCGGGCTCGCCTTCGGGAAAAAGCATCTGTCGTGCTATTTGAACGATTTGGCCATCGTCGGGCAGCTTGTTATCGTTGTTGGCCGACCATTGACTCAAGGCGGAGTCGAGCCTGCCGACGGCAATGTTGTAATTTGCCGAAGTCGGACCGGGGTCGATGCCCGCTTTCACAAAGACCGGATCTGTAAGAACCAGGGCCTGAGTGAGGCGGGCCTGGTTTTGGGCTGTGGCCGGGTCCTGTTTTCGGACGAGCGCCTGAGCTTTTTGCAACTCCTGGAACTGAGCGGCCGGTACGCTGCCGTAATACCGCATGAGGTCGAGGTTTGCGAAACTGTCCCGGCCGGTTATCTGCATGCCTTTGAGTTCATCGTACAGGGCGCCGCTTTTCGCGCTCGCCGGCGGGTCCCACTTCCCTGATGCATTCGCCGAGAGTACGCTGTCCACCCGGCCCGACAGGTCCGGGTCTTGTCGGACAGTATCGGTGTAAGCCTGCGCACGTTTGGGATCGGAGAGGAATTCGGACCATGACTTGAAGCCATTCGGGCCGATCAGACCCTGCCGCAGGGTTTCCCTGTTGGCCCGGTCGACCATCCGGGCGGCCTCCAACGTCTGTCCGGCCTGCTGGGTATAAAAATTCCTGTATCGCTCGACCGCAGCTGGGTCTTCCGGATGTTCCTTTTCCGCAAGATCGCTCACCGCCTGAAGTCCCGCAGCATAGTTCCGCTGATAGTTCTGCGCGCTCGGGGTCCCATCGGCGTTGTACATTCCGGCATGTCTCCGGTACATGTCGGCGACCGTCGCCAGAAATTGCCCCGCCGTACTGTCCGCGGTTCCACCATTCTGCGTTACCGCTTTTTCGCCGACGATGTCGGCCGCCTTCGCGTTTGGATCGGCGCGAAGCAGGTTTACCGCCCCCTCTACTCCCTGCTGATGGGCGAGGTAGATTTCCCGGGGAAGAGGCGAGCGCCCCAGGTCCTTTCGCAGTTGATCCGTATTCTGTCGAATGGACTGAATGCCCCTGGATATCTGCTCGTCTGCGTCCATTCGGTTTTCCGGAACTCCGCCCGCATTGGCCCACGTCGAATCGAGGAATTGAAAAATTCCGGTAGCGCTTGACTTCGGATTTCTGAGTTCAGGGTTCGTCACCCCTCCCTCCGCGCTCCAAATGCCAAGCGCTACGCCGGGATCGCCCCCGGCGCTCTGCGCCGTCTGAGCAATCTTCGTGGCAATCGGCCCTCCGGTCACTACACTGAAAGCCCTGGCCGCCTCCTGTGATTGCTGATAAGGCTTCAGCCTTTCCTGCAGCCTGGCGGCGCCCTCACCCGTTATGAGATCGCGATCTGTGCCTTCGTCATAAAGCCTTTGCGCCCCGGTCACATCACCTGCCGCCAACCTGCGTTCGATGACGCTTCCAAAGAGCTTGTTGAGATATCCCGATAATTGATTATCGGAGTACTCGGGGCTTGCTCCCGTCTGCCGAGAGAAATTGAATGTGGCGTCTCCTATGCTCCGAACCGCGTTTTGGATCGCCTGCGGATCGTTCCACTTGTCAGCCGCTCCGCTTATCAGCCGGTTGATCGTACCCTGGAAAGTCTGCGCCTGATAGATTTTATCTTGCTGATCTCTATACCGGCTCATTCCGGCTATCTCAAACTGGATGCGCCTGTCCACCTGCTGGTCGAACAATCGCTGCTGCATCTGATTTCCCAGGCCTTCACGGTATTGCTGCCTCAGATCCTGCATATGCTGCTGGTATACCGGAAGTTGGTCGACAGCGTCTTTCCCTTGCAGGGCGTAATATTTCTGGTAGGCATCCTGAAAAGCGGGGAAAAAGTTGTTGTTTATCGTATCGTTTACTGCGGTTTCATTGTTTAACTCTTGCCGCAGGTCCGCCTGCCGCATCAGTTCGTTCGAGCCCTGCGAAAGAGTCTGCCCGACCTGAGCGCCGAAATCCGCCGGACCGGCCTGAATTTGCTGTCCGGCAAGCCTGCCGGTGGGCATGACCTGCTGAACCGGATCATAGGGTACTTGAGGCATGGCTGCTCCTCTCTTTCTTGCCGGGGTAATACCCTCACCACCCTTATTGCCCCAGCATCATCTGCAGGGCGTTCTGCCCGCCGCCGATATCGGTCTCGCTAAGCACTTTCCCGCCCTGGGCCGCAGCCATTGCCATCTGCGCGGCCTGAGCCTGCTGTATCTGCTTTAAGCGCTGCGCTCTTAAGGCATCCCGCTGCTGCTGGGCCATGATCAATTTCTGTGTAACCCCAAGCAAATCCGCATATTCTCGAACCGTCTCATCGAAATTGATATTGTCGAGCACGTCCTGTTTTGCCGCGGCAAGGTTTCCGACAAAAGCCACAAGCCGCTCGATGCCTGTCGTAGCTGTACTTTTCTGCGCATCGGCAAGGGTCGAGATGCATTCGATATCGAAGTGCGATCCCGCAAGTTCTCGCGGCGCCCGCGGAATGAGCCTTGCCCGGGACATCATCGCAAACACGCGCCCGATCATCGGGTTTATAAGCTCGAACTGGCTGCGTTCGAGAAAAGGACCGAGCATCAGCATCTTTTCCTGCTTCCGCTCGACTATTTCGGTTGCCGTTCTGACGGTGTCGAGTTGTGAGATCATGAGGAAAAGGTCGGCGAAAAACGCGCGGTTTATCCGCTGCTCGCACTCCTGAATCTTTTCCTGCGCTCCGCGAATGTCGGGAGGGACCTGGTAGGCGGGTTTAAAGCCGCTTTGGGCCATGTTGGCAACATAGGTGACGCCGCCTGGCAAAAGCGAAGCGGGTTCGTTTTTCATCGACACATCGGCCACCATCGGGGGGTTCAAGACCTTGTCGATCGCCTGCGCCGAGCGCTTTTCGAGCTGCTGGAGCATTTTGCTCGAAGCCAGGGCATCCATACCGGGACTTCGCCCGTAGGAGTCGTTCATAATCACGCTCCACCTGGGTGCGACAAAGGGCAGCTCGAAATATCCCCGAAGGTCGAGCGCCAGGTCGGTATTCTGGCCCCATTCCCAGATGAGCGATCGGAACCTTCTGCCTTTAAGTCCCGGCACTTGAGGCGATCGATCGTCATTGGGCTCTATGGCCTGGGCGACCCGAATCTCTTTATCGAGCTGCCCGGAGATCCATAAAGACTTCACCTGGGGGCTGCAGTTTTCGAGCCCGAATCTTTCGACCACCTGTCCCGTCGTGAGCACGTACTCCCGGTAGAGCGTATCGATTTCTCCCCGATACGAACTTGCGAGGTAATATTCGCCTGCTGTGAGCGTGTGGCACCGGATGATATCGTCAAAGTCATCCTCGATCATCATGCACCCGGTCCCGAAACACCCCAGTTCCTCATAAATCACATGGAGGGCGTTGTAGGCGTTGCTCTGCGACAAAACCACCCGGATGCGTCGTGTGACCTCATCGAGCCAGAGCTTTACCGCCGAGTTGTCGCTCGAATCGAAATCGCGGATGGAGAGCCGAAACCACGGCCGTGCAGGAGATGTGAGCCCGGCCATGAGCCCTGCGGCAAGCGTTCTGTGCGCAAGAAGCGGGGTCTCGTTGATAATTTTGGAACCCGCCGGGTCGCCCCGATTCGCCTGATTGGGGGAGATGAGGTAGCGGCCGCGCCGGGGCATTATGAAATCGGATAGTTGCCTCCAGTGCTGCCACCAGCTCCAGCGGTCCGCCCGAAGCGAGACGAGTCTTCTGTCCACATACTCCCGCAACTGTCGAATCCTGGGACCGCCGCCTGCCGCGAATATGCTTTGCGTTGAATACCCCATCCTGGAATGTCCGTCCCCCCGCCCCTACGCTCACGGCGCGCAATCAACTCGAAAGGTTTTCGCCCGCCGCCGTATCGGCCAAAGAGTGCAATCCGTTCGGCCCGACCGGAAGTGCAGCCGGTGAGCCCCCCTTTTCCGTCATCTATGGGCTCCTGCTTACCACAGCCAAATACGGCACCGCCAAACGGCAATCAGAAACGGTACCCAAAAGTGGAAACCGGAAGTGGAAACCGGAAACGGAAAAAAAGGGCAAATGCAAATTTCATAATTCCTCCGCCCTGATCCGGGCACTTGCAATTCAAAGGCTTTCCAATAAAAATAGACGGGATTGCCGGCAAGCCGTCTTTTACATCCGCGGCGCAACCCGCACGCGAACCATGCGTTCCCGGGCCTTGATAATTGGAAGGAGCAGGTATGAGAGTGTTTCAAATCGAGGGGGACTGGTCCCCGGAAAACATGCGAATGACCACAAGGCCGGACCCGAAGCCCGGTCCTGGACAGGTGCGCCTCAGAATGAGCGGTTCCTCCCTCAACTACCGGGACCTGATCATTCCGGCCCGGGGCTACGGGACAAGGCAGCAAACGCTTCCGCTGGTCATGCTGAGCGACGGCTGCGGCGTTGTGGATTCGCTTGGAGAAGACGTAACGAGTCTCCAGGTGGGCGACCGCGTGTGCCCGCTCATGTTTCAAAGTTGGCCTTGCGGGCCTCCCGACCGAAAGAGACTCTCCCGTACCCTGGGATGTGAAATTGACGGAACGATGGCCGATTTTATGGTTCTTCCCGAGGAAGGCGTTGCCCCGGCCCCCTCCCATCTGAACGATATCGAGGCGGCCTGCCTTCCCACTGCCGGTGTAACCGCCTGGCGCGCCCTGGTGACCGAAGGGCGCATGCAGCCTGGCGAGCGGGTTCTCATCCTGGGCACCGGGGGTGTTTCTCTTTTCGCGCTCCAGTTCGCAAAGGTTCTGGGCGCACACGTGACCATCACCTCGTCAAGCGATGAGAAGCTTGCGCGGGCGAAGGCCATGGGTGCGGATGAACTCGTAAATTATCGCAAGGTCCCCGAATGGGGAAAATACGTGCGGGAATTAAGCGACGGGGAAGGCGTCGACCACGTGGTGGAAGTAGGCGGCCAGGATACGATGGCGCAATCTCTTCGTGCCGTTCGACCCGGCGGCACGATCAGCCTGATCGGCGTTCTTTCGGGCGCGGCGCTCAACATCCCGCTCGGGCCGGTAGTTACCGGGCACGTACGCCTCCAGGGGATCACCGTGGGAAGCCGTTGTGATTTCCTGGCCATGGCACGGGCCATGAGCCGGCATACTATACATCCCGCCGTCAGCCGGGTTTTCGAGTTCGCCCGGCTGCGTTCCGCTCTGGACTTTATGGCAAGCGGCGCCCATTTTGGCAAAATCTGCATCAAACACTGACGCGATGGACGCCCCTGCTCTGCCGGAGCCCTTTAGTCCCGTTCCAGCGGATCATATTCGGTGAGGGCGAACGCGGGCCGAGAGGGATGGGAGCGTCGCCCGCTCACGGGGAAGGCAAAGCTGATCGCCAGGCAATCGGCCCTGTTTGGCGATCGCAGGCCTCGCTTTTTCATGGCGTCCTTCGGTTCGATCTGGATCTTGCCGTCGACCCGGGCCACCGTCTCGGGGCCGATCAGATCGTTATAGAGCGTCGTATCCTTCGGTATCGCCCCCCCGGCTTTCAGCCAGTCGCGCATGAGCTTCGACATCTCGGCCCGCTTGTTCGCACAACCCGGGTCCAGGGGGGCCCCGGAAAACCACACGAGCTGCCAGTTTCTTCCCAGGGTGCGTCCGGCGGAAACGATTCCTGTCCCGTAGCCGGCATCGATAAAGACGGCATCGACATTCCCTTCATCTTCCAACCTTGCGATTATATTTGCTATTTCTATATCGTTATCGTTTTTGGGGATGGTCCTCAAGATCGAAAACGCGAGCCCCTGCCGCATCCCTATCACCAGTTCGTCGTCCCCCTCCCACGCAGGATCGATCGATAGAATCTTCGGAGCGAAGTCATATTGATCGATTCTCAGATGCCGCCCAAAGGCCGCATCGACATCGGCAACGGAGATGAACTGCCTGGCCGACATGGCGGGGAATACGCCTCGTACGCGGACCTTGAAAAAATCGGAATCCTCTCCGTAATCATCCCTCCACTGCTTGATCTGCTCTTTATTGGTAAGAGCGCATGTCCTCGAATCGATCTGGCGCGAGTTCCACCTGCCGGCGTGCGGACCGGTAAAACAGTCTTTGAACCGACCGCTGTTTCGTGTCGGGTTTCCAAATACACACCAGATAATTTCCGTCCCTTCATCGGTAAGAGCTCCCTCGCTCACCTCCCAGATCACGTCCGGGATGGCACTCGCCTCATCGAAGACGAGCAAAATGCGCTTTCCTTTGTTGTGAAGACCTGCGAACGCTTCCGGATTTCTTTCGTTCCACGGCACCTGATCGATACGCCAGGTCTTCTGATGCTTGGGGTCACGGGAATAGACGGCCCCCGCCGTCACTTCGAATAAGCCATCCCTTGCGCCTGAAACTCCTCCCGTAAACCGGCAGAGCCTGAACCACTTGGCCAGTTCCGGCCAGGTTTTGGTCCTCAACTGCTTTTCGGTATTGGCCGTAACCACTCCCCGGGTATCTTCGAGAGTCGAAACAGCCCAGAGGATAAGCCAGGCGACAAGGGTGGATTTCCCGATGCCGTGACCCGATGCGGTCGCTTCCCGAATAATCGCCCCCCGCCGCGTCCCTTCCTGCGAAGCGCGGGAAAGCCTTTGACCGATGCCTTTGAGGATCTCCTCCTGCCACCCGTCGGGCCCGGAGCTCCCGGCGAGTTCGGTCTCCGGTTCCCCCCAGGGGAAGGCGTCGAGCACCCACCCGTAAGGGTCGGAAACATACCTGGCCAGATCGGCCAAGAGTCCTTCCAAAAAATTCGCATTTCGAACTTCCGAACCTGCCGGCATCTGCAGCATACACCTCTTTTCTACCCTTACCGGAGCGGATCACCATGATAGACATGACTCAGTCAGTGAGTGGGCCAAGGCCCGAATCCCGAAATCTCACGAAACATACCACGGCCTTTCTCCATCGCGCCAAACGGCATCCGGAAACGGAGACGAGAAGCGGTAACGACAAGCGGCAATAGAGAAGGCAAAATCGGGGGCGCTGAGAAAATGACTGCAAAATCCCCTTAAGTTCCCCTTTTTCAAAGGGGGACTTGGGTTAGAATTATCCGACGCATCTCGGGGGTTTCCGGATGGACACGAGGCAGGAAAACATCCTCCCGCTCTCTAGGGGCGGCAATGGTCCTCCCATCCGGTTGACATCCCGCTCTTCGCCCCCAATATTCAATAAGGGTCTATCTTGCGTTTCCGGTACGATCCGAATCGCCGGGGGGTGATGCAATGCGGGGGTTTGTACATGGCTGAATTGATCGAATCGTTCCGAAGGCTTGCCGTTCCTTACTGGAAGTCGGAGGATAAATGGAAAGCGCTGCTGCTTCTGTTCGCGATAGTGGCAATGAATCTCGGGATGGTCTACGTCCTGGTGGAATTGAATTTATGGATAAAAACGTTCTACGATGTTCTCCAAACTACCGACAGGGCGAGGTTTGTTCCCGAAATCCTTCGTTTTTGCCTCCTCGCGGGCGCCTATACCGCACAGGCCGTTTATTCGCTCTATCTCAGTCAAATGCTGCAGATTCGGTGGAGAAACTGGCTTACGAATAAGTATCTCAAAGAATGGCTGGACCGCAAAACATATTATCGAATCCGCTTCGAGGGCCAGGCAACCGACAACCCGGATCAGAGGATAAGCGAGGACATCAACACCTATACCGAACAGACGATCAATCTCGCGATGAACCTGCTGAGCTCGCTCGTGACACTTCTTTCCTTCCTTGGCATTCTGTGGGCGCTCTCAGGCTCGCTCGCCATTCCATTCGGGGCCCGCACCACCTTCGAACTCCCCGGCTATATGGTCTGGGCAGCGCTTCTCTATTCGGTTTTCGGCACCTGGCTGACCCTGCGGGTCGGAAATCCCCTTGTTCGCCTCAATTTCGATCAACAAAGGTTTGAGGCCGATTTCCGTTTCAGTCTGGTACGGGTGCGGGAAAACGGCGAACCCATCGCGCTCTATGGCGGCGAGGAGCAGGAACAGACCCATCTGCACAATCGTTTTAAAAGCCTGCTGAACAATTTCCGGAAAATCATGAGACGCCAGAAACGGCTCTCCTGGGTCACCAACTCCTACAGGCAGGCGGCAATCATCTTTCCACTACTCATGGCCGCCCCCCGTTTTTTTTCCGGCCACATGCACCTGGGGGGGCTCATGCAGACCGTAGATGCTTTTGCCGCCGTCCAGGGGTCGCTTTCCTACCTGGTCAGCAGCTACACCACCATTGCCAAATGGCAGGCCGTCATCGACCGTCTGCTGGGATTTTCCCGCACGATGGATAGACTCGAAGGCCCCGAACTGCTGCCCGGCGCCCAGCGTCTTTCGACTTCGGAAAAGGCGATAAAACTCCATTCGGTAAGCATTTATCACCCCGATGGCTCCCCCCTTCTCAGCAACCTCGACCTGAATATCAAACAGGGGACCCGCCTCCTCATCACCGGGCCCTCCGGTTGCGGCAAAAGCACGCTCATCAGGGCGCTTGCCGGGATTTGGCCCTTTTGCCGGGGAAAGGTCACCTTGCCGGAATCCTCGACGATTCTGTTTTTACCTCAAAAACCCTATCTCCCGCTGGGAACTCTCAGCAACGCACTGTCTTACCCGCATTTGAACGGTTATACCCCGCAGGACTTCGAACAAGTACTCGAACAATGCAGACTCGCCCACCTTGCCTCCTCTTTGCAAAGCGAGGAAGAGTGGTCCCATGCGCTTTCCCCGGGAGAACAGCAGCGCCTCGCGTTTGCAAGGATACTGCTCGTGAAACCCGATTTTCTATTTCTCGACGAGGCTACGGCGTCTGTAGACGAAGAAACCGAGGCGGCCCTCTATGAACTGCTTCGAAAGTATTTGCCAGACTCTGCGGTCGTAAGCGTGGGACATCGCAGAACACTTCTCGCCTGGCATTCGGTAAGACTCGTGTTCCAGGGCCACACTCTGTTGCAGTTAAAAGAGCCTCCAGGCCTCATCGCCTCCGGATTCGTAAAACTTTCAGACAGCCTTTGACCGGCAGCCTTTCCGGTAGCGGTGGAATCGCCTGGCCCTTCCGCACTGCCAATCCTATAATCTAACGGCCCCGCCGCCGCCAAAGGCAGAGGCGCTCTCGGCTTGGCAATCCGGCTGCGGCGCCAGCCGCTCCGCATGTACCCTGAAATCACATTCCTGCATTCCGAAGATCTGAGACCGCCTGTTCTTTCCACGCGAACCCGGCATCTCAACCCATGGAGTTCTTCGGTGTCGTAGAGAAAATCCGGACCCGGACAGCGCGCGGCAAGCACCATGCTTTTCATCCTGCGCAGGGAAGCCTCATCCAAAAGACAAAATCTGTCTCGAAGACTTACTCCCCTGCAAACGGGCCCCAAGACAGCAAATTCGAACTCCACCGCGAGCAACGCTTGAGCGGGATTTGCACAACTGGCGGGGGCTTCCGATACAAGCACGGTGCCTCGCCTCAGCCGCGAATCGACTATCACTACCTCGTAGTCGCCGGGCGGCATCGGTACCGGATCAAAATCCACAGGGCCACAGTCCGACATATCCAGATGCAATGCGACCACCTGAAAACTCCTCAGTCCAGCTTCTCATAGGTGAGATGGGGGGCGCCGGATTTTACGCTCATACACCATTGGAGACCATTGGCGAGCTCCTTGTCCGCATGGGCGAGAAAACCGTCGATCGCCTTTTTGGACGTCGGCTCGTAGGTCATCTGGAAAAGCTCGGTAAACTTTTCCTCCGGCAGATACTTACGAAATTCCCTTATCTTTTCCTGGTCCCAGGAGATGATTTCGTGCAGCCGGATTTTCACCTTGTACCCCCCGCCCCGAAGGCAGGCGGATTTCCGACCGTCTTTAAACGAGGCATTTTCAGCAAGAAACAGGTTGATACTGCGAAGCCTCGCCGTTTTGGCTTCTATTTCGCGCTTCAAAAGAGCGCCTTCCCGAATCAACGGATCGAGAAGCTGAAAACCTGCAACCTCCCCGCCAACCGCATCACCACCCGTCCCTGCCGGCCTCTCCCGGTCTTTTGCCCCGGACAAACCCCGGGGGCTGAAGCTCAAAGAATCCGTGCGCATCATAGGCTTTTCTCCCTTTTCCGGTTAAGAGCATTTACGGCAAGCCGCTTCCAACGCGATACCGGCAGGGTACGTCGCATAATGATGCATTGTCAATTCAATTTCTGATGTATTTGAAAATTCCGGCTCTCCTACAGCGCTCCGCATCGCCAGACAACGAGACCCAAAAACCTTGCCGAATCGGGGTGTATCCGCCAGGGCCCACACACCGCGCCGTTGTCGCTTACCAGAAAAAAGCCTTCGGGAGAAAGCCTCAACCGTTTTATGTAGAGCAGATCGTCGATGCCAACGGCCATGATTTTGCCGTCGAGAGGTTCTTTCCGGGAGGTGTCGAAGAGGACAAAATCTCCGTCGACAAGGGTCGGCGACATCGAGTCGCCACTTATCCGGGCAATACGCATGAAGGGGGCGCACCCTTTTCGCGCCAGCCACTCCGTACGAAAAATGAAGCCATCCTCGCCCTGCTCTTCCTCGATCAGCATCCCCGTTGCGCCGTCGAGAACGGGCCTCACCGTTTTGACACGGGTAAGCTCAGGCGGTTCTACCGGCAGCCGGGCCGGCACCTTTTCCGAAAAAGCGGTCCCCTTCTCCCTTCTTACGGGACCTTCACCGGTAAGCAGCCAGGCCTGTCTGATGCCGATTTCCCGGTCGATGATCCCGGCCATTTCGGGTTGAATCCGCGTCGTACCCGCCTCTATATGACTGATGACGCTCGGATGGACCCCGATCATTTTTGCAAACCGCGCCTGGCTGAGCCTGTCCACCCCCCTGGCCTCGGCGGCCATTTCGCGTACCTGTTTCATTCGTTGCGCATAGGGGGAGTTTGTTCCACTATGTTTCTTATTTTGATTTGTCAACGCATCATCTTGCGGCGTATAGTTTTTCACCACTAATTGCCTTTCACTCTAGAATTCTTATAAAAAGTCGAACAACTGCCAGGCAAGAGTATAAAATCGCCGTCATATTTGCAACATAAAATGAAGCACATGAGAGAGGGAACTCGGCGGCAAACCCGCGGGGAATGAATTCTTGACGTCATGGTCCGCGCTTGTTAATTAGTTTCCACGTCCCGAAGAGAAAAGGAAGCAAAAATGAAGCTAAAATTTTTGGCTGCATCCCTTCTGGTTCTCTGCACGACGCTGCCCGTTGAGGCGGCATCGGTTCACCTGGCGTGGAACCCCAACCCGGGTCGGTCGGTCGTTGGCTACAGGGTCCATTACGGGATTAAATCCGGTACCTATACGCATGTCATAACGGTTACGGGAAGGACGAGACACGAGGTCGTGATCAAAGGCCTGAAAAAAGGAGAGACCTATTTTTTTGCCGTGACGGCTTTTAACAAGAAGGGGCAGGAATCTCCCTTGAGCACGGAAATAAGCGGCAAACCCGCTGAGAAAAAGGGAAAAAGCAAGAGCGGGGTGCCCGCGGCTTCTCCGCCGCCCGCGCAGAAGACTTCGCGCGCCAAAATAGCTCCGACCCGCGTTTTACCTACCGGCCCTTCCGGGAAAGTGCTCCCTGCCAGGCAGAAGCGTATCGTAGAAAAGAACTAAAAGCCGATGCGATACAGATACAGTGAGACGGCTGACATCGTCAGGCACCAGTAGCCGAAATACTTCCACCTGCCTCCTTCGAGCCAGCTCGATAGCCATCGCAACGCCAGAAGTCCAGCCGCAAAGCTCGCAACCATGCCGAAAAGGCTCGGGAGAAAAAGGTCAAAGAGGCCCGAAGCCCCCAGGGGCGTCGCCCCCTTTGCTTCGAGCAAGCGGTAGACCTCCCGTATAATGACCGGGGGAGTAAGCACCACGACGAGCGCGAAGCTGAATATTTCGGCCTCCCGTTTGGAGACTCCGGTGACCAGCCCGGCTGAAATCGTCGCGCCCGAACGGGAAAATCCTCTAAAGGGTAGGCAGAGACCCTGAACGGCTCCAATACATGCTGATTCCCTCAAGCCGACATCGCTCGTAAAACGCGGGCCTTTTTCCCTGCGGCCGGAAATGATGATAAAGATGCCAACCACCGCAAGAGAGATCCCGATCAGGCCCAGATTTCCGAAGATCATCTCTACCTGCGCATGGGGCGTGCCTCGCAGGAAGACTTTTTCGATAACTTGTTTGAGCACCAGCCCGATGGTGCCGGTAAAGAAGGTGGCGATCACGACGAGGAACGCAAAGCTGCGGAAAGTCTCCGCGGATTGAAAATAGCTCTCTTTCCAGGCGCGCCGGAAATAGATGATGACGGCAAACATGGTCCCGGTGTGCAGCATGACGAGCAAAAGAGTCATGGCGGGCGCGACGGGATTTATCCCCATGAGTTTTTCGGCAATTATCACATGAGCCGAACTCGAAACGGGCAAAAGTTCGCATGCCCCCTGCAGGATCGCCAGTATCATGATCTTGAGAAACATCATCGGAGTTGAGCTCCCTTTGGAAGTAGACCGTACCAATCCGTTCCGGACCACCGGGAAAATAGAGCAATCCAGGGTGCATTTGCAAGAGAATTGCCTCGCCTACCTGCAGGAAGTGGCTAGATATTCAAATTCCCGTTCGGCAAGTCTTTTTTGGCAATCGAGAAGATCCATCGTCTGTAACCACGCGAGGCTCGGGGCCACAAAGAAGGGGCCGTTTACCAGACCGGTTTTGTTATAGGTGTGGGGGGTACCATGAAAATCGGTCACTATCCCTCCGGCCTCCGTCACGAGGATCTGGCCGGCCGCCGTTTCCCACTCGCGCGTGCATTCCAGTTGCGGATAGAAATCGGCCTCCCCTTCCGCTATCGCACAAAATTTGAGCGCGCTGTCCCGACCAATGGTAGCACTGCTGCCAGGCAGCAAATCAATGAGTGAGACAGTATCCGGCGATATCTGCGAACGGCCGACCACGACACGCGTCGGCGCCCCCGCGGCAGGTGCGCTCACCCGGAGCTGTTCCCGCGCACCATTTTGTACCTTCCAGCATCCTTCCCCCCTGGAGGCAAAATAGAGGGTCTGTCTCACCGGAACGTACACTGCGCCCAAAACGGGAACGCCCCCTTCGATAAGCGCAACATTGACCGTAAACTCGCCACTGTCGCTCTTGCCCGCACCGGCGCCGTCCAGCGGATCGACGAGAAAGAATCGCGCCAACTCCTCACCACTCCCACCGGACACATCAGTATCTTCTTTCGAGAATACGGGAACGTCCGGACAACAGGAGTGAAGTCCCTCTACGATAATCCGGTTAGCCAGTCCGGATGCCTGATCGAACGACGAGAGGCCCTCTTTTTTCTCCCCCCCGATCGCATCGAAAATGGCCCTTCCCGCCTCCGTCACAAGGCTGCACAAAAGATCGACATTCATCGTTTTCTCCTCGGCCTTTCCAAAGCATCTTACGCCAGTATATTCTATCGCTCCGAACCGGGCAATCGGACTTTGCACGCAGGAATGGTCCGTAGATGGCGCGATCATGGCGTATTTTGCCGGTAAATGGCGGGATTGCGGCTGGATTAATTCTTTACCCGTCATGGGCGCAAAATGCGTAACCATTTGTAATTCCATGCTTACTTCTACAACATGAACTTTGGCATCAAAGTTGCTTTCACTAGCAAGCGAAAACAACTCTTTCCTCCTCGAAGCCGACCGGTCTGCCCCACTGGTTGGCTTTTTCTTTGTCGGTGAATCGAGCAGACCATGTTTTTCCCATTCACCGATTCACCCCCCTACACTTCTCCAATCACCTTTCCGGTGCAGGAGGACTCATAGCCTGGCAGGGCAGAGAGTTCGTCGCGAAGCGAGCGAGTCTGCAAAACGTCGAGAAGCACCTTGACTGCGGGAAGGTCCATAAAGTCTGAAGGAATGACAAGGTCGCAACGCACGGCCTCCATGGGTACGAAGTCCAGCCCGTAGGCGACGGCCACGGCCCTTAGGCCCAGGGCGGCATCGGCCATGGAAAAGGCAACCATCTGGGCGCACAGGTTGTGGCTCGGGAGGAGCTTATCGTATCCTTCGATCGATTCTGCCGAAATCCCCGCCTGCGCCAAACGGTCATCGAGAAGTGTTCGCAGCGCGGCGCCGGGTTCGCGATTGACAAATCTTGTGCCTTTCCTGGCCAGGTCCCCTACCGAGTTTATGTGGCGAGGATTTCCGGGAGCCACCATGAGTCCTTCCTCGAAAAACGAGAAGGCGATCACCGTTGCTCCGGCGTCCGGAAACATCTTGCGTGCAAAAGAAACATTGGATTCAACCGATGGGAGATTATGGAGATGTGTTCCGGCGATATGCGCAAAACCCGATGCCACCCTTTCGAGGGCAAGCCGGCTGGACGCGAATCGGCACTGGACCGATACGTCGGCAGACCGCGAGGATGCCCGAGCCCCGAGGATGGCGAAGGCGGGGTCGCAGCCGAGCAGCAAAAGCTTCTTTTCGATCCGCCCTCCCTGCAGCAACTGCACGCGGCCGCTGTCGGGTGAAAAAAGACCGTCTGCAGCCTGGAACCCATCATTTAAAAGCCACTTGCCGTCGAGCGGGTAAGCAACGAGCCGGTCCCGCACACTGGCCACCGAAACCCGGGCATTCGCCCCCACGGTATCTTCGATCAGCAGTACAGGCTTTTCCTCTTCGAAATCCTCCAGGGAGAAAAGCGTTTCCACCCTGCAGCCCAATTCTCTGGCGATCCTCAGCGCCAGGGCGGTATTGGGCACATAGCGCCCGGTCTCCATGTCATAGACGGCCTGGCGTTTTACGCCTACACGGGCAGCCAGTTCGCTCTGAGAAAGTCCGTTCGCCTGGCGAATCGATCTCAGATTACAGGTCACCTGCTCCTTTTCGGACTTCATGGCGTATCCTCCCCGGAAAATTGCCGCCGCTTTCCCGGGCGGAAGCGGTGGCGGAATACACATGGAAGTCACTATACACCTTGACATCCTCCGAGAGAAGTCAAAGCATTTGCAATATCAGACGCATGCATCGATTGCATGCAAAGCATTTTCCGGAAACTTCACACAAAGGGGATACGGGATGAAACTGAGCGCGAGAAACGTGATCAAGGGGAAGGTAATCGACGTGAAGGAAGGCCAGGTTATGGCGAAGGTGAAAGTCGACATCGGGAGCGGCAACGTAATCTCCTCCCTCATCAGCGTCGAGGCGGTGAAGGAATTGGACGTGAAGGTTGGCGAAGAAATCCATGTTCTCATAAAAGCTACGAGCGTGATGCTTGCTAAATAGTGTCCCTCCGGGAACCGAACCAAAGTCCCCCTTTGAAAAAGGGGATTTAGGGGGATTTTCAGCTCCACATCACGAATCGAAAGATCATCCGGCCATCAACACCTCGACGGTTTCGAGGTTTCTTACATATCGCGGTCCGCTGAAAAAGTCCTGGAGAGAAATGAGCTCGAGTCCTCCCTCGTCGGTGCACAGCAGCTTCCCGTTTTTTTCTACGAGCACCAGGACGCCGCCCCCTATCGGGGTATTGAATATCTCCTGCCAGGAAAAAACCGCTTTGTAGCCATCCGAAGCGGAAGCCACGAGAAACATCTTCTTCGTATCGTTGTGGTCTTCCCTGATCACTGCAGCCTTCCCGATCACGCTTTCCAGAAGCACTCCGCGGCAGCTTTCGATTCTGCCCACGGGATCTCCCTCACCGCAATTGAGTGCAATGTCGTGTGCCTCCTCGGTTTCCATCCTGCACAATTCGTCTATGGAAAGGACCAGAGGCTGCCTCACTCTTCCGATTATCCGCAAAGACCCTGTAGCAATGGTTGTCATAACAATCTCCTGTCTTCACCGCGAGAGGTGAAAGCTTACCGGCAGTTCGACCCACGCGGCAACCGGTTTTCCCCTGTAGAGACCGGGTTTGAATCTCCATTCGACGATGGCGGCAAGCGCGCTCCGGTTAAAAACCCCTACCGGCCGGGCCGAAAGGACCGAGGCCCTGGAAACTCTTCCATCCGATTCTACCAAAAACTTGAGGACCACTCTGCCCGAAATGCCCAACTGCCGGGCTTCGTCCGGATATTCGGGCTCGACTCTTTTGATCGGAACGGGCGGTTTGTCAACTTTTCCAAATCCGTTTCCTCCCGATCCCGTTCCTAAGCCCGGACCGCCGCCAGCGCCTCCACCACTGCCCGATAGAGAACCGCCGCCGGCCGAACTGCTGCTCACACCCGCCCCTGCGCCGGAGGCGGACACACCCTCCGCGAGCGAATCCGCGGAAGGAGCGGCAGCCGGCGCGTCGGGCGGCTCGCCGGTTGCCGCGATCCGGTGATGCACCGGTTTGGAAAAATGTTTTAAAGAGGGCGCCGGCACCCGAACAACTTTTTCCTTTTGGCGCCTGATAACAGCACGCTTCCTTACCGGTATATGCATAAGCGGTTTTGCGGGAAGTGCAATTACATTCGGTGGTTTCGGTTCAACTTTCTTCGGAATCGCCGCTGGAACGGTGATCGGCTTCGGAGAGGCGATTTTTGCCTTCAAACCGCCACCGCCCGTCGCTCCAGGCGCCCCCGGAGAGCCTCCGGCGCCTGTGCCGGACCCTGGCAGGTCTGCGAGGCTCACCGTCACAATAGTGGGTTCGGATGCGGACGGAACGGCGAAAAAGAACCCCAGAAGCACGATCAGAAGAGGTACCACGGCATGCAGGCCGATGGCCACTCCCAATCCCAGCGCGGTCTCACGACGACGAGGAATGCCACGCGATTGCGATCCCTCGAACGCCCATCCCGACGCCTCGACGTCCTCCATAGGGCCGGCTTCCCCCGCCGGGACGAATTCCACGGGCCGAGCTTCTTCCAAACAGGCAAAAACGCCCAACGGTTCATCGGGTGCACTCACGACCCTCATCTATTCCCGTCCAATTCCCACCAGATCACCGCCCAACGTTCGATGCGGGAATAGGGTAGTTTCCATCCGCCCCCGTCCGGAACCAGAGTGTTCCTCAAATAGTTGCGAACATTTTCTTCTTCTTCGGGGCTCATTTCGTAAATCATCCAGCGCATGGAATCGAGCGCTTGCTCCAAACTGCCATAGCTGGTGTCGTTCACGGTACAGGTGAGCGAGATATTGGCATAGATCCCCATCTGGCGCAGCACGTTGTATACGACGATATAATCGGCTCCCTGGAACCACTCCCTGCCTGCGGCTTCGATAACCTTACGATCATAGGGGCCGTCATCGACAAGAGTCGCTATGTACACCCGCTTGCGCGCCCGGCCCTGAAGCTTTACGACAGCGTCGCGCAGATCCTCCACAACGAGCGACCTGGAGGCGATGGCGATATCGTGGACGCCGATGCCCAGGTCATCCCAATCGTCCTCCCATCTGCCCCGCACAGCCCTGATATTGGCTATTTCGTGTTTACGGCAGCGCTCTTCGAGAAGCGAGAACATTACGGCGGAAGGGTCGAGCGCAGTAATGGATTTTACCGCAGGAGCCAGCGGGACCGCGAGTGTCCCGGCCGCGCACCCGATGTCGAGCACGCTCCACTCCGCCTCGGGTCTCATGATCCCGAGAAACTGACCGATGTAGTCGCTTGCCGTCGCATGGCGGGTAAATTCGGGGGCCCGCTTATCCCAAAACGAGGGATCTCGCCGGGAGCCGCCTCTTT
Organism: Syntrophobacteraceae bacterium; assembly: GCA_049964955.1. Taxonomy (GTDB): domain Bacteria; phylum Desulfobacterota; class Syntrophobacteria; order Syntrophobacterales; family Syntrophobacteraceae; genus SbD1. The sequence goes on from JBMFWU010000026.1 coordinate 20,264, forward strand.
TTTTCGCCTGCGCCTGTCGCCATACCTCGTTCCAGTCAACCGTCGCAATCATGTTCTATTTCCTCGTAGTAGCAGTCGCCGAGTCCACAGGGTCTGCACAGCACTTTCCCGTTCCCTGCGACCTGGCGCATGTCCTTCACCGTTTCCCCGCACTCCTGGCAAACCGCAATCCCCAGGGTTTCGCCGGGAAGGTCCCGGGACCTCATCGCCACACGTACCCGGCGAATGCTCAAAAGCTCCTCTTCGGGCATCGAGGCCAGGGCCTCCAACCGCGCCTGCTTTTCATCGCCAAAACCATCGAAATTTTTCGCGATCTCGCCGGCCCTCTCCAGGTAGCCCGTCCTGACGCTCACCCTCACAGCCCTCGACGACCCGGTATCAACAAATGTCGCCGCCTGTTTCCCATAGTCCATCATCTTTACGCTGCGCCTGCCCGGAGTCCTGCCGGTAACCGCAATGATGGCGTCGACCGGGCACCGGTCGATTTCGACAAATATCACCAGGTCCCTGCCCTCTTCCCCTCGGGAATCCTTTATGCCCAGTTCTCTCAAGCCCGCCATGGCCATTCTTACCCCCACGACCTGGCCGGAGCACAGATGCCCGTGCAGCCTCACGGCTTCCCCCAGAAGCTTTTTAAAACCCTCCTCCATCGCAAACCTCCGTAACGGGTTATCCGGGGCCGTTTGGACAAGGGCCGCAGGCAACGGTAAGCGGCGCAAAAGCCCGATTCGGCCCGGGGATAACACGCGAAGCGGAGCGGAGAAAGCAGGGGGGCACCTGCCTCCGCCCCCTGCGGGCGAAGACCGCGGGGCTTGCGGCCTTCACCCGCAAAACCTTAAAAGGTGAACCTCATCTGCCCGAAGAATGTCCTGCCTGCGAGAGGAAAGCCCTCTTCGAGCTCCCAGTTTTCGTCCGTTATGTTGTTAATGCCGGCCTCGAGCTGCACGTGAATGGGAAACGGACCCATAAAACAGTCGATGACCCGGCCGGGAACATCGTAGATTCCCTTGAGATTAATCAGGGTGAACTGCTTCGCCGCATACGGTATCCCATAGTCCAACTTGGTAAACCTGTCGCTGTTATACTCGAGGGACCCAAGCACGCTGACACCCGGCAGAGGCGTGAAATACTGCAGATACGCAAAGACCTTGTCGTGAGGCAGGTCCGCCAGGGTTTGTCCGGTGCTCCCGTTTACGTATTGCAGATAGGAGTAGTTGAAACCTCCCTCCACCTGGGGCAGTATTCGGCCTTTCAGGCCCAGTTCCACGCCGTACAGATGGACCTTGCCGATGTTTTGCATTTGCGAATAGGTCGTTCCCGGATAATAGGGGTCCGGAATATTCGCATTTGCGTAGATAATGTAGTTGGTTACGTCGTTATAGAAGGCGTCGGCCTGGAAGTGCAGACATCCGAGAAGCAAATCCTTGTAACCAATATCATAATTGATCGTTTTTTCCGGCTGCAGATCGGGAGAAGGAATGCCCTGGCTCATAAAGCTTGAGAACTTCTCTTTGATCGAGGGAAGCCTCGACTTCCTGGCCACCGTCGCGTAGAGCACGCCCGTGTCGGTGAGTTTATAAAAAAGCCCCAGTTGCGGATTGAACGAATGGGACGAGCCGATCGGAAAGCTCGTGGAGGGAGTTTCCTGCGCCTCGATCGTGTTTATCCAGTCGTAGCTTGCTCCGGCGATGGAGTAAAACTCTTTGGTTATGGTAATCGTATCTTCGATACCCGCCGAATAGGTTCGATCTTCGAAACGCGTGACCGGTTGCACCGGAATGGTCTCCCACTGCTTATGAACGTCGTCCTTGAAGTGGAATGCCGCCTTTATGAAGTTGTTGGGAACCAGCTTCGTTCCGGCTTCGGCGGATGCGCCGAATGAATAGTCGTTATAGTAGCTTATGAACGCATACCGCGGAGGGTACGTGATGGTATCGTAATTTTCGTTGTTAAAGCTGAAAAGCTTGTTATCGGTTTTATCGTAGAAAGCAGTCGTCTTGAGATAGTTCTTTTCGCAGATCTGCGTATACGAGTGGAAGTCCAACAGCTGGACATCCCAGGAGGGCCATTGCCAGTAGGACACCTTCGCGTGGGGGTCCGATCCGGCATAGGGAGGTACGCCCTTTTGCGTCTCCATATTCATGAAGGAAAAGGCGTACTCGTCTGTGGAGTTGGGTGTCAGACCCAATGTCACGTTGCCCGACCAGTCATTCTGATAGGAATTCACCCTGTTTCCCGACGGTTGGGTCTTGGTCGGCGAAAAATCCCCCGACAGAGGGAAATAGTCGGTATTGTCGTAATAGCCCCCTCCCTGGATGAACCACTTGCCCTGGTTGCTCCCGAAGTTCATGTAGCCGTGATAGGCGTCGCCGGTCCCATAGCCCGACCCGCCGCTGACTTCAAATTCCTTTTGGGGTTTTCGAGTGAGCACGTTGATAGCGCCTCCCTCGGTGTTGGCACCATAGAGAACTGAAGTAAACCCCTTCGAGATCGCCAACTCGGAGATATTGAAAGTCTTAAAGGCCGAAAGGTCCGGATAGCCGTCATAGGGCACGTAAATGGGAATTCCGTCTACGAACAGCGGAACGCCTCGAATGTCAAACCCGCGAACGTCAACCGTATACTGATTCCTCTGACCCTGTTCCACAAGGCTTACTCCCGGATCCAGATTCGCGGCCGTAGCCACGTTGTTTGCGTCGAAAAGACGCATTTCCCTGTTGTAAATCCGGTCTACCGTAATGTTTTCATCCTGTTTTTGTTGTCCGACCACTTCGACTTCGCCCAGCTTGAAGACCTGATTTTTCTCCGCCTCACTCTGCCCGGCCGCTTTCTTTTGGGCGACTTTCTTTTTCTCAGAGGTTTTCACAGCCTGCGATCCGGCCTGATCCTGCCGGGCACACACCCCCGAGACTCCCGCAAAACACACCACCACACCCAGCGCCACAGCGCCGGCGTACTTCACCGCCCGTACCATACTCCCCCTCCCTTGCGTGCCCCCTTTGTCAGAATCCTGCCTGAAAGTGTAGAGCAGCCCCCGCTTCCTCACGCGAACATCGACCGAACGAATACCCGACCCTTTTTTTCTGGAAAAATCGATCCTTTTGGCAACCTGCCGGCTTTTGACTTTTTCATCTTGCTTCCCTCGGGCAAAAGGAGTAGTTGGTATTTGTCCATACACGACATTCAAAACGCTAATGAGGCTATCTTGGTACTTTTTAAATGTCAAGTGTTGTTTTATGACGACATGGCGTTTCCAGGAGAAAACATCTATGGGACTGGTCGAAAATCTCTACGATCTTTTTCATGTCAGGGCGCGCGCGTTGAAGGTCGCCCACCTCTGCGCGGGCCTGCAGTACACGGCCGTGGTGACTGACGCGGGTGGAACCGGAATCGCCTACACCAACACGGAGGGCGGGGGGTGCTGCCCGAAGGGGGAAGGCTACCGGGACTATGAGGGCGAGAGCGCGGCCGAACTGCTCGCACTGATCAAAAGCCCCGTGCCGCTTGAGCGAAGCATGGCTCTTGCGCTTATAAACGCGATCAACCACGAGGCCGCCGGCAAGATGCCCGAAGAACCCAGGGACAGCGGTTGGATGGATTCTTTGGGCATCGGGGAAAAGAGCCGTGTGGCCATGGTCGGCTTATTCGGGCCTCTCATGAAACCCCTGCAAGAAAGGGGTGCGCTCGTCGAAGTGATCGAGCGAAACGTCCGCCACTCGCAGACGGCAGATTTCGGATCGCCCCGTATCTTTTCCGGCGGGGAAAAATCCCTTTTTTATGACAGACTGGCAGAATGGGCCGAAGTGCTGGTCCTGACCTCGACCTCCATTCTGAACGGCACAGCCGAGGAGGTGCTGAGCAACATCGGCCCCGAAGTCAAAGCGATACTGCTCGGGCCGAGCACCCCGATGGCCCCCGAAGCGTTCGCCGGCCTGCCCGTGCGGATGCTGGGCGGGACGGTCGTCGAAGATGGCGAGGCGGTCCTCAGGGCCGTTCGGCACGGTGCCGGCACCCCCGTCATCCATCGGTTCAGCCGGAAGGTCCTGATGACTGTTCGACCGGACGGCGTCGGGCCGGATCGACAGGCTTTACGAACCGAAAGGGTTTGATTTTTACTGTTGCATTCACATCTAACGGAGAGGAATTATGAATCGGATTGCTCGTTGTGTCTTTGCGGTGCTTTTGGGGTTGGCTTTTGTCGCCGGGTTGAATGCTCCGGCGCGCGCGGCTGGAAACGTCACCGTATTCGCAGCCGCATCTCTTACCAACTCCTTGAATGATGTCGGAAAATTGTTCGTAAAACAATACGGAGGTACGTTCACCCCTTCCTTCCTTTCCTCTTCGACCCTTGCCAAACAGATCGAAAACGGAGCGCCCGCCAACGTCTTTTTATCGGCGGATGAAAAGTGGATGGATTATCTGGCGAAGAAAAAACTGATCGACCCCGCCTCGCGTTTCAATCTCCTGGGCAATACGCTCGTATTGATCGCCCCTTCTGGCAGCAAGGTAAATAAGGTCGACATCACCAAAGGGTTCAATCTGGCGGGGCTCCTTGCGGGCGGAAAGCTTGCGGTGGGGGACCCGGCGCACGTGCCTGTAGGCATTTACTCCAAACAAGCCTTACGGTTCCTCCTTGTGTGGAAGAGCGTCAAAGGAAGCCTGGCCCGGGAAGCCAACGTCCGCCTCGCGCTGGTCCTGGTCGAACGCGCTGAGGCGCCTTTCGGGATCGTTTATGCCACCGACGCCGCGATTTCGAAAAAGGTCAAGGTGGTTGGCGTATTTCCGGCTGACAGCCATCCGCCGATCGTCTATCCTGCTGCACTGGTGGCCGGGCAGGAGACTCCCGCGGCTAAAAATTTCCTTGCATTTTTAAAGACCCCTCAGGCGAAGGCGGTTTTTGAAAAATATGGTTTCAGCGTGAAGTAATGGGTTTTTTTGCTCTTACCCCTGTTGAAATCGAAGCGCTCAAGTTGAGCCTTTGGGTTTCCTGCTGGGCGGTGGCCATGAGCCTTCCCTTCGGCATCCTGGCGGCGTGGGTCCTTGCCCGGGGGAAGTTTCCGGGAAAATCGGCGCTCGACGGCCTGATTCACCTGCCCCTGGTCCTGCCGCCGGTTGTTTTGGGATACCTGCTGCTCGTGCTGCTCGGAAACAGGGGAATCCTCGGGGCGTGGCTTCACAAGACCTTGGGAATCACGATCGCCTTTACCTGGAAGGGCGCAGCCCTCGCTTCGGCGGTCATGGCCTTCCCGCTTCTTGTGCGCGCCGTAAGGCTTTCGATAGAAAATGTGGACCGGGGGCTGGAGGCCGCGGCCCGAACGCTCGGGGCCGGACCGCTTCGAGTATTTTTCACGGTGACTCTGCCCCTGGTTATCCCCGGTGTGATAGCGGGGGCCATTCTGGCCTTCGCCCGAAGCCTCGGGGAATTCGGGGCGACGATCACTTTCGTCTCCAATATCCGGGGGGAGACGCAGACGCTCCCCCTGGCTCTCTACACACTCACCCAGGTCCCGGGCGGAGAACATGCGGCGATGCGACTCTGCATCATCTCCATAGTCCTGGGAATGGCTGCTCTCGTGGCTTCCGAGATTTTGGCCAGGCGCTACGCAGCCAGAATGGAAAGGTGAGGCCAAAGGGAGTTCATTTCGTGCTGGATGTATCGGTCAGGCGCAGACAGGGAAATTTCGAGGTAGACGCCACATTTCATTCGGAAGAAGTGGGCGTGACCGCTCTTTTCGGCCGCTCGGGCGCGGGCAAGACTTCGATCATCAACATGGTCGCAGGGCTCGCGCACCCGCAGGAAGGGCACATCGTCATAGGGGGCCGGTGCCTCTTCGACTCGAAAAAACGTGTGAACCTTCCCCCCGAAAAGAGGCGCATCGGCTATATTTTTCAGGAAGGCCGGCTATTCCCCCACCTTTCGGTTCGCTCCAACCTGACCTACGGGATGCACCTTACGCCCGGGGCGGAAAGATACGTGGAGTTCGACCAGGTCGTGAATCTGCTCGGCATCGAACACCTGGTCGACCGCAGACCCGCCAGGCTCTCGGGCGGAGAAAAACAGCGGGTGGCGATCGGCCGGGCACTGCTCACGAGCCCGTCGATCCTGCTCATGGACGAACCGCTTGCCGCACTCGATTTCGCAAGAAAGGCCGAGGTGCTGCCCTTCATCGCCCGGCTCGCCTCCGAGTTTTCCATTCCCATTCTCTATGTCAGCCATTCGCTCGAAGAGATATTAAACCTTGCCGATGTCATGGTAGTGCTCGATTCGGGCCATGCGGCCGCATCGGGCAGGATCGAAGAACTGATGAGCCGCCGCGATCTGCAAAGCCTAACCGGGTACACCGATTGCGGCGCCGTGATATCTACCGTTGTTGACTCGCATCATGAGTCGGAGGGCTTGAGCTATCTTCGTTTCCCCGGGGGTGTCATAAAGGTCCCGCTGCTCGAGGTCGCCATCGGAAACAGGGTGAGGCTTCGCATCGAGGCAAGACACGTCGCCATTGCGCTGGTACCCCCCGAACACATCAGCGTGCAGAACATCCTGCCCGCAACCGTTCAGGAAATCTCAAACGGGAACGGCGCGCTCGTAGACGTTCTGCTCGATATAGGCTCTCCCCTACTGGCGAGGATAACTCCCCTGGCACTCGCATCCCTGGGTTTAAAGCCCGGCCTGCGGGTTTTCGCCATTATCAAGAGTGTCGCGGTTTCCCACGGAGTCTTATGGTCAAAAAATCGATCCGGAGTATAATGGAACCGACGATTGAAGACCGTATCTATTTGACGACGTGAAAGGAAACCATGAACCAGGATCACCTCGATTCCATCTCCCGTGAAATGGGTCTAAAGCCTTACCAGGTACGTGCTACGGCCGAACTGCTCGAAGAGGGCGCGACCGTCCCCTTCATCGCACGCTACCGCAAGGAAGCAACCGGAACTCTCGACGAAACGCTCGTTACCGCGATTCGCGACCGGCTCGCCCAGCTCGATATGCTCGAAAAACGCAGAAGTGCTGTCCTGAAATCTTTGCGCGAACAGGAAAAGCTGACCGATGAGTTGGAAGAGCGCATCCTCGGGGCCGCAACGCTTGCCGAAATCGAAGATATCTACCTGCCCTTTCGACCCAAACGCCGCACGAGAGCGGCCATCGCAAGAGAAAAAGGGCTCGAGCCTCTCGCAACCGCCCTTTTCGAACAGGACCCCGCCATCGATCCGCTCGAACTGGCTACGACTTTTGTCAGCGCGGAAAAAGAGGTGGCCTCCCCGCAGGACGCGCTTTCCGGGGCACGCGACATCATTGCCGAATGGGTAAACGAAAACGGAGAATCCCGTGTGAAGCTTCGTGCCCTTTTTTCCTCCAAAGGAATGCTGCGATCCCGGGTAATCCCCGGTAAGGAAGCCGAAGGGGTGCAATATCGGGACTATTACGACAAGGAGGAACCGATCGCGGGCGCCCCCTCGCACAGGATACTGGCGGTTCGGAGGGGAGAAAAGGAAGGGTTTCTAACGGTACGCATCGAACCGCCCGAAAAAGAAGCCCTGGACCTGCTCGAAGCCGTTTTCCTGAAAAATGACTCTCCCTCCTCCGGCCAGGTCCGCACCGCGGTTCACGACAGCTATAAGAGGCTTCTTGCCCCTTCGCTCGAAACGGAGATCAGAAACGAATCCAGGCTCCGCGCGGACAAAGATGCCATCCAGGTGTTTGCCGATAATCTGCGCCATCTTCTCATGGCGCCTCCGCTCGGGTTTAAGCGCGTCATGGCGATAGACCCCGGCTTTCGCACCGGGTGCAAACTGGTGTGCCTCGACCCCCGGGGAAAGCTCCTCCATACCGAAACGATCTATCCGCACACGGGGGCTCGTGAATCCGAGAAGGCCGAAGCGCGCCTGCGCGCCCTTGTGCGCGAATTTTCCCCCGAGGCCATCGCCATTGGAAACGGCACCGCCGGCCGGGAAACCGAGTCATTTATCCGAAAGCTCGGCTTTCCGCAGGAAATCCAACTCATCATGGTAGATGAAAGCGGTGCCTCGATCTACTCCGCCTCCAGTGTCGCTCGCGAGGAGTTTCCCGACCACGACCTGACAGTCCGAGGCGCGGTATCGATCGGAAGGCGGTTGATCGATCCCCTGGCCGAGCTGGTAAAAATCGATCCCAAATCCATTGGAGTCGGGCAGTACCAGCACGATGTGGATCAGACGGAGTTGAAAAAGGGCCTGGACGATGTCGTTGTGAGCTGCGTAAACGGTGTCGGGGTCGAGGTCAATTCAGCGAGCCCCCAGCTTCTTTCCTATATCTCGGGGCTTGGCCCCCAGCTTGCCTCCGGCATCGTTTCCCACCGGGAAAAAAACGGGCCGTTTCGCAAAAGGCAGGATCTCAAGAAAGTCGCCCGCCTGGGGCCGCGCGCCTTCGAGCAATCGGCCGGTTTTTTGCGCATCTCCGACGGAGAAAATCCGCTGGATGCAAGCGCGGTTCACCCCGAATCCTACCCGATCGTCGAGAAAATGGCGGAAGATCTGGGCTGTTCTGTCTCCGACCTGATGCGCGAGCCCTCGTTGCGGGAAAAAATCGATCCCGCCCGGTACGTGACCGAAAAAGTCGGTATCCCCACCCTCGTCGATATCCTGTCCGAGCTCGCCAAACCGGGCAGAGACCCTCGCAAATCGTTTGAAGCCTTCTCCTTTGCCGCCGGGGTCGAAAAGCTTACCGATCTGGAAATCGGCATGAAACTGCCGGGAATCGTAACCAACGTGACCGCCTTCGGAGCCTTTGTCGATATCGGCGTCCACAGGGACGGCCTTGTCCACGTAAGCGAACTCTCCGATAGATTCGTAAAGGATCCCGGCCAGGTAGTGAAGGTCCATCAAAAGGTATCGGTCACAGTTCTCGAAGTAGACCTGGAAAGAGAGCGCGTATCGCTTTCCATGAAATCGCAGGCTGCGGCGGCAGCACCGGGCGAGGCCTCTCCCACGCGCCGGCCGCCGGAAAAACCTCAGAAGCAGGCCCCGGCGCCAGGGCCGAAACCCGCCAGGGCCCCGGCGGGCAAGCAAAAAGTCGCCTTTAACAATCCTTTTGAAAGGGCTTTCAAGAAAACGGATTGATCAAAAGGATATATGGACCGAGGAGAAACACCTCGATGAAAACAAATAACTGTAATCTCTGTGGCAGTGACCGCTATGAGGAAAAGTGTATCGAATACCTCTACAGCCATCATGGAAAATACCTGCTCTTTCCCGACACCCCGGTCGAGATTTGTCAGGAGTGCGGCATGGTCTACTACGATGCGGCCGTCTTGAAGGAAATCGAGCGTCATTTCTTCGCCATTCAAAACCAGAGCGAAGCTCCGGACAACTACATCCGGATGCCGACCAAAACTCTTGCACGATGCTCTGCTGAGTAAGATTCCGACAGAAGATTCCTGGACCAGAACCTTGGCGTATACCTGGCGACCGGCCTCGTAATCACGGCAAGCCGGGAACACTACATCGAGATTGGTCGATTCATTGCAGACATGCCGGAAGAATACGGAACTCTGGTCCGAAAGGCGGCGTTTCTCAATGACATTTCCTTGCATTCATGGCGCTTTCTATTGGGGCGCCCCTGTTTACCGAAGACAGGAAACATTTTGAAATCATCGGAAACAGGCTTCCTGCCGCCGGAATAGAGTCCTTGCGTCCCGCCCGATAAAAGCGTTCGTCTTCATTCAACCCTGGTTGCCTGTCTTCAAATGACCGGTTCTGAGCCGTCTTCCCGCCTTGAAATGGCGCTCCGGCAAACCGTGGCGCCGGTAAGGGGATTTCGAGCAACTCAGCCGAGTCCCGATGCTTGAGACCTCATCCGGAAAATATTCTTGCCATTCATCGGTAAAACCGGTTATAATTTTTTTCGGATTTTGCATTAACCGGAAAAAATTAGTCCCGGATGCTGGATCATGCTTGAGATACTAAAAGAGATAATCCTCGATTTTCAGGAGATCGATCTGCCGACAGGCGTGCCCAGGAGGCTTGCTATCCGGCCGGTGTCGGGAAAAGCCACGGTCTGTATCGGTGTACGTCGCAGCGGAAAATCAACGTTCATGTTCCAGCTCATGAAGAAGCTTCAGAACTCCGGCGTTTCCCGACAGAATATCCTTTACTTGAATTTTTTCGACGACCGCTTGCACAATCTGCAACACGAGAATCTTGGTTTGATTCTGGAAGCCTATTTCTCGCTTTATCCTGAAAAAAAGAATGTAGAGTTGGTTTACTGCTTTTTCGATGAAATCCAGGTCCTCTCGGGTTGGGAGCCTTTCGTTGACCGGTTGATGCGAACGGAAAAATGCGAGGTATATATTACCGGGTCATCTTGCCGGATGCTTTCAAGGGAGATTGCAACGCAGATGCGCGGACGGGCGCTCTCTTGGGAAATGTTCCCGTTCACTTTTAAGGAGTTTCTCGATTACAGGGAAATCGAGAGCGAGGGGCCACTTTCGACCAAAAAACGGTTGACGATCCAGAAGGCGTTTGAGGAGTATTGGGAAACCGGCGGCTTTCCCGAGGTCGCAGGACTCGACAGACTGCTGCGTATCAAGATCCACCAGGAATATTTCAATGCAATGCTCTTCCGCGATCTCGTCGAACGTCACGACATCTCACACCCGAAGGCGATCGCGGATCTGGCGCATTGGTTGGTGGATAACACCGGTTCCCTGTATTCGGTAAACTCCCTGACTGGTTATTTGAAATCCCTGGGCCACAAGGCGCCCAAATCCGCCGTGTCCGATTATCTCGGATGGTTCGAAGACGCCTATGTTCTTTTCACAGTGCGCATCTTTGACGCCTCACTCGCCAGGGCCAACACCAATCCAAAGAAGATCTACTGTGTTGACCATGCATTGGTGGCCTCGATCAGCTCCGGTATTCTTGTGAACTCGGGGCATCTCCTGGAAAATTTAGTGTTCACAGCACTTCGCCGGGTCACATCGGATATTTTCTACTACAAGACCAAAGCGGGCAGGGAGGTTGATTTTATCGCAGGGCGACAGGATCGGCCCCGTATGCTCGTGCAGGTCTGCGAATCAATGGCCGACCCGCAAACCCGCAAGCGGGAGATCGCCGCACTTGCCGAAGGCATGATTGAATTGAATCTGAGCGAAAGCACCATCGTGACACGTAATGAGGAAGAGCGGATACAGGTTGAGTCCGGGACGATCAAGGTTACGCCGGCATGGCGTTTTTTGTTAAGCTTGGAGTCCGCCGACGAAACTGAAGGAATTGTATGCTGAAGGGAGGCCATTATTTGGTGGCTTGTATCGGCCGAGGCGGTCATTGTTACTGCCGCAGTCCTTCATGTTATCCCGAAAACCCAAAAAATGACAGATTCGCCTCACGCGCGTCTCTTCCCACTTCCAACTCCTCACTCCCCGCTTCTTTTCACCGCAGCACAAACGCCATCACAATCCCCACCGCCATGGAGCCTGCCACAAGCAGCCCGTAGCTCACCCGGCGCGATATGGCAAGCCCTGCCACGGCTACAATGAGCGCACTCTGCCACAGGGAATGCATCGACTCTTTGCCAAGAGAAATTGCCGCTGTCAGGATGATGGCGGCAACCACGGGCAGGACCCCGTGCATGATGGCTTGAGTCATCTCTTTTCCCCGCACTTTGAGATAGAATTTTTCGAGCAGGTACATGCAAATAAGCGAAGGGGTGAAGATCGCCGCTGTCGCGACAACCGCTCCGGCAATGCCGGCCACCTTGTAGCCGATGAAGGTTGCGCTGATTGCAACCGGCCCGGGGGTCACCTGCCCCAGCGCGATGGCCGCGCCGAATTGGGAAGCGCTCAGCCAGCCGGTCTGATAGACCACAGCGCTCTGCATGAGAGGGATCATGGCAAAGCCGCCGCCGAAGCCGAAAAAGCCGATTTTTAGAAACGAAACCGCGAGCTCATAGAATATGTTCATCTTTAGATTCCGAATTTTTAGCGAACAATGGGGTTAGAAACACCTTGGCCGCCCCTGCCATCCCGCCCAGGAGAACGAGCCAGATCGGGTTTACGGGGAAAAAGAGTCCCAGGAGAAGAGCGATGATTCCGGTCGCAAAACAGCACCAGTGCCCGGGAATCCGCCGCACCATGTCCCATGCGACGGCAAAAAGAAGCCCCACCACTCCCGCAGTCAGCCCCTCCATCGCAAATCTTACCACCGGGTTGTTCTCCCAGGCGAGGAACGCCCCGGCCAGGGCAACGATGAGCAAAAAAGAAGGAAAAATCAGGGCCAGGGTCGCCGCAATCATCGTTCCCACCCCTCCGAGCCGGTAGGCGATTCCGGCCAGGAGGTTGACCGTGAGCGCGCCCGGCGCCATTTCGGAAAGGGCCGTCATGTTTTCGAAACGCTGTTCGGTGAGCCACCTGTGTTTTACGACCAGCTCCGAGTGGATCAGGTCGAGAACAGCATAGCCTCCCCCGAAACCGATCGTGCCGATCTTAAGCCAAACCCGCACGATGTCCAGGGTGGTGGGAGAAACCTGCGACTGTTCGCCATTTTCTGCAGGCAAAGCTGCTGCGATAGCCATGGATGATTTTGTCTTTTCTGTCACGACTCTTCTTACCCCATGCCAATTCGAACTTGTTTCACACCCGCAGCCACACCGATAACTGGCAGTAACCCGGGCGATTTGGTATAGTTTGACAAGGGGTGGGCAAAAAGTAAAAGATTTCCTTCGGGGGGGATATGTTTTCTTTCATTCACGCGGCAGACATCCACCTGGACAGCCCGATGCTGAGGCTCGAAGGGTATGAAGGCGCGCCTGTCGAACTCATCCGGCAGGCGACCCGCAGGGCGCTCGACAATCTCGTACACCTCGCGATCTCGGAAAAGGTCGATTTTGTCCTGATAAGCGGAGACCTCTACGACGGGGACTGGAAGGACTACAACACCGGGCTCTATTTCATATCCCGGATGGCCCGGCTCGCCGAGGCGGGGATTCCGGTCTGTATCATCGCCGGAAATCATGACGCTGCAAATAAAATGACCAAAAGCCTCCGGCTGCCCGAGGGGATTCATCGCTTCGAATCCCGAAGGCCGAACACAGTTGTGATCGAGCAGACAGGGGTCGCCGTACACGGCCAGAGTTTTCCTTCCGGAGCGGTTAGTCGGGACCTTTCCGCCGACTACCCGGCGGCCGTAAGCGGGTATTTCAACATCGGCATGCTCCACACCTGCGCCACCGGGAGCAGCGAACACGCCACTTACGCCCCGTGCAGCGTCGAAGGCCTCAAGGGGAAAGGCTACGACTACTGGGCGCTTGGACACATTCACAAGCGGCAGGCGCTCTGCGAGGACCCGCCGATCCTTTTTGCCGGAAACCTCCAGGGCCGCAATATAGGAGAAACCGGCGAAAAGGGCTGCATGTTGGTGCGGGTCGAAAACGGAAGACCCGGCTACGAATTCTACCCCCTGGACGTCTTCCGCTGGGAACGGTGCAAAGTCGATGCTACCGGCATCGAAACGGAATCGACCATCCTGGAAAGGATTATGAACGACCTGTCGGCGACGGCCTCGGGTTCGGAGCTTCCAATGGCGGTGCGTATCAGTGTATGGGGAGCGTGCGGTGTCCACGATCGGATCGCCTCGGACCCGGAACGGCTGGAAAATGCTATCCGCGCGGAGGCGATTTCCCTTCTCCGCGACAGGGTGTGGATCGAAAAGGTAGCGCTCGATACCGCCCCTCTTCCAGCCGAAGATATCGATGGAGCCGGGGGTCCGGTCGAGCTTCTCTTGAACCTGATAGACCAAATCGCAGCCGACCCCGACCGGCTGATCGAGATGGGCGCATGTCTTGGAGACCTGTGGGACAAGCTGCCGCTCGAAATCAGGGACGGAGACGGTGCGGTTTCCCCAAAGGATGGGGCAGCCCTTGCGCGGCTTCTCAAAGAAGTCCGACCGATGCTCGTGCAAAGACTCGGGATAGCGAAATGAAGGCGCAATTATGAAGATAATGCGGCTGGACCTTACTGCGTGCGGACCCTTTACGGATGTGAGTCTCGATCTCGGGAGAGGCAAGGAAGGCCTGCACCTGATTTACGGTCCCAATGAAGCAGGCAAAAGCTCGGCGCTCCGGGCCCTGGGATATTTTCTTTTTGGAATTCCGGAACGATGCGAAGACGTCTTTAAACACACCTATCAGCAATTGAGAATCGGCGGCGCGCTCAGGACCGGAAACGGCAAAACGATCGAGGCGGTGCGGCGAAAAGGACGCGCCAATACGCTCAGGGCCCCCGACGATTCCCTGCTCGATGAAACCCTGTGGCACGAAGCGTGCGGAAGGATATCGGCAAACGAATTCTCCAAGCGCTTCGGGATCAATCATGACGCACTCGTCGCGGGAGGCGCCGAAATCGTAAAGGGCGAGGGCGAGCTGGCAGACGTGCTTTTCGCCGCCGGGGCCGGCATGGCATCTTTTCGCAGGATAGAAGAGCAGGTGCGCGAGGAGGCGAACGAACTCTTTAAGCCCGGGGGATCGAGGCCGAAAATAAACGCACTCCTGTCGACTCTCCGGGAAGAACAGAGAAGACTCCGCGAACTGCAACTCCCGAACGAAAAATGGGACAAGCATTTCCAAAACCTGCAGGAGGCGCTCGCGGAAAAGAGTGCGGTGGAAGCCGAACTGGGAAAGGCGGAGCAGGAAAGAGGCCGCCTGAAACGTATCCGCACAGCCCTTCCCCTGATAGGCAGGCGCAAGGGCATGCTCGGGGAACTCTCGGGGTATGCATCGGCTCCAATCCTTCCCGAAAACTTTTCCGAAAAGAGACAAAAGGCCGTCCAGAGCCTGAGACTCGAAGAACAGAACGCAATCCTGACCGGACAAAGAATCGAAAAGCTCCGCTCGGAATCGAGCGGTCTCAAGACCTCTCCTGCGGTTCTCGATTTCGCCGGGGAGATAAGCGACCTTTATCAAACCATCGGAAGCCACAGGAAAGCTTCGGCCGAGCGCCCCAAACTCGTCGTACAGAAAAAAGCGCTCGAAGAGCAGGCGAGGGAACTTTTGGGAGAGCTGCGCAAGGGGTTTCCCCTGGAAAGGGTCGAAGAACTGAGGCTTCGGGCCGACGAGGAGATCGTCATACAAAATCTCGGGGCGAAGCGCGAAAAGTACGCGGCAAACCTGGAAAACGCGCTCGAAAAGGCGCGGGACCTCACGTTCGAAATCGCGGAAAGAAACGAAAAGCTGGCCTCCCTTCCCGTCCCGCGCGACATCGCTCCGTTACGAACAGCGATTGAGGAGGCGAAAAGCTGCGGCAGGATCGAAGAGGAACTCGCCCAAATCGAAGCAACTCTTTTGAACGCCGAGGAGCAGGCTAACATCGAGCTGATGGGGCTGGAGCTGTGGACCGGCAGCCTTGATGAACTCGAGCGGCTCCCGGCCCCCGATGGGGAGACTATCGACGAATTCGAAAAAAGGTTCCGGGAAGCCGAAAAGGAACTCGAGAATCACGGGAGGGAACTGGGGAAGATTTCCGGGCAAATTCGGAAAATCGAAGCCAGAGTCTCCGAACTGAGAGCCGGGGAAGTGGTATCGGTGGAAGATCTCGTACATGCGCGCGGGGTGCGTGAAACCGGCTGGAAATTGATTCGCGCGGCGATCGAGGGCGGAAAAGTTTCCGAAAAAGACCGGGACGCCTTCCTCGCCCTGGCGCCCGGAGCGGAAACGATTCCGGATGCTTTCGAAAAAAGCGTTGCGACGGCCGATCAACTCTCCGACCGACTGCGGCGCGAGGCCGATCGGGTAGCCGACTACAACAGCCAGATTTCGGCGCGAAATACTCTCGAACTGGAAAAAAACGAGGTCGAACGTAAAAAGAAAGCGACCGAAAATATCCTTGCCGGAGCGCAGAGGGAATGGAACGACCTGTGGCTTCCCTGCTCCATTGCACCCGCCTCTCCCGACCGGATGCGGCGATGGACCGCGAAAAGGGCCGATTTTCTGCGCAGACGCATGGAGATACGAAAGCTCTTCAGCGAGGCCTCCCATCGCGCAAACAGGATCGAAGAGCTGAAAGGCGCGCTCGCACAGTGTCTGCTTTCATTCGGAAAAGCTTGCGAAGAGGGCGACTCTTTGCATGAAACCGTCGCCGGGGCAGCGCATCTGGTGGAGGAAGAGACGAAAACAGCGGCCGAACGGGAGCGGCTGGGAAACGAGCTGGAGCAGAAAAAACGCGAGCTGCGAAAGGTCGAGTCTCAAACCGAGAAGGCAAAATCCGAGCTGGAACAGTGGCGGGCCGAATGGGAAAGCGCCCTCTCCCCCCTGGGGCTTGGCTCCAGATCGATCCCGGAGCAGGCGAACGCAATGCTTGGGAAACTCCAGGGACTCTTTGCCAAACTGAAGGAGGCCAAACACCTGGGGCAAAGGATTGAGGAGATAGACACCGACTGCGAAGTCTTCGAAAGCCAGGCGGCGGAACTTGTCAAACTCGCCGCCCCCGAACTTCGCGGCACGTCTGCCGAGGAGGCAGTTCGTGCGCTGCATGAGCTGCTGACGAACGGACGGGCCGAGAAGCTCAAAAAAGAGGAACTGGAGAAGAAAGCGAGGCAGGAAGAAGCCGAGCTTGTCAAGACGCAGTCCAGGATCGATAAATTGAAAATCGAGCTTTCGGGAATGCTCGCAGAGGCGGCCTGCAGGGAAATCGACGATTTTCCCGAGGCCGAACGGCGCTCCCTTGCGAAAAGGAACCTGCTGGGAAAACTCGAACAGATCGAAGAGCAGCTCATCGAACTGGCTGCGGGCTTAGCGATCGAGCAGTTTGCCACGGAAGCCGAGGGGCATGACCCGGATCTTCTCCCCCCTCTCATCCGGCAGTTGGATGAAACGATCGCGCAACTCAATGATAGAAAATCGGAGGTCGATCAGGCTATCGGGTTTGAAAAAAATGAACTGGGCCGCTGGGACGGCCGGGGCGACGCCGCGGAACTGGCCCAGCAGATCCAGGCCCGCCTGGCCGACCTCGAAAACCGGGCGAGGAGTTACGCGAGGCTGAGAATAGCTCATGCCCTGCTCCTGCAGGCCAAGGAGCGCTACCGGGAAATGAGCCAGGGACCGGTGATCGGGCGGGCGAGTGAACTGTTTTCCGCTCTTACCCTGGGGTCTTTCGCCGGGATTCGCGCCGGCGACGATAAAAACGTCCTTGTCGGCCTGAGAGCGAACGGCGACATGGTGCCGGCCCGGGCAATGAGCGACGGTTCAGCCGACCAGCTCTACCTTGCCTTGAGACTTGCCAGCTTCGAACACTACGCCTCCAACAACGAACCCTTGCCCCTGGTGCTCGACGACATTCTTGTCCAGTTCGACGACGAGCGTGCGCGGGCGGCCCTGCGGGTCCTGGCCGATGTGAGCAGCCTTACCCAACTCATCCTGTTCACCCATCACCGCCATCTGGTCGATCTGGCCAAATCCGAACTCGACAGCGACCGACTCTTCGTCCTGGAACTGGGTTGT
>JBMFWU010000026.1:37827-39925 GCA_049964955.1 Syntrophobacteraceae bacterium
ATGTTGCCGAAACAACATTGAGCCTGTGCATTCGAAGTTACACCAAACGTAATGACCAAAGCGACGGCAAGACACGCTACAATCAATTTCGACTTTGTTTTCATCTCTTTCTCCTGATTAGCTATTCCTTTTCTCATTTATTGCCATTGCTTCTTACCGAGGATGCGCCTTCCACACTACCTCATGCCTTCCATGGAAACCTCGCCTCCCCTATCTCGAAAGATAGTTGCTCGCTTGGCATGCGTCAAAGGAAAGGAGTTGCTATTTTTTCACCATCGAAACACTCTGGCATTCGAAAGGAGAATTCTGATGGCGATGCAAAAATGTGGGAACTGCCGGTTTCGGACGAAGTATGACGCCAATCCCGGGTCGATTCCGGGCAGGCTGTGGAAGTGGCACACAGGCTGGTGCCCCGGATGGAAAGCCTACATGAAATCTCTGCCCGAAGAGGAAAGAGCCCGGATGCTCGAACGGTATGGCTCGAAAAAATAGTGACGCCGGGGCGTTCCGTCCGGCAAGATCGCTCGACGTTGCCAAAGCTTGGGCTCCTGTGATAAAGGAGACCCAACGCTTTGGGGGTGTGGGATGTCGCGCGGAAAGAAGTTTTTAAAGGCGGTCTGCGGGTTTTTGCTGGTCATTTCCTGCTTTGCGGCGATTGTCGCAACCGTTGGCCTTTTTCATTTCTGGCTTTTTTTACGCCTTCCGGCAAAACCGGTTGCGGAAAAAAGGCAGTTTTTCATTCCGCGCAAGACCGGCGCGTACGCGGTGGCAAAGCTTCTCGAATCGAAGGGTGTGATCCGCAACGCAAACGAGTTCTATCTACTCGGGTTCCTGAAACATTCCCTTCGCCGCCTGCAGGCCGGGGAGTATGCGTTTTCGACCCTCGACCGGCCGGAGCAGGTTCTCGAAAAGATCGTAAACGGAAAAGTGGTGATCTATGTCGTGACGCTGCCCGAAGGATCGACCCTGCGGGATATTGCCGCTATCGTCGCCCGGGACGGCCTTGCCAAATCCCGTGCGATCACCGGGGCGGGGGAAAACGCCGGTCTCGCCAAGTCTCTCAACGTAAAGGCAAACGGTCTGGAAGGCTATCTTTTCCCTGACACGTACCGGTTCAAAAAGCCGGTCTCAGGCAAGGCCATTGTAAGCAGAATGGTCGCTCAATTCTGGCGGGAACTGCCTGCGGGTTGGCAGGCCCGCGAGGAAAAACTCGGCATGACGCTCAATCAGATCGTTACCCTGGCCTCCATGATAGAAAAGGAGGCCAAGGTCGATTCCGAACGTCCGATCATTGCCGGGGTTTTCTATAACAGGCTGAAAATCGGTATGCCGCTGCAAAGCGACCCGACCGCGGTCTATGACATGCCGGGCTTTTCGGGAGCGATCACCCCGCAGGACCTCAAACGGCCAAGCCCTTACAACACGTACCGGATCAAGGGGCTGCCTCCGGGCCCCATTTGCAACCCCGGGAAAAAATCGATCATGGCGGCCCTCTATCCCGCCAAGGTGCCCTACTTCTATTTTGTAAGCAACAATGACGGCACGCATCACTTCTCGGTCACCTGCAAGGAGCAGGAAAAGGCCGTTTTGCATTACTACCAGCTGAAGGACAAGGCAGAGAAGAAATGAGCACGGTTGCAAGCATCATATTCGCCGCGGGGCGAGGAACGCGCATGACGGGGTATTCGGGCAATAAAACCCTTCTGCCCCTCGTTGCAGGGACAAATCGATACGAAGGATCTCACCCGCTCCTGAAAGAGGTCCTCGACAATTTACCGGAAGGCCCCAGAGGGATCGTGGTGAACCACTGCGCCCTAGAGGTGCGTGATGCCGTGGAACGTCCCGGCGTCCATTTCATCCCCCAGCCGGAGACAAACGGCACAGGGGGCGCGCTTTTGGCCGCCCGCTCCTTTCTTGACTCCTGTCGCCCCGAGAGCGTCATCGTCACCATGGGAGACGTGCCCCTCATTCGCGCGGCCACCTACGGCAAACTCCTCGATCGACTGGATGCATGCGAGTTGGTTCTTCTGGGGTTCGAGTGCCGGGACAGGGCACAGTACGGCATGATCGAAATGGAGGGCGAAAGGATTTCCGGCAT
>JBMFWU010000027.1:0-39831 GCA_049964955.1 Syntrophobacteraceae bacterium
GGTACTTGGCGAACATTTCGACCAGGTCCTCGCGGTTGGCGTCTTTTTCCGCCGCTACCACCGGGGAAACCATCAGGTCGCCGAGCGGGGTTTCGTCGGAGGAGAGGAGCAGTTCGCGCAGGTCGACTACACCCACCAGGGTCCTGCCGTCGCCATTTACCACGTAGACATAGGAAATCGTTCTGGGCTCTCGCTCCGTCTTCCTGATGTTTCCCAGCACCTCGGCAACGCTCGCCTCCTTTCCGGCCGATATATACTCCTGCGACATGATGTCGTCAGCTTCTGCCTCCCTCTCGGCAAGGATGCCGCGCACTCTTTCGGCGACCCGCGCTTCGAGCAGTTCCAAAAGCTCGCGGGCATCGTCGAAGGGAAGCACGGCGAAAAGGTCTGCCAGTTGAGGCACGGTCATCTCGGAAAAAATTTCCCGCGCCCTTTCTTCGGAGAGGTCTTCGACCAGTTGCCGTTTTGCCCTGGGTTCGGCTTCCGCAAGGGTTTCCGCCGCTTTTTCCGAATCGAGCACTCCGAAAAGCGCCTCCTGCTCCTCGCCCTGCAACTCTTCCAAAACGTCGGCCAAGTCTTCGCTTGGCAGCTCGATCACCTGATTGCGGGTGATCGAAAGCGACACCTTGTCGGTTGCAACGACATCTTCGACCGAGAGCGGCTGCACGTATTTCCACGGGATTAAGCGGTCTTTGCTCCAGCGGAGCTTTGCGAGTCCCGCCCGGCGCAGAAAGCCGTTAAACGAGATATCGACGTCGGCAATAAAGAGCCGGCTCATTCTATCCACCAGCAGCACGTCGTTTACCACCTCGCACCTTCTGCCGTCCAGGTCGAGGATGGTGCGCCCCATGAGGTGTTGATCGACCAGGAGCCAGCCCGCCTGGTCCACGAAGGGTGGGTAGGCGCCCCCTTCCGGAGGTTCTACGAAGATCGCATCCTCTTCGATCCGCAGCACCTTTTCCCACGGCACGAATTCGGTCGGTTTTCCCCAGCCGTGCTCGATGTAAATGCCTACCGACTTCGGATAGGGTTCCTGCAGCTGGAACACCAGATCGGTGAGTTTGCCGATCCGGTCCTTTATCTTTCCGGCGCAGACCCGGCGTCGGAGCAGTTCCGAAAAGTGGAGCACGCGATAGGAGCCCGCGCTCCCCGGAACTTCGACTGTTGCACGATTATTGAGAGCGAACATAACGGCCTCCTCATCTATTTAAAAAGACCGGGAAAAAGCGTTTGCACACCCAGCAGGGTGGACATTATGGACACCACGCCCACTATCGACCAGTTCATGATGTTTTGCGTTCGTGTGTTGACATGTTCCCCCATGAAATTCGGATCGTTCAGGATCAGAAGCAGAAACACCAGGGCTGCGGGCAGCAGGGTGACCGCCACGACCTGGACGAACATGGTGATGGTCACGAGGGGGGCGTTCGGGATCAAAACGACCGCCCCGGCCGTCACGAGCATCAGGAAGTAAACGGCGTGAAACCATTTGGCGTCTTTTACCTTGGCGTTCAGAGAGTGCGCCCATCCGAAAACCTCCCCTACCGCCCAGGAGGAGGATAAAGAGATGCAAAGGGCACCCAGGAACCCGGCGTCGAAAAGACCGATGGCGAAGAGCTTTTTGGCAAGATCCCCCTGGCCTGCGGGCAGAAGAGGAACCAGGGCCTCGGCCGTCTGCTTGGCGTCCTCGATGATTATCCGCGGGTGATGGAAGTAGAAGACAGCCCCCGTCGTGATGATGATGAATACGGCCACGATGCAGGTCGCGGCCGAACCGATGAAGGTCTCGGTTTGTCCGAATTTGATGTCGTGAATGTCCAACCCCTTGTCGACCACCGCGCTTTGCTGAAAAAATATCATCCAGGGGGCGATCGTGGTGCCTATGTTGGCCATGAGGATAAAAATCAGGTTCCCGGAGAGCCCACCATGGATACGAGGATCGTAGAAGCCCTTGAGTACCGCTCCCCATCCCGGCGCATAGGAAAGCTTCATCCCCCAGAAGGCCGCCGGAATGTAAACGAGGTTGAAGAGACAAAAGAAAAGGGTCAGCTTTTCGAAATTCCAGTAGCTGCCGCTAAGTATCACGATGCAGAGGATTATGGTCACCACTACATAGGTGAGCCAGCCGGGAATGCCGAAGAGCTTCATCGCTTCGATCATGCCGATGTATTCGGTGATCAGCGTCAGCCAGTTGACAAGGGCCAGGTCTCCCAGGGAAAACCATCCCCAGAACGGGCCAAAGCCTTCGAAAATCGCTTCGGCATGGCCGCGTTTGGTCACAGCCCCCAGGCGAACCGTCATCTCCTGAACGTAGTAGGCCATCGGAAGCAGGATGACGAAAAGCCACAGTAGGGAGAACCCGAATTGGGAACCGGTCACCGCGTAGGTCGAGATACCCCCGGCATCGTTATCTGCGACCATTACGATGATCCCCGGCCCCAGGACCGAGAGAAAAATCACGAACTGCTTCCAGAAGCGGTTCACCTTGTGAAAGCTTTTGCTGATCGTATACATGACATACCCCCCAAACCGGACAAGAATAGGTCTGGCGCCTTGCGGCAAACCTGTTTGATACCGCCGCCGGATTTGGGGTCTACAACAGGATAACTTCCGGGTTTTGTCCCGGACGCTATTCTCTCGTTGGTCCCAAAATCACTGCGGACAACTCTGTAAAACGGGAGGTTGGAGGCAAAACCGAAGTTCCGGGATTTTCAGTCCCGCCCTTGTGACTGCGCAAGGCGGGCACTCAGAACGCCTCGTACCTTTTCCGCTTGTACCATCGACGATACAGAATGGAAGAAGCGGCCGGCGAGGCGATAAGGAAGGAAAACTCTACCGCGTCACTATCGCAACTTCCATCGAAGAAAATGGGCAACCGCCGCTACTGGGAGGCTGGCCGTCTTCCTGCTTCATTTCGTTTCTTTCTTCAAGGGTTGATACACCGGCCGAAGGGAATAAAAAAACCCCTTTCCCCCGGCCGCCCGGCAGGGAAGGGGCAAACGACGACATTCTCTTTTTGCGCCGCTTTCCGATTCCCCACTCGTCCAAGCTTCAGCACCGCATGCCGTAACGAACTTCTGCCAACCGTAGCCACCTTAGGCAAACCCTTAATCCGGGAATGCCTGCTCTACCCCTGAGCGCGTCTTTGGACGGATCGGGGCAGTGGCCTGTGTGCAATGCGGGAGCCTCGCCTACCGAGGATTTCAATTTGGGGTGACTCTTACCCCCATTCACGTACTCTGTCAACACAAAAGGTAAAATTTCCCCGATCCGCCGTCAACCCGGCGTTGCCGAAATCTGTTCCGGCAAGCCGTTGATTCACACAGATATTTCATTTCCCCGGTTGCCATTTCGCCATCGTGCAATATCATCTGACAAAACACAGTGAAAGGAGGTGAGAAAAATGGACGCTCGTGAGGAGGTCGAATTGAGAGAAAGGCTGCCCCGGGTGGGGGATACGGTCCGGAGCAAAAAGTATGGCACCTTGTGGAGGGTCATGGAAAAGCGAGAGATGTGGGAGCATACGGCAGATGATCCGAGGACTGGGAACACCAGGTTGGTTCCGGCGATTTACCTCCGCTACTGGAAGATCCGGGAGGACAAGGTCCCGGGAATCGGGAGAATGCTCGGTTACTCCTACACGGCCCTTGACAACACATTCGAAGCAAATTGGGAAATAGTTGCGTAATGGCTCACGTTTCTTGCATCATGAGGCCCGGGGGATAGAGCGACTTTTTTCCCGGGCCTTCTCTTCTCCGTCTCCATTGAGCAGGGCCGCACGCTCCAGCAGTTCCGCGTGGATGGCGGAGATGGAATCGAGCTTTCGGCTGAGTTCGCCAAGGCTTTTTTCCACAGTGATTTTTCCCGCCTGGTGCAGCGCCAGGGCCTTTTCAAACGAGATGCGTATCCCGGAAAGCGTCAGATCGATCTTTTCGTTAAGCGAGTTCTGGAAGTCTCTGATGGTGTTACTCACCCTGTTTAGGAGGTCGTAGCGCACCCTTCCGCAATGCCTGTCCAAAAGCTCGGTCAAAGATTCCTTCATGTTTTTTAAAATCATCTTTTTGGCCAGAAACTGCGGGATGGCCGAAGTCGCAGCGAGCTGAACCAACTCCAGCCCCACCGGGTCGTCTTTTAGCAGAAAATAAAAATCGCTCCTCTTGCTCAACCCCTCGACCGCAGTAAACGGTTTGAGTTTGAGTTCGAAGATATCGCCGGTCAGGGTCAAGATGCGTTCGATGATGTCGTTTATCTTCCGGGCGAATTCCCCGTGAGCCTCCTCGAGCCTTGTCGATATGGTTTCGGCTGCCTGCCGGCGCCATGGATTGAAGGTCTCCCGGATGGAATCGAAGACGAATTGCTGGAGTTCTTCCCGCAGGCCGCCTGCGCCACGCCGCACGAGTTCCGCGTACTTTTCCTCCAGCCCCTGGAGGAGTTGGGGCAATTTGTCCCTTTTAAACGCCTGGATCTCTTCGTCGAGCCCGGAGGTGATCTTTCCCAGGTGGCCCTTTAGCAGGAACTGGTTGTTTTCGCGCTCCTTGGCGATAGTTCCCATTTCCTGTTCGAATCTTCCGATCTTCGTTTTGAGTTCTTCGACGGGAAGCTTTATGGCTTCCTGCTCGAGTTGAAAGGAAATGGTCTCGTCGGAGATCAGTTTGAGCAGGTTGTTTACGACCGATTTTAGAAAAACCCGGCCCTTTTCGCGGGTAAGGAAATCGAGAAGCTGCTTTTCGAATTCGGGCAAAAGGCTGCGCTTGAGTAAAAGCTCATCTCCGGCGCTTTTCGCCTCGAGCGCGCGGCGGGCCGAAAGCGGATAGATCCTGACTTTCCCCTTCCCGACTTCTTCTTCTATGACTCGCGTCGTAAATTCGAGCGACTCCTGCCGGTCGTTTTCATCAGCCTGGTCAATTTTGTTCAGGACGAAAAAAACCTTGTCCACAAACCCCCGAACGTCTTGGAGGAACTGACGTTCACTCTTGGAAAGGGGCGGGTCGACCGAAACCACGAATATTCCCGCATCGACGTAGGGCAGATAGGCGTAGGCGACCTCCGTGTTGTGGCTGTAGACCGATCCGGCGCCGGGGGTATCGATGATGCGCACCCCACCCCGCAGATATTCCGAAGGGTAGAAAACCGTGACTTCCTTGACCTCTTTTTTGTTCTGCGGGTTTTCGCGCTCGGTTATGAAGGAGGGGAGGGCGGCAAGCTCGACTGCTTCCACCCGGCCGCTCAGATATTCGACTTCGACCCTCAGCTCCTGTCCGTATCGAAGGATCGTGACAACGGAGGTAAGCGGCACGATGGCCGTGGGCAGGATCTTTTCACCCAAAAGAGCGTTTATGAAGGTCGATTTCCCCCGTTTGAACTCGCCCAGGACCACGAGATTGAAGGCCTCTTCTTCGAGCTTTCTCTGCGTTTCTTCAAGCGATTTCGCACCGGCGTCGCGTACGCTTCCCTCCAGCCGGGTGATGATTTCGAACAAACCGTCTCTTAGCTGCGCATAGTCGAACATGGGATACCCTCCAAAGGTTTGGTCCGCAACCCTTTCCAACCCGCAAAAAAAAACTTCCGCCTCCAGTTAAGAAGCAGAAGTCATCATCCCCTGCCGGGGCAGGGGCGCTTGAGGTGGAACTTCATCACCTTTCACGCAAAAATAGCAGCAGGAAGCGGCGATGTCAACAACGGATAGCACGCCTTACTGGAAGCCATTGGACCCGATTGGGATTGACGCCCCTTATCCGTGCTGGTATCAAGGGACCGCATGAATGAGTCCACCGAGGCGGACGCTGGAAGAGAGATAAAATTAATGATTGAACGGGATTTCGACGTATCCTTCATAGCCAACCTTGCCCTGAGGGAAAAGCAGATCCAGCAGAATTACCGGCCCATCATAGCCGTTCACAAGTGGTTTGCCAGACGTCCTGGAACCCTATTTCGAGGGCTCCTGGTCTCCGAATTCGTCGGCGGATGCCTCCAAGACGCCTACTACCGTGCGCACGACCTGCATGGCCATAGAATAGCCGACCCTTTCATGGGCGGAGGCGGGCCCCTCATAGAGGCTAATCGTTTGGGATGCGACATTATAGGATATGACATCAATCCTATGTCCTACTGGATCGTGCGGCAGGAGATCGAGAATCTGAATCTCGATGAGTATCGTTTAGCGAGCGAGAAGCTGGCTCATTACCTCGAAGAAAAAATCGGCCGATTTTACCGTACGCGCTGTCTGATATGTGGCTCTCAGGAAGCTTCCATAAAGTACTTCCTCTGGGTAAAGACCATGTCCTGCAAAAAGTGCGGCAGGGAGATCAGCTTGTTTCCCGGATACCTCGTCTCAGAAAATAAGCGCCACCCTAAAAACGTTTTAGTGTGCGCCGGCTGTGGAAATCTGAACGAGGTCGATGACAGAGCGCACCCCGGCCGGTGCACCAGATGCGGGAATGAGCTGACAACCGCAGGCCCTGCGAGAAGGAATCGGTGCGCATGCTCTCACTGTCAGGCCGTCAACTCGTATCCCGACGCCGGAAGTGGTCCACCAAAACATAAGCTCTTCGCTATCGAATATCACTGTCCCGGTTGCAAGCCCCATCACAGGGGCCGTTTTTTTAAATCGCCGGAGCCCTCCGACATGGATCTCATCTCACAGGCCGATGCAGCCTGGAACTCGCTCAAGCCTGCCTTTGTTCCTGACGATGAGATCCCCGGGGGAGATGAGACGAACAGGCTGCACCGGTGGGGTTACAGATATTACCGGGAAATGTTTAACACGAGACAGTTATTGGGCCTTGAACTGAGCTGCCGATTCATAGCCGATCAGTCGAATGAGAGAATTCGCAACGCCCTTGCAACAAATCTCTCAGATCTTTTGAGATATCAGAATATGCTCTGCCGCTATGACAGTATGGCTCTTAAGTCGCTGGATATATTTTCAGTACACGGATTTCCCGTAGGGCTGATTGAGTGTGAGTCCAACTTTCTCGGAATACAGGGCGGCAGTAACGGAGATAATGTCGGAAGCGGGGGCTGGTCGAACATCACCTCAAAATTTATAAAGGCAAAATCTTACTGCGACAGGCCTTTTGAAATATTGCACAGGGGAACGAGGAAGGTAACTGTTGAGATACCCGGCGAGTGGATCGGCGAAACCGATCCCTGTCATACGCCTCATCGAACGAGGAAAGTCGAGCTTTCCAGCGCAGATTCAGCTCAGGCTGTTTTGGAGCCGGAAAGCCTCGATGCTGTCTTCACCGATCCTCCTTACTTCGGAAACGTTCAATACGCCGAATTGATGGATTTTTGTTTCGTATGGCTTCGAAGGCTCATCGGGAGGCGCGTTACCGCATTTTCCGCCAAGACCACCCGCAATCCCGGTGAACTGACCGGAAACGAAAACATGGGCAGAGGACTTGACCATTTTGCGGAGGGTCTTTCCTCTGTGTTCCGGAAAATGGCAGTGGCTTTGAAGCAGGGTTCTCCGTTGGCCTTCACCTATCACCACAACATGATAGAGGCTTACTGGCCGGTTGCGGTGGCAATCCTCGATTCGGGTCTTACCTGTTCGGCTTCTTTCCCGTGCCCGGCGGAAATGGGAGGTTCAATTCACATAAACGGAACGAAATCATCCATTATCGATACGGTGTTTGTCTGCCGCTCGACCGGAAAGGTCCCTGCCGGATGGATTGTGGATTCGCCCTATGGCGTAGCGGCTCTCGTAAGGAGGGATGTCGAAAACCTGAGGCAGGCCAATCTCGCCACTACAGTCGGCGATATACGATGCGTTACTTTCGGTCATCTGATTCGCCTTGCCGTATGGCACCTCAGGACGGGTTGGGACCAACACCTGCCAACCGAGCGGCGTCTCGGTATTGTGGCCCGGTGGATCGACTCTTTTGGAGGCTTGGCTACAATCGACCCTTATCTCGATGACCTCCTGTCGGGCAGTCCGGTCGTTCAGACAATGGCGGCCGAGGAGACTCAAATTCCATATGGGGATATTCATGCTCATGTATCCTTTTGAGGCAACGCCGGAGGAAATAAGCGAGAATTCGGATTTGTTCGTATCTTCCGTATTTTCCTGCCTTGAGTCCGAATTCCTTGTAATGCCGAAGGGGGTAGGATTCGTTGGATATGATATTTTTGAATCCGGATACGAGACTGTCAAGAAGGCCCTGTCGGGCTTCAGCATAGTGTCTGCAGAGGCCGTCTATGAAGCAGCACTTTCCGTTCCTGTGTCACTTATTGTTCTTCGTTCCATGCTTGGTTTCACCCCTTCTGAATGGGCCTATATCACGAAGCAGCGCACCGGTGCGGATGTCACGCAGGGATTTGCCAGGACTTTGGATCGCAAAATCCGAATGGCCCCCGCTACGCCCCTCAAAGCGAGAGGGGAAACTGCGACCAGACTGAAAGCTATGATTGAAGCTGCGTGCCAGTTGCTCGCAGAAGGCGCCCCGGCCGTTAACGAGGCAAAAATACACCGACTGGACAAGGCCGATACCAAGCTTGGCCTTGAGTCTTTGCAGAACGTTGCCGCAATGGGAGCGCCCTATGCGATGCTTCTCTATGAACGGTTTTTGGGTAGACCATTCTCGAGCCATCGGGATTCAATCAGCGAACTCGTTGGTGACGGCCTGGAATCAGCCATCGAGGAGGTGCTGCTGAAATCCGGGGTGAGCTATCGGAAGACCAAGCGGGCCGCGAGAATTGAGGGATTTGATCAGGCCCCCGACTTCACCGTGCCAAGCGAATTCAACCCGCAGGTGGTAATCGAGGCGAAGCTCACCGAAGACGACGGGACGGCCAGAGACAAGGTGACGCGCATCCAGCATCTGCACGCTATCAGTGTAATGGGCCGTCCGATCGATCAGCCACGGTTCGAAGTCATCGCGTGCATCGGTGGGCGCGGCTTCGGGGTGCGACGCGAGGACATGAGGAAAATGCTTCTGGCGACAAAAGGAAAGGTTTTCACCTTGAAAACCCTCGACCGGATGGTCGAATGCTCCCGCCTTAAGGAATTTCGAACCAAACAGCCGTAAGCTCAGGGAGGGCTATGCTTCGAAAATGGACGGGTTATCCTCTATGATTTCCTCGATCGCTTCCTGGACATCGTCGAACGTGTCGCGTGACTTTGAAGATTCGATCTGGGAGAAGCGAAGCAGCGCCCCCGTCCAGTCGATCCCTTCTCTTTCGCATCTTTCCAGAATCGGAAGCGGAATCATCTTTAAAGACAAGCTGTCCCATGCCACCCGTATCCTTGGTTCTCCCTCGTCGTTATAGATATCGGTAGCCCGGCCGCGCCAGCCCGAGAAGTCGACCCCGAACTCCCGGGCCGCCGTTCCCTCTTTTACTGCAACCGGTTCATTGAATCTGAACGGGGAAACCGTAATGAGACTGTCGTCAACTTCGAAGAATTCCCGTTTCCCTTTTGCAGGGAAAGGAACGACCGGGCGAATGTCCTCGAAGACCCAGGAGTAGGCATCGGGATCGATTTCGTCCATCAGGGCCATCTCCTCGTCTCCGTCTCTCATCGGTCGCACATCCAGGAGGCGAGCGATGCAAAGCGCATGTCCGTATAGGAACAGGGTCCCGTACTCGTCTTCGATCTCCTCCATCTCCTCATTGGAAAAAGCAGGTTTCCGGGCCGAACAGATAAGGATATCGCCCCTGTGCAGACTGTCCCACTCCGTAGCCTCGATCGTTTTCCGGCCGCTGAGAATTTCGAAGGCGTAAGGGTGGGGGATGGTTATCGCTTTCATTTCTTCCTCCTCAAGGCAGTCCGCACGCAACTCGCCGACAATATCAGTTAAGGATTTTCAGACAACCAAGCCTCAACAGTAACGGTCTTTTCTCAAGATTGCCATACTAATTGTTGTCCAGGCATGCCCGAATGTTATCGATGAGCGTACGCATCCGGGAAACGAACATGTCGAGTTCCTTCGCGGAGGAATTGGAGAGTTTTCCGTGGTCCATATTGTTGGAATCGATTTCCTCGAGGGCCATGTCGGCGAAAAGTAGATAACTGAAAACGGCGTCCCCTGCGCTTTTGGCGGCGCGCTCCGGCATGAGGCCGTGCCGCCTGAGAAGTTCTGCCGCCTCCTGCCGAAACCGGGCGATCCGCTCCTGCGTCCTCGCGAGCTGTTGCGGGGTGAAGTCGCAGAAATGTTCGGGCAAAAGGGAAGGCTTGGCGGAGGTCTCCAGGACAAGCAGGCAATCGTGCAGGATCTTGTCCACATGCCCAAGCGTACTGAGCAGGTTTCTTTTCTGGTCGGCGTTTAGTTCCAGCATCGCGTCTTTCGAGCCAATCATCGGATTATCTCCCATCCGTCCCATTCCGACCCTGCCCAAAGGGCGCGAGCCCTTCCCTGACAGCGAGGACAAACCGACAGTAGGCTTCGGACCGCGACTGCCTGCCCTCGGCCGTAAGGTCTTGAAACATCCGGCGCCTCAAGCCCCGGCTAACCTCTATTTGAACTCCCATCCCGCGGCCGCACAAATTGCATACGTTCCTGGGATCTATTCCCCCGAACCTGGAGTTTTTTTCGACGATCGTCTCGAAGCCGTTTTCGGCGAGTTTTTGTGCGATACGCTCCCGAAAAGTTGGGTTCAGTCCTCCCGGGTAAATCGCCTCTCCCGGTTCGGAGCAGCCGTGGATGGACAAAACCATTTGCGAATTGCTTACGATCTCGATGCCCCGGGGTTCGTCAAAAGCCGTACTGGTGATGTGCAGCGTTTTGTTCCGGGAAGTTTTCATGCCTTCGAGCGCATAGAACGTGTGATCGCCCCCGGCTATCCCTTCGGCGATTTCGGAGGTTCCCGGCTCGATACCGCCGCCGTGGATGCAAAGAAGCACTACCCCCGTGCTCCCGGCTCGGCTGCGGATCCTGTAGTCGATTCCCTCGACCTCGTGATCTGTCAACTCTTTAAAACTTGCGTAGGTATCCACTCACTTCTCCCGCAAATGAGCCGCGTAGCGGCGTGGGGGAGCAGGGGGCGATAGCCCCCGCGTTTTTCCCCTTCGTTTTACTCGAATCATCCCGCCAGCGGATTTTCGAAAATCGCAGCCGGCCCCAGTTCGGCCTCGATTTCGAGCAGTCGGTTGTACTTGGCGATTCTTTCGCTTCTGCAAAGCGATCCCGTCTTGAGCTGTCCTCCGCCCATGGCGACGGCGAAGTCGGCAAGAAAGACGTCCTCTGTCTCCCCGGAGCGATGCGAAATGACGTAGCCCCATCCCGCTTTCCTGCATAGCTCGATCGCCTCGACCGTTTCGGTGACGGTCCCGATCTGGTTTAGCTTGATTAAAACCGCATTGGAGCACTTTTCCCGGATGCCCCGGTGGATGAAATGCGTGTTGGTCACGTAGATGTCGTCTCCGACCACCTGGATTTTGTCTCCGAGTGCGGCCGTATGCGCTGTAAAGCCTTCCCAGTCGTTTTCGGCCAGTCCGTCTTCGAGGGAGACTATCGGGTATTTTTCGATCCAGCTCTTGTAGAGCGCGGTCATCTCGCCGCTGGTCTTCTTTCCCTGGCCCGATTTTTTGAGGTCGTAGACGCCCGACTCGTAGAAGGAACTCGCGGCCGGATCGAGTGCAATGGAGATGTCTGTTCCGGGCCGGTACCCCGCCGCTTCGATCGCTTCCAGGATCACCTCGCAGGCCTCTTCATTGCTTTTGAGGTCCGGGGCGAACCCTCCCTCGTCGCCGACGTTGGTGGAGTAGCCCCTCTTTTTCAGAATCTTTTTGAGCGCATGAAAGGTTTCGGCGGCGAACCTCAGTGCTTCCCTGAAGTTGGGCGCCCCGCCGGGCATGATCATGAATTCCTGGAAATCGACGGAGTTGTCCGCATGTTTGCCCCCGTTTATGACATTCATCATCGGGACCGGAATTCTGAGGCGCTCCTTTTGCCCAAAAGATGCATAAAGGGGGCGTCCGGAGGCCAGGGCCGCAGCCCTTGCCACGGCCATGGAGACGCCCACGGTGGCGTTTGCGCCGAGGTGACTCTTGTTCGGCGTCCCGTCGAGTTGTATCAGGAGTGCATCGATTGCGGCCTGTTCTGCCGGGTCTTTCCCTTTAAGCGCCGGAGCGATGATGCGCTCGACGTTTCCCGCAGCTCTCAAGACCCCTTTACCTCCATAACGTTTGGCATCCCCGTCGCGCAGCTCTATCGCCTCATTTTCACCGGTGGAAGCTCCCGAGGGCACCGAGGCCGCTGCGACTGTTCCGTTCTCCAAAGTGACAGAAACCCTGAGGGTGGGATTGCCCCTGGAGTCGAGAATTTCAAGCGCTCGAACATCGGCAATTTTCGCATTCATTTGCTCTCCTCCTTTGAAAATAAAAAAAGCTCCTGCGGACCTTCCACAGAAGCTCGGAACAACCCGGTCTCACCCCGCGCTCCCACAGAAGGACACTGCCTTCGGTAGGAGTCATCAACCCTTACGGGCAACCCGGCGGACCCCATCGCCTATACTTTTTCAGTAAGATACACCTTGGACCGGAATTGAGCAACTCATTCCGTTTTTCAACCTGCCGGATCGGGAACAAGGATGTCGTCGAAGTCCGCTTTTTCCTCTATACTGAACACGCAGGAAAGGAGAGGCCGATGACCCATTTCATTGAAATCCACGACCTGGATGAGGAAGACATCAAACTTTTGGAAACGCTCGCGGAACGGCTGAGGAAGAAAGCCAAGTCCAGACGAACCCGCCAAAAGGGAGCGACTGAAAGCGAAAAGCCCGGAGATGCACTTACAGCCACTGCCGGCGCCTGGAAGGAGACTATTGACTGCGAAGAACTCAAGAGGCAGATCTATGAGGATCGTCTCATTTCAACCCGACCAGAGGTCAGATTATGAAGGTCAGATACCTGGTGGACACCGACTGGATCATCGATCACCTGAACAGCGTTCGGGCGACCACGGAGAAACTCAGGGAGCTTCAACCCAAAGGAGTAGCTCTCAGTGTGGTTTCGCTGGCGGAGCTCTGTGAAGGCGTCTTTTATTCCCGAGACCCGGAGAAAAATGAAACCGCTCTTAACCAATTTCTTTCCCAATTTCCGGTGATGGGAGTGGATCGGGAAATTTGCCACTGTTTCGGTCGGGAGCGAGGTAGGCTGAGAAAGGTGGGGAAGATGATCGGCGATTTCGATCTTTTGATCGCTTCGACCTGCCTCTGCCGCAACCTGACTCTTCTTGCCAACAACGTCAGCCATTTCGAGAGAATTGAAGGGCTGCGCTTGGTATCCATCAGGGAATAATCTTCACATTGTTTGAAGCCGATTTGAACAAACTGGCTTTTTGATGCCTGCGCTCGCTCATAACCTTTCAACCCGAGCTCCCGGGCCACAGATAATCGCGGCCTTTCCCCTGAACCTTCCGAGCGCATCGGTTGACGTACCCTCACAAAGCGTATATAAAATCTATGATGGTGATGGAGTCCACCAGAGAATGCCTTTCGCAGGCTGATGACTCCTGTCGGGATGGATGCCATCCGGCGGGAAGTCTTGCGAGCAGCAATCCAAGCTCCTGCCGGGAAAGACCGGAGGGGCTTTTTCCATGGATTACAGCATACTCTTTGGCGAAACTGTAAGCCTTGCGCCGGAGGAAATCCTCGACGAGCCGCGATATTTCGTTGATCTCAATCTCGATCGCGTGATCGAGGCCATAACCGCAGGCCGAGACGAGTATACCCTGAAGCCTTTTTTCTACGCTCCCCTCAAAGACGTCGATTCCATAGCTTATAGACACGAAGTATTCCGGGACCTGGAAGACAAGAGTACATTCGAGCACATAAAGTCTTTTTCCGAAAAGATGCGAACAATGCGCGGGTTTCTCCGGTTCGCAGAAAAGTTCTATTACAAGCTCCAGAAGCAAAGATACTTTTTGGATGCGGTTGAAATCTTTTGCGATACCGTTATCCGCCTTGCACAGGATTTGTCCCGTGTCGAACTGAAATCGCGCGGCCTTTCAGCCTTTAGGGACTACCTGGCGGGCCGGGTCGAATCGGAGAATTTTTCGGCGCTTCTTTCGGAAACGAAAAGGCTCGAGGCGGAAATTGCTTCGCTGGAATATTGCATGCACATCGAGGGGGGGTGCGTCAGTGTCAGGCTGTATGATTCCGAAATCGACTACAGCTCCGAAGTAGAAAAGACTTTCGATAAATTCAGGCAGGAGGCGGTAAGAAACTACCGAACCAATTTTCCCGACCTGCCCGAGATGAACCATGTCGAAGCAAGGGTGCTGGACCTTGTGGCAAAATGGCGCCCGGACCTCTTTTCGAACCTCGAAGACTACTGCGCCAAAAACAATGGCTTCCTGGACGATACGATAGCCCGGTTCGACCGCGAAATTCAGTTCTATCTCGCCTGTCTGGAGCACGTGGGGGTGTTCGAAAAAAAAGGACTCAGGTTCTGCTACCCGCAAATCCGTTCGGAACCCGGGGAGGTTTTTGTGCAGGAGGGGTTCGATCCGGCCCTTGCCAATAAACTGGTCGCCGAAGGCGCTCCGGTCATCTGCAACGATTTTTTCCTCAAAGGCGGGGAGCGTGTCTTTGTCGTGTCGGGCCCCAACCAGGGAGGCAAAACGACCTTTGCCCGCATGTTCGGCCAGTTGCATTACCTTGGCGTTCTCGGTTGCCCGGTTCCCGGCAGGGAAGCCGCTCTGTATCTATTCGACCGGATCTTCACGCATTTTGAAAAAGAGGAAGACATCCGGAACCTCAGGGGCAAGCTCGAAGACGATCTGGTAAGAATTCACGCCATCCTGGAAGAAGCCTCGACGCACAGCATCATCATCATGAACGAGATCTTTACTTCCACTACACTGAGCGATGCGACATTCCTGAGCAAAATGATTATGGAGAGGATCATGCGACTGGACGGACTGTGTGTCTGGGTGACATTCATCGATGAACTTGCTTCCTGGAGCGAAAAAACCGTCAGCATGGTCAGTACGGTAATCAGGGAAAACCCGGCGCTGCGGACCTTCCGGGTCGTAAGGAGGCGCGCAGACGGACTGGCCTATGCCATGTCCCTTGCCGAAAAGCACCGCGTCACCTACGGGTGTCTCGTAGACAGGATACGTTGATGAAGGTGTTTCTCATGCACCGCGACCGGGACTTCGACCCGGGATGCGACTCGCCGCCCAACGCAATGGCGCTCCTCCAGGACATGGAATTGTCTACCTTGTTCGATGCCATGGCGATGGGCGACCCCTTTTTACTCGAAATCGCAAGAAAGGCCGTTTTGACGAGCTTGAAAGACGAAGCCCAAATCCTGTATCGTCAGGATGTCTTGCGGGACTGTCTGGACCATCCTTTCCGAGGGCTTTTCGAGGTTTTTTTCCATGCTCGAACGCGAGCTCGATGACCAATATCTCTCAAAGGTCCGGGAGCATCTCAAAGAGCTGAAATTTCGAAACGGGGTTCTGATAAGCGCCGGGCTGGGAAGGGGAAACAAAGGCACAGGCTACACACTGCGGAAACCGCGCAGTACCGGGCGGGGTTGGTTGCGGCGGGTGCTTTCGAGGCCGAGCGCCTATACGTTTTGCATAAGCGAGCGCGATGAGGCGGGCGCACGCGCCCTGGCGGATTTGAGGGCGAGGGGGATAAATCCCGTGGCCGATGCTCTCGCGCGGTCGGCCGATCATATTCTCGGTTTTTTCAATGCGCTTCGCACCGAACTCGCCTTCTACGCGGCCTGTTTGAACCTGTACGATCGTCTGGTTGCGAAGGGCGAGCCCGTATGCTTTCCTGTCCCTTGCCCCGCCGATGCCCGCATCCATTCCTTTACGGGACTCTACGACGTGTGTCTTA
Source organism: Syntrophobacteraceae bacterium (assembly GCA_049964955.1). Lineage (GTDB taxonomy): Bacteria > Desulfobacterota > Syntrophobacteria > Syntrophobacterales > Syntrophobacteraceae > SbD1. The sequence continues at coordinate 15,799 of JBMFWU010000027.1, forward strand.
CTCTTACCATGGACCAACGGGCTGTTGGAAACGACTTGAACGCAGACGGGAAAGACCTTGCGATCATTACCGGCGCCAATCGGGGCGGGAAATCGACTTTTTTGCGAAGCATCGGTGTGGCGCAGTTGCTGATGCAATGCGGAATGTTTGCGCCCGCCGGGGCGTTTTCCTCCAATATCTGCCGGGGGCTTTTCACCCATTACAAGAGGGAAGAGGACCAGACGATGAAAAGCGGTAAATTCGACGAAGAACTGAGCCGGATGAGCGAGATCGCTGACAGTGTGAGACCGGACGCCCTTGTGCTGTTCAATGAATCCTTTGCCGCAACGAACGAACGGGAGGGCTCGGAGATTGCCGGCCAAATCACAAGAGCGCTTTTGGAAAAGCGTATCAAGGTCTTCTACGTGACCCACCTGTATGAATTTGCCCACAAGTTTTGCGACCAAAAACCGGCAAACGCGATTTTTCTTCGGGCCGAAAGAGAAGCGGACGGAGAGCGCAGTTTCCGGATCGTCGAAGGCGAACCGGAAGCTACCAGCTACGGCCGGGATTTGTATGACACGATCTTCGAGGGGGCCGCGCAATGAACAAACTTGCCGAGAAAATGAAAGCGGCCAATATCCGGCCCGCCATGCTGTTCATCGTGCTGATCGGGGTGGTGAGCCTTTTTGCGGACATGACCTACGAGGGCGCCCGGAGCATCACGGGGCAGTTTCTGGCGACCCTGGGGGCGAGCGGGGCGATCGTCGGGTTTGTTGCGGGGTTTGGAGAACTCGCCGGCTATGCCATCCGTCTGGTATCCGGGCTCGCTACTGACCGGACCCGACGATACTGGACCATTACGATCTGCGGGTATCTTATAAACCTGGGCGCCGTTCCGCTTCTTGCTCTTGCCGGCAGGTGGGAAATTGCAGCGGGCCTCATTATCGCCGAGCGGATCGGGAAGGGCATCCGAAATCCGGTCCGGGACGCCATGCTCTCCCACGCCTCCTCGGAGGTGGGAAGAGGATGGGGATTCGGGCTTCATCAGGCGATGGATTCGACCGGAGCGATGATCGGGCCTCTGATCGTAGCCGCCGTGCTCTACTTCAAGGGGACCTACAATACCGGCTTCGCCCTTCTGCTGGTACCTGCCGCCATGGCGATAGCGGTGCTCGTGTCTGCCATGTTTCTCTACCCGCATCCGGAAGATCTCGAAGTGGCCCTGCCCGAACTGGAAACCGGGGGGTTTCCGAAGATCTACTGGATCTATCTTGCGGGAATGGCTCTGGTGGCCGCCGGGTATGCCGATTTTGCCCTTATCGGCTTCCACTTCGAGAAAGGCCTGGTCGTCTCGAGCCACTGGATCCCGGTTTTCTATTCTGTGGCCATGGGGGTTGAGGCCGTTACGGCACTCTTGCTCGGCCGCCTGTTCGACAGGATCGGTGTTCGGGTGATTATCCTTGCGGTTTTGGTCTCCTCGGTTTTCGCACCCCTCGTTTTCCTGGGCGGTTTTGGCCTGAGCCTCCTGGGCATGGCGCTCTGGGGGCTGGGAGCGGGCGCCCATTCTTCCGTGATGCGGGCGGCGGTTGCGTCCATGGCGCCCCGCGACAGGCGGGCGACCGCGTACGGGATTTTCAATATGGGCTTCGGGGTATTCTGGTTTCTGGGCAGTTTCCTGATGGGCGTGCTCTACGATATCTCCATACCGTGGCTGGTCGTTTTTTCCATGGCATGTCAGTTCGCATCGACGCCCCTGTTTTTCGCGGTTACAAGAAAATCCGAACCATGAGGTAAGAGACGATGAAAATCTATTTTTTCGGAGACATTCACGGAAACGACTACGCCCTGGGGGCATGCCTCGAGCACGCAGCACAAATCAAACCCGACGAGATCTACTGCCTGGGAGACCTTGTGGGCTGGCTTCCGTTCGGGGATCGCACCCTGGTCCGCATGCGCTCTCTCCGGTTTCCAACCGTTGCCGGAAATCACGATCTCATGGTTGCAGGCCTCTTTACCGACCACCCGCGGCAGTTGGATCGCATGCAGGCGACGGCGTATAACGCAGGCCTACTTTCTACGATTCCGGGCGCCGTAGAATTTCTTCGCAGCCTGCCGCTTTCCCTGGAAAGAGAAAATTTTTTCGTAACCCATAACAATCCGTTTCTCCTTCCTCCGCAGGGGGAGGTTCCCACGATCGAATGCTTCGACTACCTCAGCGAAGCCGCCCTTGAGGCCTGTCTGCCCGAGTGGGGCAATTTCCCGAAACAGGTGATTTTCAGCGGCCACGATCATGTGCCGGCGATTTATGAACTGCCAGCCGGTGCGAGTTCTCCTCCCGAACTCGGGGAGATCAAGGTCCACAGGCCTCCCGCCGGCCAGGGGCTTACCCTCCGGCTTCGTCTCAGCTCCCGGTACTGGGTGAAGGCAGGGAGCCTCGCCATGAATCGCGACTCGGTTCCGATGGCCAACTCGGTTCTCTACGATACCGTCGAGGAGACAATCACTTTATTTCGCCTCCCGTTTCCAACCGGCCGCCTCGCCCGCGAACTCCAATCCCATTTCTTCGCTCCCTCTCTTCCGGCTATAAGAAACTATAGCGACCTTCTGGCCGGCTACGGAGCTGAAGACCGGGTTCAAAATGGCGACAAATGATCTGTGTCCGTGCGACCAGCCAATAAACGATCTCATTCGGGAACTGGATTTGCTCGATACGGGCAAAAAAGCAGCCAAAGATCTGGTTCGATGCGGTCAGGCAGCCGTCGAACCGTTACGCCGGTTTCTCCTGGAGGGCGTCCCGAAGAAGCTGTTCCAACCCCGGCTATGGGCCGTGGAGGCTCTTTTTCGTTTGGGGGCAAAAGACACCCTGATCGACTACCTGTTCCGGGAAAAAGAGATAGCCGATCCACAGGACCGGTTCGGAGAAGAAGCCGTGGAAAGCGCAGCGGCCCGGTTGCTTTCCGCGTGGCGGGAGGAGGGCATCTACCTCTCTTTGCTCAAGCTTTCCGAAAGAAAAATGCTCGTAGGTTTGATCGAATCTCTGGCCGTGTTCGGGCGTCCCGAGCCGATCCCTTTTTTCGAACGCGCCCTGGAAGACGATTTTTACCGCCCGGCCGCGGAGGAAGCCTTCGTGAAAATGGGCACCATGGCCCGTGGCGCCCTGGTGCAAGCGGCCGTTTCGCCTCACCCCGGCCTTGTGATGGAAACCCCTTCGAGCCTGGTGCGCAGACGATGCGCGGTGAGGCTCCTCGCAAAAGTAGGGCTGCCCGCCGAGGCTTGGCCGATCCTGCGCGAACTTCTAAACGATCCCGATGCGGAGTTGTTTATAGGCGTATCGAGACTCGGGGTTGAAATCGGCTCCAAAGAGGACCGGTCGAGAATCGCTCGTCGCGTTTCGGGTCTGCTCTCCTCCGTCCCGTGGGACCTCAGGGAGGATGTCGAAAAGATCCTGGTGCGGCTTGGAGATGAGGCCGCTTTCGATCTCGATGAGGAAATCTCCCGCAGGATGAAGCAGCCCGAAGAGGTTCGCGTAAATGATTCGGGACTCAGGTTGTTGCTCAAGGTGCGGGGCGGGACGCAGTAAAAGAGTGGGGGCTATCGCCCCCTGCGCCCCCCACGCCGCTGCGCGGCTTTTTGGGCGCTTCGGCTAGCTCATAATGTTGAGTCCTGCATCGACATAAAAGGTCGACCCGGTAAGTCTCCGTGCGAAGGGAGTAGCAAGATAGGCGGTGGCGAAGCCAACGTCTTCGATATCCACCAGGTCATGGACAGGCGACTGGGTTTCCGCCTCGTTCAACATCATGTCGAAATCTTTGAGTCCTCCCGCTGCGCGGGTTTTGATCGGCCCCGGAGAAATGGCATGCACCCGGATGGACTTCGAGCCGAGTTCATAGGCAAGATAGCGTACGGAAGCTTCCAGAGCGGCCTTTACAGGACCCATCACGTTATAATTGGGAACGACCCGGTTTGCCCCGTAATAGCTCATGGCGAAAAGCGCTCCGCCCTCGGTCATAAGGGGTGCGGCAAGTCTTGCCATGCGGATGAAGGAATGGCAGGAAATGTCCATTGCCAGCAGGAAACCCTCCTCCGAACAATCGAGCAATCCGCCCTGCAGGTCCTGCTTCGGGGCAAAGGCAATCGAATGCAATGCGATGTGGAGTTTCCCCCATTGGGCCCCGATGGCTTGGAATACTGTCTCGAGTTGCCCCGGCTTTTGAACGTCCAGAGGCATCACGAGAGAGGCCCCCAGATCTTTGGCAAGGGGATCCACGTAGGCTTTGGTTTTTTCATTCAGGTAGGTTACGGCAAGGTCGGCGCCCAGCTTGCGGAACGCCGATGCGCAACCATAGGCTATGGAATGTTCGTTGGCGATGCCCGTCACCAGGGCCTTTTGGCCCTGAAGAACGGGTGTTGCGATCCTTTCCATATTCCCGGCTCCTTTTCGGGGCGACTATTCAGCATGCCGTCCCGTTTTTCTTCATGAGCGCCAGGGTGTGGCGCGCGATCATCAATTCCTCATTGGTCTGAACGACCCACAGGGATACCGGGCTGTCTCCGCGGCTTATCTTTGGCCCGCCCCTGTTGTTGGCTTCCTCATCGAGCCTCATACCCAGCCACTCGGAATCCTTACATACGCGGGAGCGTATCTGAGCAGCGTTTTCACCCACTCCTCCCGTAAAAACGAGGGCGTCAAGACCACCCAGGGCCGCGGCAAGAGAGCCCATCTCCCTTCCGATTCTGTAGACAAACAGATCTACGGCCTCCGCCGCGCGGGCATCACCGCTGGAAAGCAGTTCGCGCATGTCGCTCGATATTTCGGAAACGCCAAGAAGACCGGATTTATTGTTGATAAGATCGCTTAGTCCCCTCGCGTCCAAACCGTAGGCATCCATCAGATAAATGAGAACTCCGGGGTCCAGCGAGCCGGACCGGGTTCCCATCGGCAGGCCGTCTGCGGCGCTGAAACCTGTGGTGGTGGCGATGCTTTTGCCGCCCTTCAGGGCGCACATGCTGGCGCCGTTTCCCAGGTGGGCGACAATCGTGCGTCCCCGGGCGGCTGCGGTATCGAACGCCGGCAAAACGGAAGCAATGTATTCATAGGAAATCCCGTGAAAGCCATATCGTCGAATACCGGCGTCGGTGTAGGACCGGGGCAATGCAAAGGCTTGCGCAAGGGGAGGCGCTGTTTGATGAAATGAGGTATCGAAGTAGGCGACCTGGAGCAGGTCCGGACGATAGGCGGCGGCAGCCCTGATGGCCGAAAGGTTGTAGGGCTGATGAAGAGGCGCAAGGGGCGCCAATTTTTCGAGTTTCTCGATAACCTCCCCGTCGATCCTGACGGCTTTGGTGAACTCGCCCCCGCCATGCACCACCCTGTGGCCGACCGCTGCGGCGCGGTGTCCCTGCATCGGCCCGCTCGTCCCCCACTCGAACAGAAACTCGATAGCCTCCCGGTGGCCCATCTTATGGCCTTTCGGCCAGGATATGGAATCGAGCACAGCCCCTTCCCTGAATGCCTGGAAGCGGGGCTCGACGAAAAGCCCGCTGATTTGTCCCTTGAAGAGGAGTTGGAGTTCATCGCCTTCCGGGAGGAATACCGAAAACTTCAGACTCGATGAGCCTGCATTCAAAACGACAAGAGCGTCATCCATCGTATCACCTCGCCTTCTCCGTCCGCCCGCCGGACACGGATGCCGCCAGCGCCATTACAGCCGTCGAGGCAAGCCGCGCTCGTACCGAATCGGCACGGCTGGTAAGCACTATGGGCACGCGGGCGCCCAGCACGATGCCGGCGCCTTCCGCCCCGGCGAGGTAGGAGAGCTGTTTTGCCAACATGTTGCCCGTCTCCAGATCGGGAACCAGCAAAATGTCGGCCCTGCCTGCCACGGGGGAAACGATTCCTTTGGTTTGCGCGGCGGCAGGGCTAATAGCGTTATCGAAAGCAAGAGGCCCATCGAGTATGGCCCCAGTGATCTGCCCGCGATCTGCCATCTTGCAAAGAGCTGCCGCATCGAGAGTGGAGGCCATCTTCGGATTTATGGTCTCCACGGCTGCAAGGATAGCGACCCTGGGCTGCTCGATCCCGAGAACATGAGCCAGATCGACCGCATTCTGGATTATGGCGGCCTTATCCTCCATCCTGGGAGAGATGTTTATCGCGGCATCCGTGATGAATATCGGGCGCGGGTAGGCAGGCACGTCCATAACGAATACGTGGCTGATGCGCCTTGCGGTGCGAAGGCCGGTGTCGGGTTTAACGACGGCGCCCATGAGTTCGTCGGTGTGCAGACTGCCTTTCATCAAAGAATCGACCTCTCCCGCGCGCGCCAGTTCCACCGCCATTTGAGCCGCGGCGTGACTGTGGGGAGCGTCGACTATGCGATAGGGATCGATATCGATTCCTTCCGCTCGGGCAACCTCACGGATGCGGTGCTCCGGACCGACGAGAACCGGCTGGATGATTCCGCGCTTTGCGGCTTCGATGGCGCCCAGAAGCGAATCCCGATCGCAGGGGTGAGCTATGGCGCACGATACCGGGGCGATGTTCTCGCAGGCCCTCAGGAGCTTTGTAAATGCGTCGCTTCGGCGCACACTGATCTGTGGGGGGACGAGATCGCCATAGTTAATGCTTATGCGGGGCGCGGTCACCACCACATTCCCCTTCGCCAGTTCCAAGCCGTCCTGGTTTGTGCAGCGGCAATCCAATACGATCTCACTGCTTTCTTCCCTTTTTTCCGTAACGACAACCGTAGCCGTAAGTGTATCTCCGGTCGAAAGCACGCCTTGAAAACCGAGGGACTGCTTCTTTATATGCATGCCGGGTCCCGGCAGTCTCGTGCCTATGGCAATCGAGATCAGCGCGGCCGCAGCGGCGCCGTCAATGGTGTTTGCATCCGTCACGTTCTCCGAACCCGCGGGTTGAATATAAAAAGGATCGACATCCCCGGATACGAGCGCCAGGAGTTCGATACTGGGTTTGGTGCAGGTGTGGTCAAAGGTCGCGGAGGCGCCTACCTCGATTTCGTCGAAGGTCGTGTTCTTCATCATATTCGTCAACCTCCTTCTCAATGCGTTTCCGAGGATTCGAGGCCGTGCTGTTGCCTGCTTTTCCTGAATTTCGGCAGTTCTGCGGTTTCCTGTGAAGCCGTCTCTTGAGACCCGACCCCGAGGACGTTCTCGATCCTGCGAAACTTCTGCTCTTGGGATTGATCCAGTTTGCCTGTTCTTGCAGTAGCGATGCTTCTCAGCAGCTCAAGCGCCCTTTGTCGCTGCCCGATCTCGGGCAGTAGACGCGGGAGGGCGTCGATGGCTTTCTCTTCGTTGAGAAGCAGTACGAGGCTCTGACGTCTGAATGCCTGCTTGAACTCGTCCAGAGACGGCCGATTTTCGGAAGGCGCCTGCCGGATGAACTGCTGCATCAGACGGAATGGACGCTCGTCAAATACCTGTGAGTCATGGCCCTGGTAGAGCAGCATTCGTGCAAATCCGTCGAGAGGAGTACCCTCATCGGTCAGGGCCTCGATCTCTAGGGTCTTGAGGCGTTTGAATTCCTCGCGCAGCCACTCGTCGGGCCTGGGGCCCCCGCGCTGCTCGATTTTGCCGGGTAAACCCAATGAGGCCGCCAGCCACGGCGATTCGTACACCATTTTAAACAGACTCTCGCTCCATCTATCACGCAAATCGCGGTACGAATCGAGCATTTCAATGATCTGCTCCGATATGCGTGTTTGGGACTGCAGAAATGGGTTATTCGGAGAAACCGGTTGGCGCTGGTCTCGAACCTTCGCAGCGAAGTATTTCACAGGCCACATCATGGGGTTTCTATCCGAAAACAGGAAACGCTGCAGTCGATCCGGTTGCATTGCGCGCACCCACTGCGCGGTTGTCTCATTTGACATTGCAGCAACCGCAGGGGAGACAAATGTGTCGTAGAGGCCCTGGTTTATCTCGGAGACCCTCTCTACGACCTCGAACGGACGCTCGTGTTCGCGCCCGTCACCCAGGGCAAGAATGTCGTCGATTGTGCGCATCTCGAATTTGATCAGGTAGCGTCCCTCGACCAGTTCGAAGCCGGGCATTTCCGGGTGTGTGTCTTCTATTATTGCCTCGTACAACCCGGGAGGCAAAATGTTCTATCATGTCAATCGCGCTGATGATCTCACTATGCTCTCGCCCCGCCACTTTGGCGGAAACGAATATCCCGAGGTGTCCAACTTTTTCGTGAAGACAATAAATGATGGTTTGGCCGCCGGCGCGGATTTCATTGACACTGTCGTAGAGGTCGGGGACCCAGTTCAACGCCTGTTGGGGAGGGGTGATGTTGTCGCCCCAGGAAGCGAACACAACAATTGGCGAACGGATATTACGCAGATTCACCGTAGTCCGGCCGTTGGTCGATTTCACTTCGTTGACGGAAAGCCTGTTTCCGACAAAGAGGTTCTGGACTATCCACTCTATTTCTTCCTTGTTGAGGAAAAAATGGCCTCCCCACCACTTCTCGAAATCGAGGTATCGGGGGGCTTCGGTGTCCACTTTTGAATAAAGGTTATACTGTTTTCCCCACAGGGTATTTGAGGGGTTGAGGTTTTCGAAATTCTGGACCAGGTAGTTGCCGTCAAAGATCCCGTTTCCGAGGTCGCTCACAAAGGATGCGAGCCATGATCCCCCGAGAAGCCCCCCTGTGTACCGCATCGGGTTCTCCCCCTGCACTCCTGCCCAGTAGGACACAGGGGCGCCGGCGAGCAGGATGGGTCCGAACAGTTCGGGGGCTACGGCGGCCAGAATCAACAAGGCCCAGCCTCCCTGGCAATTGCCGATGACAAACGGTTTTCCCTCCGCGTCGGGGTGCAGATCGTTTACCTTCTTGAGAAATATGCCCTCCGCGCGCGCAACGGATTCAATCGTCTGTCCCGGCAAAGGCTTTGGAAAAAAGGTCACGAAATAGCAGGGGTGTCCTGCCCGCAGCGCGAGTCCGATTTCGCTGTCAATTTTGGATCCGCCTATGCCCGGCCCGTGCCCGGCGCGAGGGTCTATCACGACAAAGGCGCGTTTTTGCGGGTCGGTGGGGTTTCCGGGTGGGGGTTTTATGCGAACGAGCGCGTAGTTGGCAGGCTCTTCAAGAGTCCTCCCGTCTACCACCATGTCATATTCGAAGGCGAGAACGGGGGGCATGCCTTTTTCGAAATGCTCGATAGAGATATTGCCCCGCTCGCGCATCACATCCCAGTAGAGCCAGAAACGCTGGAAGGCGTCGGTCAGGTAGGAAAGCGCCTGCGAGGCGATTTCGGGCAGAGGCCGTTGGCCGAACAGGCCCGCGGCAGTGAAGTCGAAAGAGTTGGTTTGTTTTGTCATGCTAACCTCCAAATTCTGCAGGATGTTTCAGAAGCCTTGAGAAAAAGCCGGATGCATCCGGGAATGGGTCAGGGTCAAACCTCCTTTCGGAATTATCGTAGGATATTTTGAGATGCGTCGGTCTCGCTCTTTCTTACCCATGTGGAAAAAAGGGTGTGAGCGATCGCCAGCACCACGGGGCCAATGAAAATCCCTATGAAGCCAACCGCGATGAGACCGCCGACTACCCCGGGGATAATCAGCAGCAAGGACATATTGCCCGCTTTTCTGATCAGCACGGGGCGGATGATGTTGTCGATTACCTGTACCAGGAGCGCCCAGACAAAGAGAGCGGCAGCGACTCCCGGCTTTCCGGTCCAGTAGAGCCAGAATGCGGCTGCAACCAATACGGGCCCTGGTCCCAGCTGCGCGACAGCGAGCAAAAAGCACACAGCGGTCAGTAACGAGGTATACGGCACGGCGGCTACTGCAAGACCAGCCCACGCAAAGGCGGACTGCACCAACGCAGTCACAATTACCCCGGTCGCCACGGCCCGGATTGCCTGACCGGCGAGCGTAATCGACTCCCTGCCCCGATTCCCGGCGATAAATTCGGCGAAATTTTTCATTCCCTCCGTTGTCGCTTCTCCCTTTAGGTACAAAATAGTGGAAATGATCAGCGTCAGCAGAAAGTGCACAAAGATCGAACCGATATTCCCAAGCTGTCCCAGGAGCCATTTCAGCACCAGGCCGACATAGGGCAGCAGGCGGGCCCTCAGTTCTGCCGGAGCCAGGGCTGCAAACTCCTGCCACCGGGCTGCGAGTTTTTTGCCGATGAACGGGAGGTCGTTTAGCCAGTGAGGCGCCTGGGGCATGGTGAAATTACCTAGAGATTCCAGCCAGTTAAAAATTTGACTTCCATTTTTCACGATGGCGCCGATTGCCAGGGAGACCGGCAGGACAAATACCAGGAGGATCAAACAGATCATTGCCGCCGTCGCCAGCCTGCGCCTGCGCCATAGCTTTTTCTCGATGGAGAGCATCAAAGGCCAGGTTGCGACCACAATCATTGCCGCCCAGATCAGGGCAGGGAGGAAGGGCCGCAATATCCATAAACTCGCGGCGATCAGAGCGCTTACAACGAGCACGGCAACCGTGACGCGCACTATTTCATCTGTGGAGTTTGTCACTTCGGTACATCCATGTACTTGCTTTCCACTCTATGCCAACGTTTATCCGGATCGAAGCTTGTCATCCTTGAGGCAACGATGTCGGTGCTCAACCCAAGGTCCCTTTCGTAGACGATGCCGTCCTGATTCACGATAAAGGTCTTGATTCCTGAGACTCTGTAAAGGGCCGGATATGCCACCATTGCAAATCCACCAATCATTTTTCCATTTATGACGTAATTGTATTCGCCACGAGGCGCATGCCTCCCCTGGGATTTCAGTATCTTGTAAAAGTAGCCGTGATACGGGATCGATTTATTGGCAGATTTCTTCTCATACCCTTCACTTTTGGCTTTCCCGATCAAAGGTCCTAAAGGGCTCTGCTGTTCTCCGTTTTTGGTTTCCCAGTAAAGTCCGTTCTCTGTGCCTGGATCGCTCATAAATTTTTGTGCATATTGCATGACTCCGTCACGGTTTCGAGTTCTCTTGGCATACTCATTCTGAGCATCTACGTATGCAAGGCATACCTCGATTGCGCCAAGCTCATCGGAGCCGATCCACCGGTTCAAAAGTTCGTTTTTCCCGTCGGTTACAGAGAAACTCCAATTCTGCCCAACCTTTTCCAGTGGAATAGGAAAAGGCCATGAGTCCTTTCCTACCTGGAGGATCGCCTTGGTGGGGCTGACCCTGGATATCTGGTTCTTTTCCCGGTAGGCCTTGAGAAAACGCTCGCGAGCGGCCTTGTCGGCGACTGCATCGCCTGAATCGACGAGGTCCTCTCCGCCGGGTCCGAAGACAGCCAAAAGCTTCTTGCCCTCATAGGTACTCAGGGCGTTAACCAACGCTTTGACCGCATCCTCCGGGGTCCTGTACGCGGCCGGCCGCACATCTCCCAGATGGTGCTGTGCAAACTCCGCGATTCTGGCTGACGCGCTTTCTGAATACCGGATCGATATACCGGAGGCAGTTGCTCCGAGGATCAGACACAACAGAAGCATATGGAATTTTTTGCTATATTTTTCGAATGCAGGGATCATCAATCCTCCTTTGAGGCCCCATCCGCGCGAGACCCGGAAAACTACCTGCGTCGTCCACCGCCTCTTCCTCCCCGGCCGCCGCCGCCGGCCCGGCCGCCTCCGGAAAAACCGCCCCGGCTGCCGCCCCGGCCTCCGAACCTTCCCATGGAAGCGTTTCGGCTGGCAAAGCCGCGCTGAGAACTCGTTCTGGCATATCTGCCGCTCCCGATGCCTCGAAAGGCCCCTCCGGTACGGCCTTGTCCCGGTCCGCGCCGGGCGGAGGAAACGGGGGGCCTGCCCGAACCACGCTGTCCCTGACGCCGGGAAGCCGATTGCGAAGCTCTCTTGTTGCGGTTTGCACCTGTTCCTCGTTGGGACGCGGCAGGTTTTCCGACGCCGGCCGACGGGGATCGATTCGGGGTCCTGCCGCGAAACTCATTTCTCGTTGCCCCCGCGTTTCCTTTCCAACGGGCCGCCGAGTTTGCCGCGGAGAGGCTGCCCCTGCCTGCCTGGTTCCATTTCCCGGTCTGAAAGTGTGAAACGCGGTTGCCGTTGATGTTAAAGTTGCGATTTACATTGACATTCATGGACCCGCCATCCCAGTTCCAACTTCCCCAGCTGTTGTTCCATGCCGCCCCCACAGCCACTCCGGCGGCAAAGCCGAGCACCCCGGCGGCGACTGTCCCTCCGTACGGGTAATAAGAATAGGGCGGATATGCCGGGTATGGCCAGGCGCCATAGACCACCTGCGGATTGTAGGAAGGAACGTAGATCATTGTCGGGCTGGCGGGCTCGATTGTTATCGTGTTGTTTTGATCCACCACTTTCTGTTCGTTGGAACTTTTGAGGTTGTCCTTGGCCAGGGCCCTGGCCCGGAGATTCTGAATGGTATCCATGACATCTTTTTGCTGCGAGAGGAAAGCCGAACCCAAGGCCTGCGTCCAGTCCAACTGCTCGCTCATCATGGAGAGAACTTCGGGGAACGGAACAAGGGCTTTTACGCTCAAGTCCCATTTTATTTTGTCCAACGCAGCGCTGCGCTCCTCCCCTTTGAGATCGCTGTTTTTCTTTATCCACCGGTCAGCCGAGACGACTTCCAGCGGAAAGGTGGCCGCCACCAGCACGTTTGCAAGCAGGGAATCGGGGTAGAGGGCGATTGGAGCGAGCATCCGGCTCAGTTCTTCTTTCCCGAACGCGGGACCGTCGCCAGTTTTTTCCTGTCCGAAAACTTCGCCCGGCACGGTCAAAAGGAATATCAGCAGTACGATCACAGCACGCTTTGTGTTCATCGCGGGAGTCCCCCCCCTTTCTTACCGGCTCAATACCTGCGTTTGCCCGACCCGGGTGAGTTGGTCCGCCCTGCATACCCAGCCTCCTCCCATGGCCTGGTAGATCCCTACCAGGGAAGCAAGGACCGATCCCTCGATCTGCGCATAGGTCAGCTCGGCGGAAAACAGCTGGGCCTCGGCGTATAACACCGTCAGATACTGGGTGTAGCCGCCGTCGTAGAGCATAACGGCCAGTCGGTCATATTGTCTGAGCGCCTCTACGAGCTTCTTTTGGGCTTGAAGCTGGGCGAGCAGTTGCGCATGGGTGGAGAGCGCATTCTCCACGTCTCGAAAAGCGCCGATAATGGTATTTTCATAGGAACAAAGCGCGGCCTGCCGGGCGGCTTTCGCCTGCTTTACCTGGCCGGCGATCGCTCCCGCGGTGAAAATGGGCCCTGTAAACGAGCCCGCATAGCTCCAGATCCGGGCCGGCCCCGTAAAGAGGTTGGAGAGGTCGGAACTGGCCGTGCCCAGAGCCCCGGTAAGAGATATCGTCGGGAAATAAAGAGCCTGGGCCGCGCCGATCCGGGCGTTTGCCGCTATCAGGTTCTCTTCTGCCTGTATGATGTCGGGCCTTCGCTCCAAGAGCTGTGAGGGCAGCCCCGTGGGGACGGCGGGGAGTCTAAGGGCTGTGAGCGGTTTTCCGCGCCGGATCGGGCCGGGGTTGCAGCCGAGAAGGATGCGGATGGCGTTTTCGGTTTGCACGATCTGTGCTTTGATAGGCGGGATCGCAGCCGCGGCTGTCTCGTACTGAGTCTTCGCCTGCTCGAGGTCCATTTGGGAGACCTGCCCGTGTTTGAACTTGAGTTCGAACTGTCGAACGCTTTTGCCATAAATGTTAAGGGAGCTTTCGGCTATTTCGAGTTGCCGGTCGAGGGTGAGAAGCTCGATGTAGTTGCTCGCTACCGAACCGACCAGGGAGAGGATCACCCCGCAGCGCGCCTCCCTGGTTGCGTAAAAATCGGCCGTCGAAGCCTCGGTAAGTCTCCTGATGCGACCCCACAAATCGATCTCCCAGTTGGCGCCCGCCAGCAGTTGAAAGGAAGATTGCGGGTTCGGCGTGCCGGCCGGCAGAAAGGTCGCATTGCTTTCACTCAGCCGCTCCCGAGATGCGCTGCCGCTGTAGTTGACCTGGGGGAAAAGCGGCGCGCGTGTCTGCAGCACCACCCCGGCGGCCTGTTCGATGTTGGCGGTTGCGATCCCGAGCGTTTTGTTGTTGGCCAGAGCCTCGGCTATCAGCGAATCGAGCACCGGATCGTCGAACTGTTTCCACCAGTCGGTGTTGGTGGTGTCTTTCGCAAACCGCTCCTCAAACCGGAAGGAGTTCGGAGTGAGAACCGTCGGACGGCGATAGTCCGGGCCGACCATGCAGCCTGCGAGCAAAACGGCCGTCAGGAAGACAATCAATCCGCGCACATCAGCCCCCTTTCAGTTCTTCATGCGGTTCGGACGCAGCCCGGCCTTCGCCGGATTCGAGCTTCTTTCTTTTTCTTTCCTGTATACGTTCGGTCCATGTATCGAAGATGTAGAAAAAGAGCGGCACATAGAGCATGGCCAGCGTGGCTTCGAAAATCATGCCTCCCATGATTCCTGTGCCTATGGAATGACGTGCGTTGGCGCCGGCCCCTGAGGCGAGGGCAAGAGGCAGCACTCCGAAGACAAAAGCGAGCGAGGTCATGATGATCGGTCTGAATCTTTCCTCGCCGGCCTTTATCGTGGCGTCCATGACCGAGAGACCCTGCTTGCGCAAATCGACCGCGAAGGCCACCCGCAAGACCGCGTTTTTGGCCCCGAGACCGATGAGCACCAGCATTCCGATCTGGAAATACACATCGTTTTCCAGACCCCGCATCGAATTGAAGGCCAGCGCGCCCAGAATGCCGAACGGCACCGCGGTCATAACCGCGCCCGGAAGGGTCCACGACTCGAACTGGGCGGACAGGACCAGGAAAACGATGATAAGGCCGAACACGAAGGCATTTGCCGAGGTCCCTCCCGATTTTTGTTCCTCGAACGCCATACCCGACCAGGCGTACCCGTAGTCGGCCGGAAGCACCTGCTGTGCGACCTGCTCCATCGTCTTTATCGCTTCTCCCGAGCTGTACCCGCCGGCGGCACTGCCTGTAATGAGGGCCGCGGGGAAACCGTTGAAATGAGGCACAAGATCCGGGTCTTGCGTAAAATCGGTTGTGACCAGGGCGGAAAGCGGCACCATCTTCCCGTCGGTCGATCTCGTGTAGAGTCTTGTCAGGTCATTGGGGGATTTGCGAAAGGGCGCGTCGGATTGCAGGATGACATTCCATACACGGCCGTACTGGTTGAACTGGCTGACCTGGATCGAGCCGAACTGGGCCTGGAGGGCGCTGTACACATCTCCTATCGGAACCCCGAGCAGCACCGCCCGGGAGCGGTCGACATCGGCGTGCAGTTGCTGGGAGGAAGCCGTGAAAGTGCTGTTGAGACCTGCGAGCTCGGGGCGCGAGCGGGCCTTTGCCAGGAATCGCCGGGTGATATCGTAGAGGTGAGCCGGGTCTCCTGCGGCTTTGTCCTGTATCCAGAACTCGAACCCGCCCGTCGTTCCGATCCCCGGAATGGCCGGGGGCGCGATCGGGATAAACCGCCCGGTCCTGATGTTTTTGGCCTCTGCTGCGACCTCCCGTAGAACCGCTGCGGCGTTCTCTTTACGGGCTCGCTCGCTCGATGAATAACGCTCCTTGAAGTCTTTCAGCTTGACGAAAAAGGTCGCCACATTGGACTTGTACTGGCTGTCTATTAGGCTGTAGCCGTTGATGATCGAGCGGCTTTCCACGGCGGGGTTTTTGGCGAACAACCGGTCCACGAGCTCGGTGGTTTGGGAGGTACGGCTCAAACTGGCTGCGTCGGGCATGACGACCTGGGCCATTACGTACCCCTGGTCCTCGTTGGGCACAAAGCTCGTGGGAGTCGTCCGGAACAGGTGCACAAGGCCCCAGAGCATGAAGGCGAGCAACACGAACGCCACACTCATCCGTTTTATCATGAACACCACGGCGTCGCCGAAAGCCAGGGTGAAGCGATCGAACAACCGATTGAACCAGGCGAAGGGGCCTTTTTTCGGGGGGCCCGAGTGCTTCAGCATGACCGCGCACATGGCCGGGGTAAGAGTCAGGGCGATGAAGCCCGAAAGAGCGACCGAGATGACGATCGTGATGGCGAACTGCTTGTAGAGCTGCCCGGTGGTGCCGGGAAGGAATGCGGCCGGGATGAATACCGAGGCCATGACCAGAACGACGGCGATAAGAGAGGTGCCGATCTCCCCCATGGCCTTTATGGTGGCCTGTTTTGGAGGCAGGCCGGCCTTGACCATGTTGCTCTCCACGTTCTCCACAACCACGATCGCATCGTCTACCACCATGCCGATGGCAAGCACGATTCCAAATAATGTCAGAAGATTTATCGAAAAACCGAGAGCGAGCATTCCGCACAAAGTTCCGATCAGGGAGACAAAGACGGCGACAGTGCAGATGATCGTCGAGCGGAAGTTTTGCAGGAAGAGATAAACGACAAGCACAACCAGCACTATCGCCTCAAACAGGGTATGGACAACCTCCTCGATGGAGAGGCGCACAAACTCGGTTGTGTCCAGGGCGACCTTATAATCGAGCCCCTCGGGCATGGTGCGCTTCAAATTCTTCATGACCTGGAGCACGCCCTTGGAGACTTCGAGCCCGTTTGCGCCCGGCTGCTGGTAGACGATTATCGGAGTCGCCGGCGCCCCGTCGAGCCTGTTGTTGTCGATGTATTGCCTGCGGCCTACCTCGGTTCTCGCGACATCCCGCAGCCTTACTATGGCGCTGCCGTCCCGGCTCGCCCGCAGGATGATATCATCGTACTGCGAGGGTTGGACAAAGGGCGGCTGGGTCACGACCGGGTAAGTCTGTTGCACCGTCTTGTCGCTCGGCTGCTGCCCGAGCTGCCCGGCCCCCCACAAAGCGTTTTGCCTCGAAACCGCATTTTCGATGTCGGTAGTCGTTATTCCCAGGGAGGCCATCCGGTCCGGATTCATCCAGATGCGCATGGCCTGGTCGGGGACGCCGAAGATCTGCGCCTGTCCGGCCCCGTTTACCCGCTTTATCGCATCGAGGATGTACACATTCGTATAGTTGGTAACGTACTCCGGACTGTAGCGACCGTTTTTGTCGTAGACGGCAATGATCATGAGAGGGCTCGATGATTTTTTCTGTACCGAGACCCCGTATTGGGCAACTGCTTCAGGCAGCTGAGGCATGGCGAGATTGACACGGTTTTGCACCTGCACCTGGGCGATATCCGGGTCGGTATTGAGGGTGAAGTAGACGGTGAGGGTCATCTGGCCGGTGCTCGAACTGGTCGAGGTCATGTAGAGCATGTTGTCGACGCCGTTTACCTGCGCCTCTATGGGAGCGGCAACCGAATCGGCCACCGTCTTCGCGTCGGCGCCCGGATAGGTGGTCGTCACCTGTATCTGTATCGGAGTGATCGTCGGGTATTGCTCCACAGGCAAGACTTTCATCGCCACCAGCCCGGCAATCACGATGACAAGAGAGATAACCGTCGCAAAAATCGGCCGCTCGATAAAGAACCTGGACATGAGTCAGCGCTCCTTTGCCGTCCTCCTCTTCTGGTTCAATCGGCTCCTGCTGCATCCGTTTTCTTTACGGCGGAGACTATCTTTACCGGTTCCCCGGGACTCAGGCCGAGTGCCCCGTCGACCACCACCCGGTCGCCCGCTCTCAGCCCGTCGTTAATAAACCAGTCATTGGCATGCGCATCCCCCACGGTTACCGGACGCGGTTCGACCTTGTTTTCTTTTCCCACCACCCATACCAGATGTCCTTTAGACGACTGGTGCACGGCGCGCTGAGGGACAAGAACGGCGTTGGGGCGGGTAGCGCCCTGCAGGCGCACGCGAACATACTCGTTTGGCCGCAGCCAGTTTCGGGGATTGGCAACCGTAATGCGGATAAGAAAAGTCCCGGTCTGAGGGTTGAACATTGGGTTGGCAAATGTCACCAGTCCGGTTTGTGGAAAAACCGAGCCGTCCGACAGAAGAATCTCTGCGGTGAATTTTTGGTCCTTGGGTCCCCGCAGCAGCCCCTTTTGCATTTCATTGTGGAATTTGAGCCTCTCATTCTCCGAGAGGCTGAAGTTTACATAGACCGGGGAGGTTACAGCGACGGTTGTCAGCTGGCTGTTTCCCGGATTGAGATAGCTCCCATCCTGTTGCAGAGCATAACTGGTAATACCGTTAACCGGAGATTTGATCACGGTGTAGGAAAAGTTCAATTTGGCCTGCTCGACGACCGCCTTCGCTTGCGCCACAGCGGCCGCGGCGGTCTCGAACTTGCCGACCGCATCATCGAGCTCTCTTTTAGAGAGTGCATTGGCGGCCGCAAGGGGCTTTGCGCGAGCAAGGTTTTTGCGTGCGACATCAAAGGCGGCCTGATGTCGTGCAAGTGCTGCCTCCGCCTGGTCGAGCTGCGCCTTGAAAGGCTTTTGGTCCATCACAAAAAGTGTCTGCCCTGTTTTAACCATCGCCCCTTCGGTGTAGACGCGCTTATCCAGAAACCCCGAGACCCGCGCCTGAATATTTACCTGCCTCGAACTCTGGACCTGGGCCACGTATTCGAAGGAAACCGGCGTATCTTTTGGAGTCACTGTAATAGCGGTTACCTCCGAGGGACCTTGCTTTTTCCCCGAACTCTCCTCTTTGTGCTGAGTGCAACCGCTAACAGAGAGGAGCATAAAAAAAACCGGCAGCAGTACCAAAGTGCTCAGCCGGAAACCATGCCGTAGATGCGCCCGCCTGTGCTCAAACCAAGGTGCAGGATGCACTGTCATGCTCCTTTCTTCCGGGGATATTCGCTTAAGTCTGGGGGGGAGGTCGTCAATTCGGCGACCACAGATACGAATGTCCGCGGCACCCGAGGTAAAACCTGCAATTTCCACGTGAACTGCGGACATCTTTTAAGATGAAACTATAAGACGGCCGGGGGGGATAGGAAGTAACCCGGAGCCTATGTTACGGTATACTTCAGTGCTGTTACTCCGGGTGGGAGCATGTTACCGTAACCTGCCCCGGGTAACTGCAAAATTACAGTGATAGCGCAGTGTCAAAACGTCTTGAGACCGGCTTTTTCCAACCCTTCCCAAAAAGTGCAGGCCAGATCGGGGTCTTTTATGAAGGCTCCGGTGATCTTTCGGCCGAGGGAGGGAAAATCGGGCCTCAGCCTGAGAAGCGCTTCAACGGAGCTCCCTGCCTCCCTTCCTTTTCCAAGATGACCCAAGGCCGCAATGCGCACGAGCGGCGTCCAGAAAAGATGGGGCGGGTTGAATTTTTCGGCTTCGCGGCATGCCTCTTCCAAGTTGCCTTGCCGGAAATAATTCAGATAGGGGGCCAAATGGAGCCAGCCCGGATGGTAGGGATTCATACGCATTGCGTCCTCCATCAGGGCCAGGCCGCTGTCCCACTCGCCATAGAGAGCAATCGCCCAGCCAAGCAGGGCGACAACGTCGGGCAAGGCGGGATGGGTCAAAAGAGTTTGTTCGGCCTCCTTAAAGAAACAGTCTCTTTGTCCGGACACAAACAGGACGTAGGAAAGGAGCGCTCCGACCATCGGGTTTTCCGGCTCTGCGGAAACTGCCTGTCGCGCCAGAGCCACGGCTTGCTCTATCATCTTCCTATTGTCAGGCTGGATAAATGCATATTCGTTGGCATGGAGGAATGCCTGCAGGGCCGAAGAAAGCGCGGAAACGGGATCGCTCAACCGGACCCGCTCCAGTGCCCACATGGCTTTGGCGTGCGTCTTTGGCGAAAAGTCGAAAAGATATTGACTGAACCTGACAAAAACCTCGCAGGCTTCAAAATAGGGAAGCGGGCCGGACCGGGATTCTTTTGCGAGTTTTTGGGCGATGGCGCCAAAGAACCCGCCAACCCTTCCAGTGGTTTTTCGGGCGATGTCCTCCTGCAGAGGAATGATTTTTCCTGCTTCAAAACCACATTTGTACTGCCCTCCCCATATCTGGGTCAGGGTATCCGAATCAATCAGCCTGAGCGTGAATTTGATGGTATCCTTCTCTTTCCGTATACTCCCCACCAGCAGAAATCTCGCCGCAAACTCCCGCCTCGCCTCTATCGCATCTCCAGGCTCCTGCCTGCCGCACAGGGCGCAGTTGGAAACAGTGACCCGCAAGCCGTGACACCTGGCAAACTCGCTCATCAGTTCCTCGGTTAGCCCCTTTGCGATGTAGTCAATCTTTTTGTCATCCGTGAGGTTTACAAGGGGCAGTACGGCAATCGAGGGGAAATCCGCGGAGGGAAGCAGGGAGAGCCCGGAACGGGCCGGCGCTGTCTGGTCCTCTCCCGCTTGTATCTCGGCTTTCCGGGAATCTGGCGCCTGCAAATCCCGGGTGGTTTTGGAAAATGAGGGTACGTAGCTTCCTTTTCCAATCTCGATTCTCAATTGGCCCTGTCTGCCGAGCCCCGAGTAGTAGCTTTCAAGGAATTTTCGAAGCCTTGCCGCCTGGATGCGCACAATCGGGTCTGTTATTGGATCGAAATCCTCTTTCCTGCCGAAAACCCGTGTGGCGATCGAATAGCCCTTGATATCCCTGGCCCTTCCGGCCAGAGTCTCCTCCACCACGTGTTTCAGGAACCCGCAGATCATGGGCTTGTTTCTGAACTCCGGGCTGTCGAGGATATATCTCAGCTGTTGTCTGACCGCGTCTTCAGTGATATCCGGCATTTTTCAAGATAACCTCCCCATGTTCGACCGGGAAAACCGTGTAACCATGGAAAAGCGGGCCGTGGCAAAGCCAGGCGGAATGCAGCCGGCCAGGAGCCGGTAAGGCTGCACAAAAAGATAAGAAGTTGGCTGCCGGATGGGAATACTGTAAAATGCCGATTATTTACCGAATCACCATTTTGGTATTTGGAGCCCCGCAGTTTCCCCAGGAGGAAAGAGACGATGAAAATCTATTTTTTCGGGGACATTCACGGAAACGGCTACGCCCTGGAGGCATGCCTCGAGCATGCAGCACAAATCAAACCCGACGAGATCTACTGCCTGGGAGACATTGTGGGCTGGCTTCCGTTCGGGGAGCGCACCCTGGCCAGCATGCGCTCTCTTGGGTTTCCAACCGTTGCCGGTAATCACGACATGATGGTTGCGGGCCTTTTCAAGGACCACCCGCAGCAGCTGGATCGCATGCAGGCGACGGCGTATAACGCAGGGTTACTCTCTACGATTCGGGGCGCCGTAGAATATCTTCGAAGCCTGCCGCTTTTCCTGGAAAGAGAAAATTTTTTAGTAACCCATAACAGTCCGTTTCTCCTTCCTCCGCAGGGGGAGGCGCCCACGATCGAATGCTTCGACTACCTCAGCGAAGCCGCCCTTGGGGCATGTCTACCCGAGTGGAGCAATTTCCCCAAACAGGTGATTTTTACCGGCCACGATCATGTGCCGGCGATTTATGAACTGCCCGGCGGCGCGAGCTCTCCTCCCGAACTCGGGGAGGTCAAGGTTCACAGGCCTCCCGCCGGAGAGGGACTTACCCTCCGGCTTCGTTCTCAACTTCCGGTACTGGGTGAAGGCCGGGAGCCTCGCCATGAATCGCGATTCGATTCCCATGGCCAATTCGGTCCTCTACGATACGGTCGAGGAGACACTCACTTTATACCGCCTGCCGTTTCCAACCGCACACCTCGGCCGCGAACTCCAACCCCACTTCTTCGCGCCCACTCTTCCGGCCATAAGAAACTATATCGACCTTTTGGCAGACTACGGCGGGGGCGCAACGGTGGAGTGATTCCCATCAAACCGTCTGGAGAAAATCGGCAGTCCGGGAGTTGTCGGAAAGATATGGCTAAGGCAAGAAGAACATGTTGACCTAAGTATTTGCTTGTCTTGTCAAGAAAGTCCAATAAAGCGGAAGCAGCTTGCCGTAGTGGCTCCAGTCCAAAAATTCGAATCCGGCTTGCTTTCCGGTTTGGATGTGCCATTGCTGGATGGCTGTCTTGATGTTGAATCCGTTTGCCAGGGAAGGGATTTCCACTCTGCCGTGATTGGCCGCTATTATGCTTCCCGGCCCGAAAGAGGGCGCCAGGGTATGCAGGACGGGCGTCACGTCGATGCCTCGCATGCTTTCGCTAATGAGCATCAGGCAACGCGAACCTCGGGGCACCCGACCTCGGACCCTCCTCCCAAGTCCTTCGATGTCATCTGTATCAACGGAAATCTTTACATGACCGTCCACTTGGACAATTCCTGAATCAAGTCCGCCAATACGAGCTTCTATTATCGAAGGGAACTTGTCTGCTCCACCTTGATCAAGGTCACTGGATGTACGGTCTGAGCTCCGGAATGTGGCGCAAGCATTTGCCGCAAGCGACTTCAAGAAATCTGAATCGCCTTCGAGGCTGGAACCGAGGAAAACTATCTGGTCGTATGGATGGTCCCGTAGAATCTCCAGCAGGAACCGGTGCTCCTCATCGCTTAAACTGCAGGGTTTGCCGTCAAGCAGTGTCCTTCCTCCGAACCGGCCGAAAGCCAGCGGAGCAGTCCAGCGCTGGGACAGGCCGCTCATAAGCCTTGGTGCATCACGAGCAATGATACCCTGCGGCCAAAAACAGTTCATTTGCTGAAACAAACCTGCCACGCCCTGGGACTGAAATACCTCCTCGGATTCCTTATCGCAAAGAATACTGCTGGAGCCTGCTCCGTAGTTTTCCTCGTGGTGTAAAGAACCCAGGCGAACCGCTTCCATTCGGGTAGGATAGTCGATCAGGCGCACCAGGATCGATGGGTTGTGGGCGTCGATTTCGGCCAGCACGGTCTGCGTCAGCACACGCGTCCCCTTGAAAGATTTCAAAGCAAGCCAGTCCGCCTGAAACGACAAAATTCCTTCCCGGAGGCTTTTCTTAAGATCGAGTTCAGCCTTATCGACATGGGACGAACCGAGTACAGGTGCGACCTGGCCGCGGGCATTGCGTGCGTACCCCTCCGTGCTGCCCACCGTCGCAAGAATCGGCACTTCGACAATTAGGTTTCCGCGAGTCCACAGGTTGGTTACGAAGGCGTGGGTCTCATCTCCTTCCAGGGGCATGAAGCCCGCTTTTTGAGTCGTGCAGACATAGCTGCCGATGGTTTTTACTCGCCTTCCGCCGTTTCGGAATATTCGGGAGATATTTCTCTGAATGCTGCCGCTCCACCCAAGGTCCAGGATTCCTATGCATTCCTCATTGCCTGCCATGGCGCTCAGGTATTCAAAAGCTAGCGACTGGCTTTCGGCGGCTCTCTTCTCAATCAGCGCCCTCAACGCTCGCCCCTCCAGTATCAGCCGGACAATGGAGTCGAACACTTCCCGGGACTCCATCTTCCTGCACAGGGTTGAAGGGGGCAATTGCCGCTCGGCCTCCCCGGCAATTCCGAGAATAGACATCGCATCACCAATGGTAAGCCCTGGCCTTCCCATAAGGAGATCATAGAGCCTTCCGGCCGTTACACCTTCGAAAAGGGAGGCCAGGCCGGTCGATTTCCTCGAAACATAGCAGGAGACTACCTCGATATCGACCTCGCCCGCCGCGGCCGCTCGACGAAGGAGTTCGCCGAGCAACTCTCCCTCGCGCATAAGGGCCAATACCTTCCTCACGCCCCTGCCGGCGAACAGATCGAGGCTCCAATCGGCAAAGCGGGCCAGAACGGGACCAAAAGTAAATGCTCCGTCGGAAAACGCGTCATTTGATGCTATCCTGCGGGCTGAAAGCCGCCGAAGCGAATCAAGCGAGGCGGCAACGGGCACGGAGGTTGGGCTAAGGACGTGCTCGGACTGAAAGATTTCGTTTTGCTCAGCGGTCGTCTGGTAATAAAAAATGCCTATGATGCCGAATTTCGAACTTGCTTCAATATCGGATGCATAGTTGTCGCCAACGTGGAGCAGTTCGGCGCCGCTTATGCCGAGTTGGGCAAGTGCCCTGCCGAACAGTGCACCTCCCTGCCGCTTGGTGCACCCCGCCTCATTCGATGCTATGACCAGATCGAAAAGAGCCGGATCGAGTCCGTTGTGCGACAGAATAGCCCGAAGATCTGCCGATGATAGATAAGTGTCTGAAATGATGGCCGTCCTGTAGCCAAGATTGCGGACATATTTTACAAGACTGTCCATGAATGGGTTGAGGTAGCACAGGTCCCGCTC
>JBMFWU010000028.1:0-19996 GCA_049964955.1 Syntrophobacteraceae bacterium
CCATCATGCCCGAGGTCAGTTGCGATGGGAAGGTGTTGTTGGCTGGACGCTTACAAAGAACTGGGTTATCATTTCATCCTCACCGTCAAGGAAGCCGACCACGCTCATCTCTTTGCCCGGTTCGACAGAGCCGTAAAGGGCAAAGAAACCCTTGAGATGCAGGATCAAAAAGACCCCGGGAAAATCCACTTTTTTCGTTGGGTAAACGGATTGCCGATCAAGCCACCCACCCGGACATCCTCGTCAGCCACCGCTCTATGTGGAGGATCACCAACTTGCACTCCGTATGATCGGAAACAGTGGGCACCCCTAAAATATTCAGGCCTCCGATCTTCTCGGGGATTTCCACTGCCTTGGCCGGAGGAGGGTCGCTTCCCGAGACATCCGGTTCCTGACCGGGCCGGGCTAGTCGTTTTTAAGAGGCGTTGATTCAATATCTGCATTCGAAAAGGGATATCGTCGGGATTCGACTGTTCCCACAGGCACATTTTCAACTCCCGTAATCTTTTTAACGATTCTCAGGGTGTGTCCATGGCTTGTGTCGATGAAATCCTTGTAACTCTGTTTCCCCCCGCTTATCACGGTACCGGCAAGAAAGATTCCCGGCACGTTCGTTTCCATGGTCTCGGGGTTGTAGCAAGGGATGCGTTCATCGCCCGTGAAGGAGACGCCGGCCTGTTCCAAAAGGCCAAGGTCCGCATGAAACCCGGTAGCGATAATCACAAAGTCGGTTTCAATCTCGCGAAGAGTGTCGTCTTCGTTGCTCCTTTTCAAAACCGCAACGCCGGCGCGAAACTCTGCCGGAACGGTCTGCGGATAGAAGTCGATGTATCCTTTTGAAATGAGGATTGACAGCTCCAGGTGAAGACGTGAATTGGTGTGCTCCTTTTCAAGCGACTCTTTCCTGTAGCTCAAGGCAACCCGGGCTCCGCTTCGAAAACACCGTAGAGCTGCCTCCAGCGCGCTGTTTCTACCACCCACTACGAGAACTCTTCTGCCGAAGTAAAGATGAGGGTCCTCCAGGGTGTGGCGAACCATCTTGATACCCGGGTTCCGGTACACGGTGTCTTCCCCTGGAATGTTGAGCCTGTTTCGAAAACTCATATCTCCGGTCGCAAAGACGATGTGAGAGCAGAAGATTTCCCTTCCGCCCGATAACTTCTCCGTAGTGACGCGAAAGCGAGGCGTGGATAAGTCGGCCTTTTCGATGGAGACCGCCTTTTCATAAGTCGATATGGCAAGCCCCCGAACCTCTACAACGCCTCGCAGATAGGCAAGGTAGTCTTCCCTGGGGATCATTTCCTTGGGGCGACCCGGCACCAGAAGCGGCCGTTTTCTCTTCCCGCATCGATTGGAATGCCGAAGGCGTCGGTCAAAAGATCGGGGTTAAGAATTGCGGGTTTTTCCCCTTGAGCCGTGCAGCGACCGGATTTTAACAGGAATACGTGGCCGAAGGCGGGCATGATCTCTTCGAGATAATGGGTGACCAGGATCATGGAGGGGCCTTCGGGGTCCCGGCCAAGGCTTTCGAGGGTCGAAAGGAGCTGTTCGCGCGACACCAGGTCGAGTCCGCTGCAGGGTTCGTCCAGGATCAGGAGCCCCGGTTTACTGATGAGCGCTCTTGCGATCAGGAGCCGCTGCTTTTCTCCCTGAGAAAGAACGGCGTAGGGAAGGTCGAGTATTTTTTGGCAATGGAGTTTTTCCGCAAGGGCTGCGGCTTCTTCGAAATCGGAAGGCGAAGGGGTATCGAATATGCCAAGGGTAGCGTATTTTCCGCTCACTATGAATTCGAGCGGCTTTTGCGAAGGCGGCACCTGTGCCTGGAGAAAGGAGCCGACCCAGCCGATTTTTCTGCGCAAAACGCGCAGATCGACTTCTCCGAAGCGCTCCCCCAGGACGGTCACCTCCCCCGAAGTCGGCCAGAGATAGCCGGCGAGAATCTGGAGAAGGGTCGTTTTGCCCGAGCCGTTGGAGCCCAGAACGACCCAGTTTTCGCCCGGCCGTATCTGCCACGAAATATCATCGAGTATCAATCTGCGGCTCCTTACGAACCGCACGCCCGTAACGCTTGTCCAGGGATTTTCCATTTTCTAGAACGATTTCCACGTGAGTACGATTTTTCCGAAATGCTCTCCGGAGGCAAGATACCGGTGAGCCTCCTCCACTTCCGCGACGGGAAATATCCGGTCGATAATGGGTTTTACCCGGCCGGATTCCAGGAGCGGCACCACGGTTCGGGTAAACCCGCGGGTAATTTCGGCCTTTTCCTCCCGCGACTGGCTGCGCAAAACCGAGCCGATGAGTTTGAGCCTCCTGGTTACGAGAGGAGCGAGGTTGATCTCACCGGTGCTTCCCCCCATGAGGCCGATCAGGACGAGGCGCCCCCTGGTTTTGAGCAGATCGAGGTGTCTCGAAAGATAGGGCGCTCCGATCCAGTCGAGGACGATGTCCACGCCTTTGCCCCCGGTTATTTCAAGAACGCGCCGGGCAAAATCCTCTTCCTTGTAGTTTACCCCCGCGTGCGCCCCCAGATCGATTGCCCGCCCGAGTTTGTCATTGCTTCCCGCGGTGACGATAACGCTTGCTCCGATCGAGGCGGCGAGCTGTACGGCGGCTGTGCCGACCCCGCTTCCCGCGCCGTGAACGAGCAGGGTATCCCCGGCTTTCATCTCCGCCTGAACGAAGAGGTTGTAGTAGGCGGTGAAGAACACTTCCGCGGCGGCGGCGGCTTCAGCAAAGCTCAGGTTTTCGGGGATAGGGACCAGGTGGTCTACGGGTACTGCGGCGTATCTTCCGTAGCCGCCCCCGGCGGTAATCCCGAACACCCTGCCGCCGTTTTTGAAAACCGGCGCCCCTTGAGTTTCGACGATAAACCCGGCAAAGTCCAGCCCTAAAACGGGCGAGGCGCCGGGGGGCGGCGGGTAGAGGCCCCGGCGCTGGAGAAGATCGGCCCGGTTGACCGAGCAGGCCTCAACCTGTACGAGGGCTTCCCCTTCCTGCAAAGAGGGGATGTCGACGGTCTCGAGCCCCACTTCGTTCCATTCGCCTCTTTTCTGTTCGCCGCGAACCAGCACGGCGGGCATGGAGCGAGCGTTCATTCCAGTCCTCCATTCTCGGCAAAGGAATAATACTGGTCGCCTCCGGCCACAATGATATGATCGTGGACCAGTATGTCCAAATCGGCGAGCATCTGCCGGAGCTTTTTTGTAAGCTGCCTGTCTGCGGCCGAGGGGGTCGGGGCGCCGCCGGGATGATTGTGAGAGAGGATCACGGCGGTTGCGCGATGTTTCAGGGCGGCTTCGGCCACCTGCCTGGGAAAGACGGCGGTCCGGTTGACACTGCCTCTTTGTACCTGCTCGACGGCGAGCAGCCGGTTCTGGCTGTCGAGTGCGAGCACGCAAAAAACCTCCTGTCTCTGCGTTCCGAGCAGGGCGCGAAGGTAGGAGACCGCGCTCTGGGTGGAACAGAAAGCCTCCTTCGGTTTCCAGCGGCTTGCCTGGTACGAATCGAACAGGCGTGGCACAAGGTTTAACAGTATGGCGGCAACCTCTCCGATCCCATCCACCTCGCGTTGGAGGGCCTCGGCGGGGGCGTCCAGGACCGCGGCCAGGTTGTTTCCGAATTTTTCCAGAAGCTCTTTTGCAATCGGTTTTACATCTTTTCTGGGAATGGCGTAGGTGAGCAGAAGCTCAAGGATCTCGTAGTCGTGAAATCCGGCGAGGCCGCCTCGCAAAAACCTTTCGCGCAATCTTCCCCGATGGCCTTCCAGGCCTTGTGAAGCGGCCGAATTTACAGCCGATTGCGGGTAGGCGGAGGTTTTCATGCTGCCTGAAAATCTACAATCTTTTATCTGGAATTGCCAGAACAAAAAGGGACCGAGGAGGGAGGGGAATAGAATGGGTGGGGTATTTTTTTCGATGGAACAGGTGCGGGAGAAAATACTCCCGCACTTTTTCCGGAGGGAAACTAGCTCGTTTGCTGTACCTTTGCGCGCAGTTTCTGCAACATCGCGTCAAAGGATTCGTTTGCAAGAATAGAAGAAAACTGGCTGCGGTAGTTCGCAACGAGGCTTATCCCCTCGACCACGACGTCGTAAACCTTCCACTTCCCGTTGGTCTTGTGGAGCCGGTAGTCGAGCGGTACGTTTTTGCCTTCATAGAGGACATGCGTATCGACGACCGCGTAGTCCCCGTCGATTTGCTGGGAATCGTAGGAAACCTGCTGGTTGGAGCCCGTGTAATTCTGGAGGCGATCGACGTAGGTATTGAAAAGAAGCTGGGTGAAAAGGTGGACGAACTCCTGGCGCTTCTGCGGGGTCTGTTCTTTCCAGGGGTGGCCCAGAGCGCTCCTCGACATTTCGTCGAAGTTGAAATAGTGGCTGACAATTTTCAGAATCTGCCCTCTTCTTTCCTTCAACGGAGCGGCCTGGCCGGTTTGCGACTGGTGCAAAATCTGGAGCGCCTCCTGGGTCCCATTCTTAATAAGGGACAACGGGTCCGTCTGGTTTGGCGGGGCCGCGTACGCCAGGCGGGCGGAAACGAGGAGCAGGAAAAATATTGCCGGCAGGATAAGAAATCTGGCTGTTTTCGATGCGTACAACACCCTTTTTCTCCTTGGTTTCAAGTCTTTAATCTATCGGCTGATCGGCAGCCTCCGTGTGACAGTGCGCGGAGTATATCTCCGCGAGCGGATTTGTCAATGATCGCTACGCACCAACCGGTCGGGGCCGCAATCCATGCGGCGCGGCGGGATCGCGGTCCCATTTTTGGGCTACGGTTGCAGTAAAAAGTCGAATTTTTTAATGGACTCTTCGTCCATTACGCCCAGTCTCGCAATCGCTGCGGGGGTAAAGAGCCGGAACTTTCCAGCCGCCTTTACGCCAAGCACATCGTTATCTTTGTACAGAAGGCCTTCCACTGTAGCCTCCCGTCTTCCATCGGTTTCGACCACTCTTCCTTCCACACGAATGTTTTCCCCAATCCTTACGGGTTTCAAGAATTCCACCGTCATCGAATTGGTCATGGCGAATTTTTTGATGAAGTGAATGGCGGTCCAGCCCATTGTTTCGTCCATTATTGTAGACAGAACGCCTCCGTGCACCAGGGTGTCCCACCCGCAGAGGTGGCCCGGAACGGTCAGCCACGAGAAAAGCGCTCCGTCGCCGGAGAAAAATTTCATGTGAAGACCGTGTGGGTTTGCGGGACTGCACCCGAAACAGCCATGAGTTCCGTCGTTGAGCAATGGTGTGAAGTGTGGTGGAACGTGAGATTTTTCGGACAAAAGAACACCTCCATTTTTCCGCGGCAAAGAGGAAGGGGGAAACAGTCCTCTCTCGCGGGCTAGTTCTCGACGGTCCTGTTTCGTAGAAGCCTTCTGCCCAGGGGGCCGATGCGGTCAAGAAACGGTCTTGCCAGGTCTGGAATGAAGCGGGCGGAAAGAAAGGCAAAAAAGATCGCAAAGCTTATTCCGCTCAGAACGATCTGGGTAAAGGCCGCCAGGTGAGGGGAAAGATGCGGATCGAACGGGCTCGCATGCAGCGCGGCCCAGGCAGGCAGAAGAGCGGCGCCGGTCACAAGGAGGAGTTTACCCGTCGCTCCCGGGAGCCCTTCAAAGGCTTCGCTGCCCCACTTTATCCCCCACCAGGCCGTCATGGCCACGGTATATAAGAAAAGGGCCGACACGCTGGCCCATGCCACGCCCACCGCACCGGTGTGGATGGCCAGAAGGTAAAAAAGCGGAATCACGAGCACGGTCACGATGGTCCCCAGGACTGCGGGGGTAAGCGTATCGAGTTTTGCGTAAAAGCCTCTTCCCAACACCTGCTGGAACCCCCAGCAGGGAACGCACACAAGCAGAACCTGTAGCAGTCGGGCCGTCATCTCCGCGTCCGAGATGCCAAACCTGCCCTCCTGAAAGATAAGCCGGATCGTAGGCTGGGCAACCAGCATCATCCACAGGCAAACCGGAATCAACAGGGTCATCACATTTTGCAGGGCGGACCGAATGGTTCGATACAGCCGTGGGAGGTCGCCTTTGACGTAGAGGTCTGCCATGAACGGAAAGGAAGCCATGCCTGCCGCCTGCGCCACAACGCTTACCGGAACCATCATGATGCGCCGCGCGTAGCTCAGCCAGCTGATGGCCCCGACTTCAGCGAACGAGCCGAATATCCGCATGAATTGCTGGTCCAAAACCGTGATGGACTGTCCGATCATGAGAGGTAGGGCCACAAGGATATATTTTTTGAGTCCCGGGTGGAAAATCGACCACCTCAGACGCAAACCGCCCCCGAACTTCACGGCAAGAAGCGGAAGCAGGAAGTTACCGATGAAGGAGCCGGCAAGAACTCCCCAGCAAAAACCTGCCATTCCTTTGGACCGGAGCAGGACCCCTCCGACTATGATGAGAAGGTTGTAGACGATCGAGACTACGGCCGGGACAAAGAACTGTTTGCGCATGAAAAGAATGCCGGTAAGGCACGATCCGCATAGAAAGAATATCTGGGCCGGAAGGATAATGCGCAGAAAGTATGCAAGGCGGGCAAGCGAGCGGGGATCCAGCCCGGGGGCCGCGAGGTCGGCCAGCCTCGATGCCCCAAAAAACGCAACGACGGTGATCGCACAGATCGCAACACTTACCCACAGAAAAACGGTTGAAAAAAACCGCCAGCCCTCTTCCTCGCTTTCCTCGAAATATTTTGTCAGAAACGGGATCAGTGTAATCGAAAAGTAGCCCCCGGCGAGCATGTAATTGATGATGTCCGGGATTACGAAGGCGGCGAAGTAGAGGTCCGATTCCCGGGTTGCCCCGAACAGGAGCGAGATGAGCTTGTCGCGAAAAAGCCCCATGAAGCGGGATAGAAGTATCCCCCCGCCCACGATCACTGCCGCGAGCCCCATTTGCTGCCGTGTCTTCCAGAATGCCATACGCTTCTTTCGTCGTGCGGGTCAGTGGTAAATTCGGGCGACCGGACGCCGCAGGGTCGTAAGCATACTAAACGCATCGAGGGGTGACTAGTGAATAGTGACCAGTGAACGGTGAGCAGTGAGCAGAGAAAAACTTTCTCTCCCCGCCATCCCCCTGATAGCCGGGAATTCATCACAATTGCCCTTTCCAAAATCCATCCTGGAGCGTACATTCATTGGGAAAAAGCTCTCGGAGCAGGTGCGATTAATAGCGCGCAAGGAAGGTATTTCGGCCGACACGCTCCTCAACCTGTGGGTGCAGGAAAGCTTGGGCAGATAAACGGGCAGGGGCCTGAGGGGGCGAAGGCCTGAGCCTTCCGGAAAATATCCATCTTCTAAAACGACATCGAACGGGAACGCTATGAAACTGGGAATAACCGGATTGGGAAGGGCTGGAAAGACAACGGTATTCGATGCTTTGACGCGAAGGGGTGGCGAATCGAGCCCGGCGGGGGGCCAGGTGGTGCCGGCGCTCGGAGTGGTGCCCGTGCCCGACGCGAGGGTGGACTGGCTGAGCGGACTCTATCGGCCTAAAAAAACCACGCACGCGCAAATCACCTACATGGACCTCCAGGGCGTTCCGGGAATGGCCGACAACAAGCAGGAATACATGGCGCTTCTGCTCACACACATGAGGCCCATGGACGCCTTGATCATGGTTGTGCGAAATTTCTCCGATCCCGTCTTGGGGGCTGCCGACCCCGCAAAGGACCTGAGGGAACTGGAGGATGAATTTCTCATCGCCGATATGGCCTCGGTGGAAAAGCGGCTGGAAAGACTGGAAGCCGATCTCAAGCGGGGGAAAAAACCTGTCGGGGCCGAAAAGGAGCTTTTGGAAAAGTGCGCCGAAACGCTCAACGCCGAGCAGCCGCTGCGAACGATTGCCGAGGTTTGCAATAAGCCGGAGTTGCGGGGGTATACCTTCCTTTCCGCAAAACCGCTTCTGGTGATCGTAAACAATTCGGATGAAGACGACTCGATGCCTGCCCTGCCGCTTCGATCTGCCGATGCTGTGGTGGTGCGCGGAAAACTCGAAATGGAGCTTGCCCAGCTCTCAGACGAGGAAGCCCAATCTTTCATGAGCGATTTCGGGATAACCGAATCGGCTCTCGACCGGGTGATAAAGAGTTCCTTTTCGCTTCTGGACCTGATCTCCTTTTTGACCGTGGGCGAAGATGAGGTGAGGGCCTGGACCATTCCCCGGCAAACGAACGCCGTCGATGCCGCCGGCGCGATTCACTCCGATATCCAGAGAGGATTTATCCGTGCAGAGGTCGTCGCCTACGAGGACCTCAGGAAAGCCGGCGATTACGCCGCGGCAAGAAAGCTTGGAGTGGTTCGCCTGGAAGGCAAAACCTACCCCGTCCAGGATGGCGACATAATGCATTTCCGGTTCAATGTGTAGAGTACCTCGCTGGGCTTTCCGGGAGCGTGGCCGGGACCCGGAACTCGGAGGCGGTCGAACGCGAGGATGCAAGAGGTTTTCAATGAGGGATAGGAACAACTCGAACAAGCCGGGAGGGATTTCTCGGCGCAGCTTTATGAAGGCATGCCTTCTGGCGCCGGGTATTGGATTGGCGCCTGTTCTGGCCCCCAAAGCCGCGAGGGCGTTGCTGCCTCCTTACCAGTATGTTGGCTCCATTGTCGCGCTGGACCCCAATAGCGGGGCAGTTCTTGCGATGGCCAGCACTCCCACCTTCGATCCTAATGAATTTGCCAAAGGGTTGACCACAAAAGAGTGGCTCGCCTTAAGCAGTGACCCGGAACACCCCCTGCTCAATCGAGCCATCAGTTCGGAGTTTGCGCCGGGTTCTACCTACAAGCCGCTTGTGGCGTTGGGCGCCCTTCAAGATGGAGTGATCACGCCCGACACAAAGTTTTTTTGTCCGGGGTACCTGCGGTTGGGCGATCACGTGTTTCATTGCTGGAAACATGGCGGCCATGGCAACATCGGATTGCATGAAGCGATCGTGCAATCCTGCGATGTCTATTTTTACCATGTCGGTATGCTGCAGGGAGTAGACCGCCTGGCTCACTATTCCAAAATGTTTGGATTGGGCCAAAAGACCGGCATCGACCTGCCGGGGGAGTCTGCCGGCCTGATCCCTACTTCGGCGTGGAAACGCAGGGTTTTGGGCCAACCCTGGGAAGAAGGGGAAACACTGTCGATTGCGATAGGTCAGGGCTACGATCTGGTCACCCCGTTGCAACTCACCGCCGCCTATGCGGCCATCGCCAATAACGGCAAGCTTTGGACACCGTATTGTGTCTATCGCATCCAGGGAATCGATGCAAACAAGGTCAACGGAGCTCACAAGCAGCTGCGATGGCAGATCGATATCCAACCAAAGTACTTTCAGGTCGTTCAGGAGGCGCTGAAGGGAGTGGTGGCCGAAGCTCAGGGAACGGCCCACCGCATCGAGCAGAAAGATTTCTCTATTGCCGGTAAGACCGGAACGGCCCAGCTGATCGGACTGGGCAGGTCCGTGAAAGGCAAGGACGAGAAGGACAACGCCTGGTTCGTTGGGTATGCTCCGGCGGATAACCCTCAAATCACAGTGGGGGCCATTGTCGAACATGGAGGAGAGGGCGCGTCCGCGGCATCACCCATAGTGGAAAAGGTTATGGCCAGCTTCCTGCGCGACGAACCGCCTGCAAATCACGTGTAGCAGAAGAGTCGAAGAGACTCTGTGGGAAGAATTTGACGGCATGGGCGGCATTTTTTTTCAAGCGTCGCTGAAAATCCGCCTCGGGAGGAAATGATACACTGATGCAGAGCATCATACAGGCGTTCAGCCAGGTCGGGCTTTCCGTACCCTCACAGCTCAGCGGTTCGGTGGCGAACGCCTCGTCCAATTCCGTGACCTCTTCCCAGTCAGCCACATCCGCAAACCAGACGGGCTCGGCCCACCCTTCCCGTCATGCACTCGGAAAATTCATGCATGACCTGTTTGCCGCCGTAGAATCCGAATCTGAGTCCGGGGAAAGCTCCGCCTCCACCTCTACCGCATCCTCCGGTTATTCCAGTTCCTCCTCGCCTTACGCGAGCTTTTCGAGCAAGCTCCAGCAGTTGATTACTCAGTTGGGAACGGATGCCGATTCCAATAGCACGTCAACCTCTGCGGCTTCCTCGACGACCGATCACCTGAACTCTGGGAAATGATATCTTATGCCGCAGCTTTTAACGCTGATTCCAGATCGCCATCGAACCTGGAAATGCTGCAAGCCTCTTCCTCGGATATTTTTTTACCCCGCAGACGCACATTCGTACGCAAGTATTTGTCCCTTCCTGAATTGGACCCCGAATACATTCATGCCCCCATCCTCAGCGTGGTGGATCCTCGATGCGCTATCGCTCCGGAGCGTGCCGTGATTCCCCTCTTTGACCTGGTAGCAAGCAAAGAAAAAAAAGTCCTGTTGTATGAAGGCGATACAGGTGTAGCCCTGCAACACCTGGGAATGCTTGTAGGGAAAAGAGCTCACAGGCAGCTATGGCCGCAAATCTTTGACTGGATGCACTCATGCCGCCAGGATGCTCGGTTTTTTGTGGGGCACGGGTGCATCGCACGGCAAACGGATTAAATGCCGAGAAGCCTGTCCAGGATGCCTCGAGCATAGACCTGTCCGCTGACCTTGAAGAAAATGTTTGGTGTCATCCTTTTCATGAGCCAGAAGAGTTTGGCGTCGGGTTGGGGCAAAACATAGAGCCGGTTTTTTTTGATGGCCTTGACCGTGGCTCGGGTGACGCTCTCTACTGTTCCGAACGTCATCCTGTTGAAACAGGCTCCGAACATCTTTACCTGATGATCATCGGTTGCCCTGGCATTATCCAGAAGGTTTGTCTTGAAGAAGGTAGGGCACACTACGGTGACCCCTATATTGCTGCCCCTCAATTCTACGCACAAAGATTCGGAGAGCGAGATGACTCCCGCCTTGGTCACATTGTAGGGAGACATCTCGGCCAGGGACAAAATTCCGGCAGCTGAGGCCGTGTTAACGATGTGTCCCCAACCCTGCTTTTTAAAGACAGGGATAAACGTCCGGCACCCATAGACGACGCTCATGAGCATGACATCGATCTCAAAGCGCCAGTCCTCCAGGGCGATCTTCTCCATGATTCCACCCACGGGGACGCCGGCGTTATTGATGATGATGTCCACGCCGCCCCAGGTGGATAGCACCTTATCGGCCAGCGACTGCACTTCCTCGGGTCTGGTGACGTCGCATGTCACCGCAAGGCTTCGGCTGTCCGCATTGAGGAGTTCAACGGTTTCCCGGATTCTTTCCGGATTGATATCGCTTACGGCGACCTTCCATCCCCGTTTTGCGAAATCAACGGCGAGACCACGGCCAAATCCGCTGCCTGCCCCGGTTATCACAACCGTCTTTGTCCTGAATCGATCCATAAGACGCTCCTTCGCTTCTGACTCGCGCATCCTTATTTCATATGGTCTCTGACGAGTCTCCATCCCGGAAGTGTGTCCTCGTCGACATCGACAGGGGGATTCTTGAGATATTCCAGTAGATTATGCTCTCCACCCGCCTTATGCAGGTGTTTATCCATATAAAAGATCATCGATCCCGGCATCCCCATTCCAACTTCATATTTGTTTGCACCCCCGAAAGCCCGATCTCCCAAACCCAGTAGCACAAAAACGGGATTCCCGGATTTTAAGGGGAATAATGTGGCGCCCCAACATGCATCGCCAAATCCAGTCAAGGCCGCCCTTGGAATATGTTTTCCTTCGACACTGAAAGCATGACACATATGGGCCATTTGCTCCGGATAACCATAAACAACTACCGAATCCGGGATGAAAGGCGTATGGGATAAAGGAGACAGAAGAAATCCTCTATGTCCCAAGAATCTACTCCAGGGCCAGTTCGCCATTATTCCACGAAGCCTCATTCGCGCATTATTAACCCTAATCACCGATAAAAAGTTATTTTGCCATTTATTCATTGTTTGGCTTTTGATGATTTTTATAAACGACACCTTGGCCCAGCCATGGCCGATGTTTACCACACATGGGTTATCATCAGCCGTTATGGCGACATTCATTCCATTCTTTCGAGCCGCGTCCATTCCCCTGCAACAAGTCATTTTTTTCCCGGTATCCTTTAACGGCCTCAAGAAGCCTTCAGGTATTTCGGAAATATCTCTTATAAATTTTACGGATACAATTTCTGTTTCAAGCTGAAGTTTTTCCTTCACCTTTTTCCCTATGCTTTGATAATCTTTTACTTCGTAATTCATATATCCTCCCTTACCTAGAGCGTGCAGAAGCAGTACTAGCAGTCGTGATTGCACAGGGGTCCGGCGGGTTTCGCCATCACCCGGATGCACAAAGCGCTTGTTTTGGATCATTTATCCTGCCCCGGCTTTTCGTGCCCGAGCCCTTCAGGCCTCGGCGTCGAAAGTGTCCGGCGTGACTCCTGTGGCCTTCAGTTCGCCTTTTTTTATCCGGAAGCTTTCGGTTCTCGGGAAATCATCGACAATGCGGATATAGCGGGGGATTGCGAACCTGGCCAGTTTGTCCTGGAGAAAAGACCACAATTGTTGGGCGGAGATTTTCCCTCCTTTGATCGGCTTGACCGAGGCCATTATTTCATCTTCGGTCATTTCGGAAGGAACGGCATAGGCCGCGGCCTCCAGCACATCCGGATGCTTCAAAACGGCCTGCTCGACATCATAGGCCGAAACGTTTTCGCCCCTTCGGCGCATGGAATCGGTGCTGCGGCCCACAAAGTAGAGGTATCCATTTTCGTCGCGGTACATAAGATCGCCCGTGTACTCCCACTCGCCCCGGGTCTTGTCCCCCGAGGCACCGGGATTTTTGTAGTATTCGACCGCGCCTCTTTTCGCCGGGTCTACATGGAACAGGAGTTCGCCTGCGACTCCTGCGGGAGTCTCATTGCCTTGTTCATCGACCAGTTTAATGACCGATCCCATGGGCTTGCCGATGGAACCCTTGGGCGCGTTTCCGAAATTGGTGATCATCCCCGAGCCGTCAACAGCGGCGTATGCCTCCCAGATTTTTACGCCGAAGCGTTTCTCGAAGGGCTCCCACAATTCCGCGGGGCAACCGGCCGAGAGGACCTTCTCCACCGCGTGGCCATTTTCGAAGGAACTCACGGGCTGTCGCATAAGAATCGGAATGATTGCCCCGATGGTGTTGAAGATCGTAGCTTTCGACTTTGCCACTTCCTCCCAGAAACGGCTTGCCGAGAACCGCTTGGAAAGCGCCACCGTGGCCCCCATGACAAGGGAGCAGGTGGTTGTGACAAAGAACGCATTGCCGTGGAACAACTGGAGGGCCGTGTAATAAATGGAGTCGCCTGTGAGGACGGCGGGGGCGGCCATCCCGAATCGATCTATTATGTTTTTGTTATATCTTTGGACGACCCCCTTGGGCAGTCCCGTTGTTCCCGAGGTATACATGATCAGGACCATGGAGGATTCGTCGAATTCGACTGCCGGCTTTACGGTCGAAATATCGGAACGGTAGGCTTGCCGGAGGTCGATCATACCGTCGGGGACCGTGAAGTCCTCGGGTGCTTCCAGCGTGTTCACGATCACACGCTCGATTTTGGGGGCGCTGCGGCAAATACTTGTGTAAATGTCCAGGAGGTCGTAATCGACAACCAGATATCGGGCGTCGCTGTTATCGACGATGTATGCGAGTTGGTCGCCGCGAAGCTGGGTGTTGACCGTGTTAACATACATCCCGATCTTCTGGATGCCGAAAAAGATGTCCAGAAATTGGGAGGAATTGTTCATCATCGTGGCAATCCCGGCCCCGGGGACCGCCCCAAGACCCAGGAGGAAATTGGCCACTCTGTTGGCGTTAAGATCCATGTCGGCATAACTGATGGACCTGTCCTGATTAACAAGATACAAAAAACGTTTATCCTTGAGTTTTGCGGCCTGCTCTTCGAGCAGCTTCGCCCAATAGGTGGTCGGCATGAGTTTCTCCTGTTCACGATAATGGCGTAATCTATTTTAGTCGCGGCAAGTTTAAACCACTGTGATCAATCGTCTTGTAGTGTTTGGAAAACCTATAGCCGGCTCTAAGACGAATTGCTTCTTTCGGACAAATCGCCATGCAGTCGCCGCACGCTATGCATTCGGCAGATTCGGTCATAAACGGCTTTTTGTTTTGTATTCGAATGGAGTCGGCCGGACAGATACGGCCGCACTCTCCACATCCGGTGCATTTTTCATGGTCGAAGGCGACTTCACCCATGCGTATTTGAGACGGATTCTTATAGTTGGGGATCGACAGCCTCTCGCCAATGCCGATCTTCGAATCCCTTCCGCCGGCATCGAGGACCTGTTTTTCCCCGTTTTCGAACCAGTCCACGCTGTGGGGGGGCCTCGCCACAAAACCGTCAGGACTTCCTTTCGGCCATCCTATGGCCAGGCTGCTCACAAACTTATACGGGTATCGGACCCCGAAGAACTTTTTCCATTTCGACCCCTGATAGTCGAAGATCAGACTCGAAAAACTCACCCAGCATGTCCCCAAACCCATACTATGGGCCGCAAGGACCATATTCTGGCCGGCGATTCCGCAGTCAAGATCCGGGTTGGTTACGCCCCTGACGTCTTTAAATATCAGAATCACCGAAGGCGCCCCGTGAAACACCCCAAGCCTGCCATCGGCGATGAGTGAGATGGCGCCGAAAGGTACGGGATGCAATTTTTTGGGCATGAACCGGATGAACATTTTTGCGAGGGGGAGTTTCCAAAATTTCCCCGGCGCCCGGTAATCCAGAAGGGATTTGAACGCTTTGCAGCCTTTGACGACATGCTCCGTAAGATCGCCTATTATCTTAGGGTCCCTTATTACGGCGAATTTCCATGGCTGGCAGTTTCCGGCGGAGGGCGCAAACCTGCCGGCCTCGAGGATCCGCTTTATCATGAATTCGGGGACCTGTTCCTTCTTGTACCAGCGGGTGCTTCTGCGGCGTAATATGACCTTTTCGGTTTCCGTGAAATTTCCCTCGAGTTCCCTCATGAATTCGGCCTTGTCCTGTTTTGCTTCCATTTCGACGCTTTTCATGTTCTTCCCTCCGCCTTATTTCATTTCAAAGTCCGCCGCGGAACCGGTCCAAGTACCCACCAAATTCACTCCGGGTTCAAATCGCGCGTCCTTTATTCCACTCGTTCGAGAATATGGATGGTCATGGACGCCTCTTCAAAAGCGATGTTGCCGCCGCCGTTTTCCCCCAGGGCCAGCCTGGCCCCTTCGACCTGCCTTGGGCCTGCTTCGTGCCTGAGTTGCGTCACCAACTCATGGATCATCCCCAGACCGGAAGCGCCGATGGGGTGGCCCCGCGACTCGAGGCCCCCGGAGGTATTGACCGGCATCTTACCGCCAAGGGTCGTAGCTCCGCTCTCGGCATAAGGACCTCCTTCCCCTATTGGACAGAAGCCCAGAGATTCGCACTGGTGGAGTTCTCCGTAGGCGGTGGCGTCGTGCATTTCGGCCAGATCCATGTCGGAAGGGCCCACGCCGGCGATGTCATAGGCTTGCCGGGAGAGCCTGACGGCGATATCCAGGTCGAGCCGGTCGTGTCTCCTGTTGGTTCCCGATCCCAGGACCGAAGCGAGAATCTTGACAGGCCTGGCAGATTTGAGCTTTTTCAAAAAATCCCCCGAGCAGACGATTGCCCCCGCTGCCCCGTCTCCGACAGGCGCGCACATGGGAACGGTCAGGGGCCAGAGGACAGGGCGCGCCTGCAGGACTTCATCGACCGTCATGGTTTTCCGGAACTGGGCATTGGGATTCATCGAGCTATGAAAGTGATTTTTCGAGGCAATGACGGCAAGTTGGCGCTGCGTCGTACCATAGGCGGCCATGTGCCACCGGACCCAATTGGCGTATAAATCCATGAAGGCGCTCCTGGTCGATCCCGCACCTGCCCCGCCGTCATCGAAGGGCACCTCCAGAGTCGTCCCGTCCAGCATGCCTCTTATGGCCTTCATGTGTTGTTCGATATCGGCTACATCGACCCCGGCGTTAAAGCCCATGAAGGTCTTGGCCTTATCCTCGTTGTAGAGCTTCTCCATACCGATGGCCATCGAGCACTCGCACACTCCGCCCGCAACGTCTTTATAGGCGCAGTGGAGCGCCGTGGAACCGGTAGCGCAGGCGTTTTCGACATTGGTGATCGGGATGCCCTCCACGCCAAAGGGGCGAAGGGCGACCTGCCCCCTGATGGAATGCTGCATCTTAAAAAAACCCCACGACGAGTTGGCAAAGAAAACCGATTGAATATCACCGATTGAGACCTCGGGGGCGTCCTCCATGACTTTGAGAAAACCCTGCGCGACCAGTTCCTTTTCCGAAACATCCATGTGATTGCCGAAACGGGTCATGCCTGCCCCGATTATGTATACATCCCGCATCTTATGATTCCTTTCATGCAGTTAAGGAAGGTCCCTTTTCGCATCTTTAAAGCACACATCGAGCCGGCCTGATCACACTATCCTCCCTTTTCACGTTCAAAACCCGAGTCGAATTTGTCCCCGGCCCTGTATTGAGCAAATGACGTGCCAGGTGAAAATATTTTGATATCTCAACTGGTTATGTTTGTATTTGTGCGGAACTCGCAATATATGATATTTTTCGAATGGAAAATGTGACTATTGCGTACTATTTGACGAAATGCTTTTGAGGCTGCCGTCATGCGATCACCGGACAAAAACTCGATTGAATCTCTCATGCCAAGGGTCTTCAGCAGCAGGGACCTGGAATATTCAATCAATGAAATCTACAAATTCCTGAGAAAGATTCTGCCAATCGACCTTATGACCCTGCCCATCTATGACTCCCTGCGGGGAACGTTGCGCTACATGGCGTTAGTGACAGACGAAGGGGTCATTTGTTCCGATGAGACGGTGGTGCTGTCCGGACCTGCGCAAGAGTATGCGCAGGCTGTCCAGACCAGTGGTGAAAACATCCTGTGCACCGATACGCACCAGAGCCCTGTCGTTTCGGAGGTTCAGGAACATCTCGGAATCGAGGAACCGGGTTCCGCGTTGGTGCTGATCACTGCGCTGGGGGCAGACAAGTTCGGTCTTCTCGGTCTCTTTGCATTCGGGCCTGACCGGTACAATACCGAACACATCAGGCGATTTGAAGAGATCTACGAGCCAACTGCAGGCGCGGTCAGGCATATACTGTCGCGGCTCGAAATCGAAAGCCTCAAGGAACTGCTGGTTGTAGAAAACAGGGAGATCAGAAGACGGCTTGGACATCGAGTATTGGGTGCGCAAACCGGCCTCAAGGAGGTTATGACCCTGGTCGACCAGGCCGCTCCGCTCGATGTGCCGGT
This sequence comes from Syntrophobacteraceae bacterium, assembly GCA_049964955.1. Lineage (GTDB taxonomy): Bacteria > Desulfobacterota > Syntrophobacteria > Syntrophobacterales > Syntrophobacteraceae > SbD1. The sequence continues at coordinate 17,310 of JBMFWU010000028.1, forward strand.
TCTGCTGACGGGAGAAACGGGAACAGGAAAGGAAATCATAGCCAACGCCATCCATCAGCGCTCCAACCGCGCCGAGGGGCCGCTGGTGAGCGTCAACTGTGGCGCAATACCGGAGACCCTATTGGACAGCGAGCTTTTCGGCTATGAGAAAGGCGCCTTCACAGGTGCCGCCAGCCTGAAAAAGGGGTATTTCGAACAGGCTGACCTGGGCTCGATTTTTTTGGACGAAATAGGCGAGCTTGCTCCTCAAGCCCAGGTCAAGCTGCTCAGGGTGCTCCAAACCGGGACTTTCCGCAGGGTGGGCGGAACGAGACCGATTTCCACCGATGCCCGGGTGATTGCAGCCACAAACAGGGATCTCAAGCAAATGGTCGATGACCAGAAGTTCAGAGCGGACCTTTGGTTTCGCCTGAATGTTTTCCCGATTCATATTCCGCCCTTGCGACAGCGCAAAATGGACGTTCCTGCATTCGCCAATCATTTTTTGAGAAGCAAATCTCTTGAGATGAATCTTCCCTTTCACAGCCGATTTGCCCCGGGAGCAATCAATGTGCTCCAGCGCTACGACTGGCCGGGAAATGTGCGGGAACTCCAGAATGTGATCGAACGAGCGCTTATAACAAGCAGAGGAGAGCCCATAGCTTTTCCCAAACTTGTAATCGAAGAAGTTGCCGCGGTTGATCGAACAACGCCCAAACCACCAGGCCGTTATTTGACGATGGACGAGATGATTGACCGCTACATCAGAGAGATCCTTGTTGTGACAAAAGGAAAGATATCGGGAAAGGGCGGCGCAGCCGAACTTCTGGCGATGAATCCCTCAACGTTGAGAGCACGGATGCGCAAGCTCGGCATCAATATGGAACGTCTTCCCGAGAGCAGGTGAATGGGTATAACGGGGAACGCCCCGACTTTAATTGCCGTCCGGGTGGGGCAGGACCAGCGAAAATATTTGCCGCAAATCAGGGTGACTCACAATGCCGGACAACAATCAATTCTGGGGAGAGATTACGGCCTTTCTGGCCCTATTTCTCGATAACCTCGGCGTGCTCGTCTTCTTGAGCACTATTTTGATTTTCACCTTCCACTATCCGGCGGATATCATCTTCCGGCGCATGATTCCCGGGACGGCCCTGGGGGTGTTTTTCGGCGATCTGATATATACCTGGATGGCCCTGAGGCTTCGGAAGAAAACGGGGCGAAGAGATGTCACCGCCATGCCGCTTGGCCTGGATACGCCCTCGACCATCGGGCTCGCCTATGCGGTGCTGGGGCCGGCCTATGTGGCGACCCACAATGCGCAGCTCACCTGGCAGATCGGGATGATGACCCTTTTTCTGATCGGCGTGGTGAAACTCGCCACCTCTTTTTGTGGCGCATGGGTGCAGAGGGTGGTCCCCACTGCGGGGCTTTTGGGATCTCTCGGCGGGGTGGGACTCCTGTTGCTCGGGTTCCTGCCGCTCGTGGAATCTTTTAACGAGGTGATTGTCGGGCTGGTGGCCCTCGGGCTTATTTTTTCGGTCCTTCTGGGCGGGATGGAGCTTCCCGGAAGGCTCCCCGGCGTGTTGATCGCCGTGGTGATTGCTACGGCCATCCATTTCGGACTCGGTTTTGCCGGTCTTCTGCCCGCATTTCAGACGCCGTCTTTACACATCGCCCTTAGCCTGCCCGTTTTTTCCGTTACCTTCCTCAGGACTTTGCCGCAGAGCATCCAGTACCTGCCTCTTGTCATTCCCTTCGGGATTCTCACCATCATCGGCGGCATAAACAATACCGAAAGCGCCCGTCTGGCCGGAGACGACTACAGGACCCGGGACATCCTGCTGACCGAGGCCGTAACGTCACTTGTTTCCGCATTTTTTGGCGGCGTGGCCCAGACTACGCCCTATATCGGACATCCGGCGTACAAGAAAATGGGCGCCACATGGTGGTATACGCTGCTTACCGGCATCTTTGTCGGTGTGGGCTGCGCCGTGGGCCTACTGACCGTGATCGTGCAAATTCTCCCCCGGGCCGTGCTTGCGCCCATTTTCATCTATATCGGTTTCGAGATCGTAAACCAGGCCTACAGGGAAAGTCCGGCGGAACATTCCGCGGCGGTCAGCTTCAGTTTCCTGCCGGCTGTCGCCAGTCTGGTGATGATTCTTGTAGGCGAGTTCACGGCCACCATGCAAGTCTCCGCTCTTCCCCCAAGGCTTCAAACGACGCTCCAGTCGTTAACGATGCTCAGCAACGGGTTCATCTTGACTGCCCTTCTGTGGGGAAGCATGCTTGCCTTCCTGATCGATGGAAAGAAGAGGCATGCCGCCGTTTCCTCGCTCATTTGCGGCGTGCTTTCGCTTTTCGGGGTCATCCATTCGGTGCTGCCTTCCGGCGCCCTGTATCTGCCCTGGAAGATTGCGTCCTCTCTTCCGCTTACCACCGCTGTCGCCTACCTGCTGATGGCCGCCATTTTTTTGCTTCTCAAAAAAAGTGAGCAGTGAGCATTTTTGCTCCAACATCACGTGGAAATGAAGGATAAATATGGGCGAACCGGTTTTTATGCTCACTATTATTTGGAAATTAGAACGCGGTCACCTGGTCCATAATCTCGTCCTGATCCCTGCTCAGCGGAGCTTCAAAACCTCCAGCAAGAAATAGGCGAGGGCGTAGCCGGACGCGATCGCCAGCGCAAATGTTGCTCCTCC
>JBMFWU010000028.1:20096-39593 GCA_049964955.1 Syntrophobacteraceae bacterium
GGAAATCCAGTGGATGAGCCCCCAGTCCACGAGAATCTCAAAAATGCCCGCCACGAGTCCAAGGTTGAAGAGATCGGATAAAACCTCACCACCGCAACCCTCCAGAACTACCCCTGCCTTGAAGTAGAGGATCGTGCGCATACAAAGTCCGGCATAGGCCAAGAGTTTCCCCATAGGAGAGAAGGCAAAAAGATAGGCAGCAATCAGCGTAAAACCAAGACCGACACTCAGGGCCGCAAACCAGACACGGTCCGATTTTACCGAAAGCTCATTAATGCGGCGGAGAAACTCCGGATTTTCAAGTCCGCCATTGTGCCGGTAATGCAACATAGTTAATCTTTCCCGTTGATGATCGACATGATATGGTCGTCCTCAAAATCCGGTCTCTGTACAGGCGACCATTCCATGACCTCTTCTTCTTTCCATTGCCTTTGCAGGGCGATAGCGTGCCTTCCGCGGGGCGCCCAGACGCGGGAGTCGGTGGGGCCGAAGAGGGCGAGCGTTGGGATGCCCATGGCCGCAGCCAGGTGGCTCACGCCCGAATCGCTCCCGATGTAGAGGCTGCAAAGGGAAAGGAGGGCCGAGAGGTTCAGGACCGAAAGGCCGTTCACTACCGGTATTCCCGACTCGCGCACACGGGTTGAGAACTCCAGCAGGTACTCATCGGCCGGGCCGACGGACAGGAGCACGGGCGAAGAGTTCTCCCGGCGAATCCGGTCGATCAGCCCCCACCACTTTGCAAGCGGCCACACTTTGCGCCTCCCGCCGCTTCCGGGATGAAGAATAATCGGCTTGGAATGGATTCCGAGTTGGCGGAGCAGCTCTTCGGCACCTCTTTTTTCTGCTTCCGGAGGTAAAAGAGCAAGGGGACGTCCGGCGATCGGCTGGGAAAGTGCTGTGAACTGGCGGCGCAAAAAATCGGACACATGCTCCCTACGAGCCTCTTCTGCCAGGGGAAAAGACTGGATCCAGTTCACATCGGTCGAGAGCAGTTCCTTTAGACGCCCGGCCATGACGCGCGATCCCGACTGCCCGAAGATGAAGATGCTCTCGGCTTCGACAAGAAAATCGGGAAGGCGTGCCGTGCGCCTCAACGTATCGTGCAGGAGAGCGGATACGAGCGGCGACTCGCAGGGCAGGCACCGGCCAAGATAGCTCTTTTCGGCCAAAAGAGACACATGCTCCGGTTTTGACCAAAAATCGACGCGGGTAAAGCCCCCGATCGCTGCGAGTTCATCGATCGCCGCGGCAGCCAGGAGAAAATCCCCGAGCGCCCCCTGGTGGAAAACAACGGCTTTTTTCCCGCTCATCTTTTTCCCTTCCACTTTTTCCTTTTTACTTTTTCCCTTTTACGTTTGCCTGTAAGAAAGAGGCAAGAAAAACCGATAAACGTGAATAAGGAGACAAGACGTGCAGTCAAAAAACATACCTTTGGATGAAAGAATTATTTTTGCCCTCGACGTAGCTTCCCCGGAGGAGGCAAAACGGCTTGTCGAGCGTCTGGAAAGCCACATTCACTTCTACAAAGTAGGGCTTCAGCTCTTTCTTTCGGGTTGGTTTCCCATCGTGGAGTGGATAGCGGGGCGCGGCCACAAGGTGATGCTCGATCTGAAATTCTACGACATTCCGCAGACCGTTTCCCTGGCTGCAGGCCAGCTCGCGGACAGAGGCGTAACGTTTGCCACCGTGCACGGAAATGAGCCGATTGTAAAGGCGGCCGCCGGGGCCGTAACAGACGTTACCATACTTGCCGTAACGGTGCTCACGAGTTTCAGTAGTGAAGACATGGGGAAATTTTTCGGCTATCGGGGCAAGGTGGAAGATCTGGTCCTGGACAGGGCGCGCGCGGCGGTTGCCTCGGGCGCGGGGGGAATAGTGGCCTCGGGCGCCGAAGCCCCGCGGCTCAGGAGCGAGTTGGGCGAGGACTTCCTGATCGTGACCCCGGGCATTCGTCCGGCCGGGACCGCGGCCGGGAAAGACGATCAGAAGCGGGTCGTAACCGCCGGCTCGGCCATCGGGGGAGGGGCCGACTTCGTCGTTGTCGGCCGTCCGGTGCGAGATGCGGCCGATCCCTTCGCTGTCATAGAAACGATGCAGGAGGAGATTTCCCGTTCCCTTGGTCGATTGGGCTAAAGTTTAAATTTAAGTTGCCGATTTAACGCTGAAAGAGGTCATGCACCGCATTTTCTCCACACACGGAGACAATTTCGGGTGGAAAACGAGAGTGTCTTGAAATTTATGGGGACGGAGCAGCCGGCAGTTCGAGCCGAAGGCCCCAAGACTGCGCCCGAAAGGACCGAGCAGGCCGGGGTCATCTACGAGATGCTCATCGGCAAAGGATACCTCGACGAGCAAAAGCTCACCTATGCCAGACGAGTCCATTCGAAGCTTCCGGGAAACAAGACGCTCACCCAGGTTTTGCAGGAACTCGGATATATAACCGCCGAACAGCTCCAGGATACGCTTTCCGCGAGCAAGGTGAACCTCAAGCTGGGCGCTCTCCTCGTCGAACTCGGCCTGATCACCGATCACGATCTGGCGACGGCTTTCCGCCTGAAAAAAGAAGCGAGCGCCCCTAAGACAATCGGCGAAGTCCTGGTGGAAAACGGCTCGATCGGGGAAAAGAGCCTGCTGGAAGTTCTCTCCTACCAGTTGGGCCTTTCCTACTGCGAATTAGAAATCAGCCGTCTGGACGCCACGCTTTTGCGAAAGGTCCCCTCCAAATGGTACGCGCTCCATCAGTTCCTGCCGGTTGCCAGGGAGGAGGATGGACAAGTGAAGGTGGCCTTCGTCGATCCGCTTAACCGCGAATCGGTGGAAGCCGCCGAGAAAATCTTTGGAGCAGTCAGGCAGGTTCTGTGTTCGAAATCCGAATTCGGCCAGGTGTTGCGAGCCCTCGAACACGAAGCCGCCCTCTTGAAAACCAATCAGCCCGACGAAAAATCAGTCGTCGGCATGGTGAACGCCATTCTCGAAGAAGCCGCGAGCAGCGGCGCAAGCGACATTCATATCGAACCCATGATGGACAGGATACGAGTCCGGTTTCGCCTCGACGGGGTGCTGGTTCCCTTTAAGGACCTTCCGCTCCCGATGGGGCCGCCCATGACGAGCCGGCTGAAGATCATGGCCAAAGCCGACATAGCGGAAAGAAGACGCCACCAGGACGGCAGAATCCAGTATGAAGATGCGCGCACCGGCACCACACTGGATCTTCGGGTTTCCTTCTATGTCACCGTGTGGGGCGAAAACATCGTCTTGAGGCTCCTGGGGAGAAAAGGCCTCCTGCGGCCCTTAAGCGAAATCGGCATGTACCCCAAAATGCTCGATCGGTACAAGTTCGACGCTCTCGATTTTCCCTGCGGCGTCATCCTCGTCACCGGCCCGACGGGGTCCGGGAAAACCTCCACGCTCTACAGCTCCATAAACCATCTGGAGAGCATGGATACCAGCATCATAACGGTCGAAGACCCGGTCGAGTACCTGATCGACGGAATAGCCCAATGCTCGATCGACTCAAAGATCGGCCTCACTTTCGAAGAAAGCCTCAAATCCGTTGTCAGGCAGGACCCCGACATCATCGTGATCGGAGAAATACGCGACCGTTTTTCGGCCGAGACCTGCATCCAGGCCTCCCTTACCGGCCACAAGGTGCTCAGCACCTTCCACACCGAAGACTCCATCGGAGGCTTGATCCGGTTGCTCAATATGAACATCGAAGCCTTTCTGATTTCTTCGACCGTAGTCGGCGTTGTGGCGCAAAGGCTTCTTCGACGGGTATGCTCCCGTTGTGCCGAGGACTACGTTGCTCAACCCGCCGATATGCGCAGACTCGGCTACAGTGCAAATGATCTGAAGGGCGTCCGTTTCAAGTTGGGGCGAGGGTGTCCCGAATGCCGATTCACCGGCTACAAGGGACGGGTGGGCGTATTCGAGCTGCTGGTCCTAAACGAACCGGTAAAGGATGCGGTGCTGAACAAAAGAACCGCCTACGATTTGCGGCGGATCAGCACGGAGACCTCCGGTCTCATTACTCTTCTGGAAGATGGAATCGCCAAAGCCGCAAACGGCACGACCTCTCTCCAGGAAGTCTTCCGGTCGCTTCCCCGAGTCGCGAGGCCCAGACCGGTTCACGAACTGAGACGCCTTCTGGGGACGGAGTAAGACGAATGGATCAAACAAGCGGATCATTGGTGCAGGTCGTCGAACAATACGCTGCTTCGGAGTCGCTGAACCTTCCGATATTTCCCGGAGTAGCCCGCGAATTGCACGCAAAGATGTCCGATGAAAACGCAAACATCAATGATATCGCCTCAACCATCGCCAAGGATCAGTCCCTGGCCGGCGAGATGCTGAAGCTTGCCAACTCGGCATTCTTTGCGGGTCTGAACAAAGTGCGCACGATACGAGAGTCGATCATGCGCCTTGGCGTGCGGCAGGTTTACAACTGCCTGGTTACAGGCAGTCAGAAGGGTTTCTACGCCTCGCGCGATCCACTCGTAGCCAAACACCTCGATGTGCTCTGGAAACATGCCCTGGCAACCGCCATGGGTGCGCAGTGGCTGTTGCGCAAAACCGGATATCCCGAACTGGCCGATGAGGGATTTCTTGCCGGACTTTTCCACGATATCGGTAAACTGCTTCTCCTGCGGGTCTTCGAGACGATCCGCTCGGAGAGAAACGACGTCACTCTCTCGGAATCCTTCCTGTTCGAAATACTCGATTTCATGCATGCAGAACAGGGCTATGGCCTCATGACTCGATGGAACATCCCCGAGGTGTACTGCGAGGTGACAAAGCGCCATCATGAAGAGGAGATCGAGAGTGCCGGCCCGCTTCTGCTCGCGGTGCGCATAGCCGACCACGTGTGTGCGAAAACCGGCATCAGCCTCAAACCCGACCCCACGATCTCTCCGGCGACCTTGCCGGAGGTCGTGGCAATGTCGGTAAAAGAGATCGTGCTGGCCGAGCTCGAAGTAGTGATCGAAGACTCCGTCGTGCAGGACAGGTAGTTTCGGGGTTGTTTCAGGCGCTCCCGGCGCGTGCGCGCGCCCTTGGCGAGGGCTTCGCACCGGTAGCGGTCGCGCTCCTGCGCGCGCCCGATTTCTCGGGCGCCTTCAACCGGGTTTCCATGCGCGCCCGGGACTGCTTTTTTTCCGCCATTGCCGCCGCCTCGCTCTGCACCATAGAATCTCTTTCCTGCAGCCACTGTGCTATTTTGGGCGTAAACTGTTTCTGCGATTTGGAGCTGACGTATATTCCTATGTGACCCGTATCGAGGCAGAGGTTTTCCACATCGGCCGTTCCGACCCTGCTTGCCAGAAGTTCGCAGGCGCCGGGCGGTACGAGATGGTCGTATTTGCCGTAGATATTGAGCAGCGGCATCGTGATATTGCCCAAATCGACCCGCTTGCCCCCGATTTCCATCCGGTTCTGGATCAGCAGGTTCTTTTGATAGCAATCCTCGATAAACTGCCGGATCGTTTCCCCGGGGACATCGGGGCTGTCGAATATCCATTTCTCCATCCGGACGAAGTTTTCCAGGAAGGCCTTATCGCTTATGTTTTCCAAAAGCCCGACATACTTGTCGATCACCAGACGCGCGGGGTTTAGCAACAGAAAGCAAAAGTTGAGCAGATCCCCCGGCATGTTGCCATAGGCGTCGATGACTCGACCGAGGTCGATTTCTTTCGTCCATACGTGCAAAAGCCCCTGGTCGGTGTCGAAATTGGTGGGGGCTACCGTGGTAACCAGGTTTTTCACCTTCTCCGGGTGCAGTGCCGAATAGATGGTGGAAAATGTTCCCCCCATGCAGATCCCCATCAGATTGATCTTCGGGACGGCGTGCCGCTCGCGGATGAAATCGACCACGTTATCCATGTACCCGTTCACGTGATCGTCGATCGTAAGATAGCGATCCTTGCGGGTGGGGTATCCCCAATCGATCATATAGACATCGAGTCCCATGTTGAGGAAATTTTCCACCACACTTCTTCCCGGCTGCAGGTCGAGCATGGTTTCGCGGTTGATGAGCGCATAGACCACAAGGAGGGGCGTTTGGACCGTAAGAGAGGTCTTTGGCCGGTAGTGCTTGAGCTTGACCCGATCTTCGGTGTAGACGACTTCGTAGGGCGTTTTGGCGATTTCGGTATCGAGCGGGCCGAGCAGCACCTCTCCGGATTTAACGAGTTCACGAGATTTTTCCAGCCCTTTTATCCACTTCGCCATAAAATCGCCGGCAGGTGTAGCAAATGTGTTCATTGGAGTCCCCCTTGAGACATGTTCTCGGCCGGCTCGACCCTCACCTCGCCGGAATATGCCGATTCCAAATTCTTAATCTTTTTGCTCGACTCTTTCAGCGCCTTTTTGAGCGTGTATACCTCCCGGTAGAGATCGTCCATCTCCCGGTTGGTGGGAACCGGGAGAAATTGGAGAAACTCGGAGAGCACGTCGTTTCCCGAGATCCTGAAATCCGCGGTCTCGTCGAGCAGCCGCGAAAGCGCTGCGCGGTACTCCTCGGAGCGGAAAAGCGTCATGTAATGCTGCTCGAGCTTCTTTATCCACATTCCGTAATAGACGTGATAGTCCTCTTCGGACCTGCCTTTCGTCCCACCTTTTTCGAGTTCTTCTTTCAAATCGGCAAATGCCCTGTCCATGGGACCCGAGAGCAGCATTTGAAATTCGGAAACCGTCGCCTGGTAGGTATTGAACTTGTCGGCGAGTGCACTGAGCTTTTCCTGGAGAACTCGTGTCAGTCCCACCCGCGGGACTTTTAGAAGGGGCTGGACGACTCTTTCGTAAATGTCGGTCCACACCCGTACAGCATCCTGTTGCACGCTTTCCAGACCTGCGCCCGGCATGTTGGCCCACAAAAGCCTGGAGATATCCTGCCCCATCGCGCCGGGTCCCATGACCCGGAAAAAAGCCTCGAATCCGTCCATCCGCCCCTTTTCCTTCCCGGGGGAGGCGTCCATGCCCCCCCACGGAAACAGACAGGCACGCCACAGCCCGAGGGATGCCTGCGCGTAGTCTTCGGACATGGACTGCTTCGCTGGAGAGAAAAGCATGTCCTGCCAGCCGCGAGCTGCGGAAAGCCACGTTCCGGCGGCCGATTCCATCCATTCGAACCATTGAAAGCCGTTCGCGTCCCCGTTTTGATTCATGAGAAAAGACCCCTGCGACACATCGTTTGAAAGAAGTAACCAAAAAACACAAATTGTCTTTCGAAAACTTGTGCTCTTATAGCACTGTTGCCGAACACGCGAAGTGGGGTATAGACGGTATTTTATGGAGGGGGAGGGGGGTATTGATGCTTAGCGCCACCTTACCGGGCGGGCGAGGCGTCCTGTTTGTGGGGGAAAGGCTGGATAGTCGAAGGACCATACAAGTGCAAGTTCTGCAGCATTTTCCAGGATTCGATCTCTTTTTGCTTTTCCTCCTCGTCTTCTTTCTGCATCGCCCGGTCCAGGCCGGGATCGGTCGTATAGGTAACGGAGTCTTTGGTCTCTATGCGGTCGGCAAGAAGCACCCGCTCGGTTTTTGGAGAGCCGGTATGCAAGACCGTGCACACACCGGCGAAGGTCACTCCGGCAATAGCGACAGCTGTCAGGAGCAGAACACCCGCCTTCATCGGTTTTCTCCGTGCCTGTTACAGATAATCTCCCCGCCTCCATTTCACCGATTCCATGTAGGCGGTGACCTTGGCTTCTTCGGCAAGGCCCCGCAGATTCGAATCGGCGGGAAGCGCGCTCGTTGCGGCATCCAACCCTGATGCCTGTTGGTTTACCTGCTTTATGAGCGAATCGATCTGCTTTGGAGAACTGCCTCCCTGTAGCGCATTTTGCAGGGAATCCAACCCATCGAGCATGGAGGTGAGAGAAGAAACCGCCTCGGATGTCCCCGACGACTGTGCGGGATTCAAGGCAAGGGCCTGGGCGCCCATGAGGCCGGCAACACTTTCCGGTCCGCCTACACCACTTTCCAGGGCGCCGGATTTTCCCGCCGAGTCGATCTCGCCCGCCAAAAGACCGGCGAAGTCATTGCCGCTCGAAGCGCTCTTCGACTCTTTGGTCTGTGCGGCCCCGCTTTTTTCAATCGCCTGCCCGGTATAGATTCCATCTATTTTCATGATGCGTTCTTTCCAGTGATCAGTGAACGGTGATCAGTGAACAGTGGAAACCATTTTCCAGTCGCTGGACACCAACCGATAAAAGATGCAAGTTTTCTGCCAAATAACTCGGCCGGAAAGATGCCGCGGGGGGAAGCCCTTTTCGTCTTCACTGCTCACTGTTCACTGCTCACCGATCACTGTAATGTTTTCCCGCCGGCGGAATTTTCTGCCGGTTTTGGATTCAAGGGCATGCGTATGAGCGCGGAGGTTTCCTGCCCGCTCTTTTCCAGGTGGACTTCGAACCCGTGGGGCAAAAGCAGTTGTCTTGCCGCATAAAGGCCGAACCCCAGATGTCGATCGGCGGGGACGGCGCCGGTTTTATCAGGGAGCTGCCACCGGGACTCGAATAAGTCGAACAGGTCCTCGGAGGCCGCCCCTTCGGGCAATTCTGCGCCCGAGTCGGTTATCTTTACGGTTATTTCTTCGTTTTGAAGAAAAGACTCGACGCGCAGAGACTTTTTCTCCGATGTTTTGAGCGCCCTCACCCCGTTTTGGAACAGATGAAACACCGCGGGGACGATGTCTTTTCCGGGGACTTTTATGTGCGGGAGATTTTTGGCCAGGTCCAATTCGCAGTGGACGTGGTGCTTGAAGAAAAGATCGGCCCGAAACAATTTCACCATCCGTTCCAGGATGGCGTTTATATCCACCTCGGTCCCGAGCTTTTCTATTTCATAGAGTTGCATGAACTCCCGCAAATCGGCGCTAAGGCGTGCTATCTGTTCCCGTATCTGGGTAAGCCGCCTTCGCTGTTTTTCCATAAGCGCCGACCACTGTTCCTTGTCGCCGGCCTGGAAAAGCCTTTCCTGGAGATCGATGCCCGAGGCTACCATCTCGGCCAGCATGGTGAGGTTCTGAAGAGGCCCATTGGCGTTATGGACAAACCCCTGCACGAACCGGCCCGAATAATTCGACCGGTCCATTTCGTAAAGCGCCTCGATATATTGCTCTTCAGTGACCTTTTTGCTCTTGGACATTTGAAAGTAATGATCCTTGCCGCACCCCGCGGCCGGGGAGCTGCGGGTTATTCGGATTCCTCGCCGTCTGCTTCCAGCATATCGTTAAAAGCATCCACTATGTTCGGGTCGAACTGTGTGCCTCGGTTTCTCACAAGCTCGGCAACCGATTCGGCAACGGACATGGACCGGCGGTAGGCCCGTTTGGAGGTCATCGCGTCAAACGCATCGGCAACGCTCACAATTCTTGCGAGCGCCGGGATGCGGTCGCCGCTCAGACGGTCCGGGTACCCCGCCCCGTCCCACCTCTCGTGATGATGCCTTATGATAGACCTTTCTTCGGGACTCAAACCCAACTCGGCTACGATCGAATCCCCGATCGACGGATGTTTTTTTACCGTTTCGTACTCTTCTGCCGTAAGAGGCCCGGGTTTATTCAGAATGCTGTCCTGAATCCCGATTTTACCTATATCGTGCAGATAGCCTATGGTTCGAAGCGATTCGAGTTGGCCGCTCGAACAGCCCAGGGCTTCCCCCAGTCGGACCGCATACCGGGTAACTCTTTCGGAGTGTTTGCCGGTGTGGAGGTCTTTGGCCTCGAGTGCATTCACGAGCGAACGCAATATACCATAGAAGTTGTTGATAAGGCTTTCGTAAAGCGCCATGTTTTCCACGGCCAAAGAAGCCTTCTTGATAAGAAAATCGAAGAGCCGCTTTTCTTCGGAAGACATCTCGCAGCAGCTGTGGAGGGCGACCAGAAGTCCGAAGGGCTCACCGCGGATGCGCATCGGCCAGCAGGACATGGTTTGGTTGACGGGGGGCGGAGTTTCAAAGATTTGTCCGAATTTTTCGGGGTCGATCACGGTGTGGGTTTTCCCGCTTCTCAGAAGCTCGCGCAAACTGTCTTTGCGCACACCGATTTTTTCAAACCACCCGTCTTCAGGCCCCCACCCCCACCCGGCAATGCTTACCAGCATGTTTGCGTCCCCGGGCACGAGGTAAAACCCGACCTTTTCCACCGATTCGAGCGAGGAGGCCAGTTGGACGATTCGCGGGTATAATTCTTCACTGGAGCGGATTTCGTCTATTTCCCGCGAGATCTGAAACAGCCTGGCTTGTTCGCGATTGACGGTTTCGAGTTTCTTGCGCGCCTGAATTTCGAGCCGCAGGCTCACATTTTGCTCCAGCAACTCCCGCTCTTTGACGATGCGCGCCAAAGTGACTTCCACATCCCGCAGAGTGAAAGGCTTGGTCAAAAAGTCGGACGCCCCCTGCCTCATGGCCTGTATCGTGTAGTCCATGGTGCCAAAGCCGCTCATCATGACCACCGGGAGCCCATGATCGTTTTCTTTCATGGCGGTCAGGAGCTGAAGGCCGTCGGTGTCGGGCAGGCGCAGGTCCACAAAGGCGCAGTCGAAAGCCTCCTCGCCTATGGCCGCTATGGCCTCCCTTCCGGAAAGGCAGGCGCGCACCCGCTCGTGGCCGAGGCGCTGCAGGTACTCCTGCAAAAGCTCGCCGAGCATCATATCGTCTTCCACGATCAAAATTTTCATAATCGTCCCGACTCTATCCTGCTGACGATGAGCTTCTTAAGTCTGTCGAGTTCCGAATCCGAGATGATGCCGTCGCGTTTTAGCCCTTTGAGCGCCTCGAGGGCCGCAATAGCCCTGCCGGGATTTCCCAGCGGCTTTTCCAGGAAGGCGTCGGGCCTGCCCCCGGCTGCTTCCAGCAGGAGGCCGGGGCCTTCGTTATCCCCGTTCCCGCGATACTGTCTGCCTTCCAAAGAATAAATCTTTCGCTGCAAATTCTCTATTTCCAAAAGCAGGCTTGACCTCTCCTTGTATGCCCTGACCCGGTCGACGGCATTGCGGATCGTCACCCCCACCTGCTCCATCATGAACGGCTTTTGTATATAGTCGTATGCCCCGAGCCTCAGGGCCTGGATGGCCGATTCCAGGCTGCCGAATCCGGTTATCAAAATACAAAGAATATGAGGATAAAACGTTCTCACCTGCCTCAGCAGAGTCAACCCGTCCATCCGGGGCATGTTCAGGTCCGAGATAAGGATATCGAAATCGCCGGCCGATAACTGTTCGAGGGCGGCTAGACCGTCGGAGGCAAGCTCGACAGAGGCATCGGCCTGTTCGACCGTCTCCGCAAGGATTTCGAGAAAAACTTCGTCGTCGTCGGCCACAAGGACCCGCACGAGTCTGTCATGTGTTTCCATAATTGATTTCCTACTCTACCACAATGCCCATCGCTTTGCCATTAAATAGAATCCCCCGAACTATTGCTGTAAACTCTCCTGCAGCTTTCTTTCCTGCGCAAGGCTTTGGGCAAGATAGCCGGTAAAGCGATCGGCCAGGCACTCGGCCAGGGCGTGGTCTCCCCGGGCGGGTGCGCCCACAATGGTGTTCCAGGTAAGATCGATGTCGGGACCGGGTTCGGACCAGGCGGTCTGCTTGATGTCCCAGAGGACCTGTCCGGTTGCGGCATCGAGGATGCGAATGCGCACCACAAGCTTTGTGGGCGTTCCTCCCGCTCCCTGGATCAGATAGAGAAGCGAAGGGACGATCGCCAGCGGGCAATCCATTTTTCGGGCATACCATACCGCAACGGCGTCCGAGTCGATCGTAGCGGGAACCAGCCGGATCTGCGCAAACGGGCCTCTTTGCTCAAGCCTGGTTTGAAACACGCTGGTGAGCATCGGCGAGGCCGCCGCCATCTCCGGGGGCGCGCTGAAGCGAAAAAGGCAGGCGCTGTCCATCGTGTGCTGGAGCACCGAGGCCCTGGCAAACACCTCCATGTTGGCTTCCACCGGCCTGTTCGAGGTGGCCTTGAGTTGTGTGGCTATGCACCCGCCCAGGCAGCAGGTCGCCGCCAGAAGAAACACTGCGGCCCCAATACGCAAAATCGAGTGGTTTCCAGGCCTTCCGGGGTCTCTATACTCCATGATACGTTCGCTCTCCCTTCAGGGTATGCGTTACCCACGGTTCATCGGTTATAGATATATCGGACTGTCGGGATAAACTCTTTAGAGAAAAATGATTTTCCACCCGTTTCCATTGACGCCTCCAACCGGGCGTGATACTCGGTAATCGGGCTAAATTAACCGATGGAGGCGGGTTATGAACATAGCAAAGAATTTGGAAAATGCGGCTCTTTTCTTTCCCCGAAAACCTGCGCTCATATTTGAAGGCAGGACCTACAGCTTCGCCGAACTCAATCAACAGGTGAACCGGCTCGCCAATGCACTTGCCGCTCAGGGAGTGTGCAGAGGCGACAGGGTGGCCCTCTTTCTTCCCAATATCCCCGCTTTTGTGATCGGCTACTTTGCCGTCCAGAAACTGGGGGGCATAGCCGTCTCCATCAATTCCATGTCGAAGAAACGAGAAATCGACTATATCGTAAACGATTCAGGCTCCAAGGTGCTCTTCACCACCGCGCCATTGCGCGAAGAGGTGCCCGACGACCGACTGCCCGCTCTCGAAAAGGTAATAATCGTAGAGGGCGAAGCCGGTAACGATCTCGACCTGGACGAACTTATCGCCAAAGGGAGCGGTGATTTTCGCGCAACCGACATGGCGCCCGACGACCCGGCGGTAATCCTCTACACCTCGGGGACCACGGGGTCTCCCAAGGGCGCCGTCCTCACCCAGAAAAACATAGTCTCCAATTCGGCCTCGGCGGGCAACTGCTCCCGGGTGACCCCGGAGGACCGATTGCTTTTGTTTCTGCCTCTTTTTCACTGTTTCGGACAAAACTACATCCTCAACGGGGCGTACAGCAAATGCGCAACCGTCGTCCTTCTCCGCCGCTTCGAACCCGAACCGGTGCTCGATCTTCTGGCGCGCGAACATGTCACGATGCTTTTCGCCGTTCCTACCGTCTACATCCATTTTCTCAACACGGATACCTCGGGACACGACCTGTCGAGCCTGCGCTACTGCTTTACCGCCGCGGCCACCATGCCCCGGGAAACCGCCCTCCAGTGGAAGGAAAAGTTCGGAATGCTCGCCCACGAGGGCTACGGCCTCACCGAAAGCTCCCCCTTTGCCACCTACAATCATTACTACCGGCATAAGCACGGCAGCATCGGCACTCCGATCGAAAACGTCGACGTCATGATCGTCGATTCGGAAGGAAACGAGGTCCCCCTTGGCGAGCAGGGAGAAATCGTCATCCGTGGGCCGAACGTGATGAAGGGCTACTGGGGAAAGCCCGAGGCGACCCGGGAGGCCATTCGCAACGGCTGGCTGCGTTCGGGCGATGTCGGTACGATGGACGACGAAGGCTATTTTTTCATAACCGACCGGGTAAAGGACATGATCAACGCGGCCGGGTTCAATGTCTATCCCAATGAAGTGGAGCAGGTCATCTACCAGATTCCCTCGGTCCAGGAGGTGGCAGTCTACGGGGTTGCAGACCCGGTTCGGGGCGAAACGGTCTATGCCAGCATCATTTTAAAGGAGGGCATGTCCGCCACGGAAGAGTCGGTCATCGAGTTTTGCCGGGCCAATATGGCCGTCTACAAAACACCCCGGAAGGTGCTCTTTACCGATCAACTCCCCAAGAGCCCCACGGGCAAGATTTTGAAAAGGATACTGCGGGAGCAGTGATTGTCAGTGAACGGTGAGCAGTGAGCAGTGAGCAGGAAAAACTCCCGCTCAATGCTGACCCTCTCCGTTCACTGATCACTGCTCACCGTTCACTGTATACGCTTCCACCGGCGTCTCCAGCCCTTTTACCCGGATTTTTCCGAAAGGGATGCTGGGAATGGCGGGTTCGATCAGGTCGCGGGTCCTTTGGGAGATGAGTATGCCGTCAACCGGGGCGCTCGACTCCAGTCTTTTGGCCAGATTGACCTCCGAGCCCAGCACGGTGTAGGAAAGACGCCGCGACGAGCCCATGTTTCCGACAACCACCTCGCCCGTATTTATCCCTATGCGCACATGCAGGGGAAATCCCCCCTCGCTCGTCCATTTTGCCGAGAGTTCGCGCGCTTTTTTCTGCATCTCCATGGCCGCTCGCACCGACCGGAGGGCATGGTCGGGCGTGGGCTCGGGGTCTCCGAAAAAAACCATGAGTCCATCCCCGATGTATTTATCGACCGTGCCCGTGTGGGCGAACACAACCTCCACCATGGTTTCGAAATATTCATTCAAAAAGCCCCGGATCCTGTCGGGGGAGTAGGAAGAGGAGTAGGCGGTAAAATCCTTGATATCGCTAAAAAGGATGGTCAGCTCTTTTCTCTGCCCTTTGTTCAATCGCTCCGGGTCGATAAGGATTTTTTCGACAATCTGCGGGGCGAAGTAGGATTCGAAGGACCTCCTCATGGCCTCCTTTTCTTTGGCGTCGCGCATGTAGCGCAACCCCCCGATGCCCACTGCCGCAGCAGCCGCGCAGATCATCGGCCTCAAGACATCGATCATCAGACCGAATTTGAGGAAAACGGCAAATGCGGCGGCCACGTAGCACGCCAGGAGCATAGCGGTCGAGCCTGCGAAGAAAAGTGGAGAAAAGCAGATGGAGAACAGAAAAACGGCGGTCACAAGCGCCACTTCGAGCGCTGCCGTTTCGCCGGGTCCCGTTTCGGTCAAAAAATTCCCGGAAAGAATCGTCTGGATCACGTTGGCATGCAGGCCGCTCAACGGAAAATTGACATCGACCGGCACGGCGCCGATATCGGTTGCCCCCGTTGAGACATCGGAGACGACCGCTATTTTGCCCGAGAGTTCCTTTTCCCACAGGGCGAAGGTGGTCGGGTCGTCGGAGGCGGCAAGGACGTCGGCGAAATTGTAATGAAGCATCGTTCCCCAGGGGCCGATGAAATTGATGATCATCCGGCCGCGCCTGTCGATAGGGACCTTTAAATCGTGTGGGGGGCGGCCCGGGAGGCGCGCGTCTTTCAGGAGAATGTATCGCCCGGCTTTTACCGTGATGTTTGCGGGTGCGACTCCGAGATAGTTGCAAACGAGGCGGAAGGGCAGGCTGGGATAAAATCCGCCAGGGCATTTCACGAGCAAAGGCACACGGCGGATCACGCCGTCCGGGTCGGTTTTGAGGCTGATGAATCCGAGACCTCCCGACACACTGGCCAAGGCAGGAAAAGTGATGATGGGATCGATCCCCGTAAAAAACCGGTCGGCGCTTCCGTCCACCTTGAGCACCCACCGGGTGCGCTCTATATATTCACCGATACGCGGGGAGGCTCGGCCGGGCGAAGCTTTGCCGTGCGCCAGCCCGAAGGACATGCCAAAATAGACGTTTCCCGCCTTGCGGGTCGTATCTATCAGTGCCCGGTCATCGGCCTTGTCGGTCTCGGCGGCAAAAATCAGGTCGTAGGCCTGAGCTGAGACGCCCATTTCGGCCAGATTGCGGATCACCCGGGCGTACTGGGCCCGGGTGGGATAATAGGTGTTGAGCTGCCGAATGCTCGTATCGTTCAGGTCTATATGGATGACGGTCCCATCGTAGGCGGGCCTGAAGGCGGGGACTGAGGAGCGCAACGCGAAGAACCTGTCGAAGACCTGAGCATTCCAGGTCCCGAGGAGTCGGTCGGAAAACTGAAAAATCAGTTGGGCAAAGAAGAGGGAGGCGAGTGCCGCAAGAAGGCATGTGCGCCTCCACCCCGGTTTAATGGTGTTCAATCGTGTATGTCCTGGTCGTCAGCCCGCTCGATACGATCTCGTCGGCAAACGTCGCGATGTGCATCCGGTTGGGGTCCCGAACGTCTTTAACGCTCCGTAGCGCCCCCCCGATAGTTACCGGCCGCTCGGCCGGCGAACACAGCTGGGGCCCCTTCGTGCCGAGTTTTTCTATCAGGGCCTGAAGGGTTTTTTGCGCCTCCGGTTTTGCATCCCCTTTCGCCGACTCATAGTGCAACCAGGCTTTTTCCAACCCCTTGAGCCTTCTTGCCGATGCCACCAGGTAAAACACTTCCCTGCCGGTGTGGTTGTCGAGCTGGAACCAGCCCGCACGGGGAATGTCGTACTTGCGCCCGGGTTTGTAATAATCGGCGAACTGCTCCAGCGTGTAGGGAAAAAGAAGTGTCACGCCGTTGCGCGCGTCTTCGTGAAACAGGTAGACAAAACACCTTTTTTGAAGATCGACCATCATTTTGAGCCGGTCTCCGGAGGTAAGGACCATCTCCTGCCTGACAGGCCTGGTGATGCGCTTTCCGTCCTTTATGGACTCCACGACAAAGGCCCACCGAAAGTCCACGTCGGGATGGAGCGAGGGATAGCAGGCCTGCACCTGTGAAGAGTCGGCGAGCGCCCGGGGCGTAACCGAAAGCCGGCCCGATTTCAGCGAAGGCTGGAGAAAAAACAGCCCGGACAAAACCAATACAAACGTACCTGTTTTCCATTTCATTCTGTTTTCTTCCTCTCTATTGGGCAGAGCGCACGATCCGAAACCCCAGATCGTCACTTCTCTGGTCGGGCAGGCCGTTTCTGCGCATGGCACAACGCACCGCGCTCGGAGGGTCGTGCCAGCAGGCGCCCCGAATCACCCGGCTCTGCCCCTTGCTCTCATCGATATACTCCGGGTTGTTTTTCTCAAGCTGGACATAGGCGTCCACGCTGTAGACGTCCTCGCACCACTGCATCACGTTTCCCAGCATGTCGTAGAGGCCGAAGGGATTCGGCCGGAAGGCGCCGACAGGGGCTGTGGCGGCGTAGCCGTCGTCGCACTGGCTGATGGCTTTGAGCCCCAGTTGTTTTTGGGCCGTGTAGTCGGCCACATTTTCGTGAACACACGCCTTGGAACTGTCGTGGCCCCAATAGCGCGCGGTTTCGGTGTCCGCCCGGGCAGCGTATTCCCACTCCGCTTCGGTGGGCAGCCGAAAACGATACTGCCCGCCGTTTTGCCCGGTAAGCCACTGGCAAAAATTGGTGGCATCATGCCAGCTCACCTCTACCACCGGCTGGTCGTCGCCATTGAGGGAAATTCCCTTGAATTGTCCGCTGTTATGGTCTTTTTGAAATTTGCGGAACTGGGCATTGGTCACATCGGTTCTGCTCATCCAGAAACCATCGACGCACACCTGATGCACCGGCCCTTCGTCTTCCGAGCGGCCCTTTTCCTTTTGCGGGCTGCCCATGAGGTAGCATCCGGGAGGAATCCAGACAAACTCGATCCCCGTGATCGGTTCTTTCCACGTCTTGAGAATGGTCATCCGGTTTTCGCCCCGAGAGGCCGACTGCATGGGGGGGGAGATCGGAGGAACGATCGCCGGGGCGGCCGGTGGGGCCTGAGGAGGAATCGAGGCCACTTGGGTCGGCTGATGCTTCAGGGGCACAAAATAGAAGTTGCCGATAAGGGAGGAGGATTCCCAGGGCACCTGTTTCCCATCGGTCTCCTCGCTTACCGCCAGCCGTACACGCTTGAAAACGTCTTCTATTTGGAGCCCGGGCTGGACCATGGTCTTGATGAGCGCACCCGTATAGACGCCGTGATCTCCCGTCCCGTCATTGGCTACCGAACCGGGCGCCGTCGAATAGGCGATGATCGTGCCGGCAGGGGCTACCACCTGGGCAAGCCCGAGCGACAGGGAGCGAAAACTTTGGGCAAAGGGGTTATCGCGGCAGGCATCCATGATGACGATATTCATACGGTTTTTTGCCCACGCCATCTGGCTGAGCACTTCCCCCATGTCCACTGCCTGGTATTGGACCTGGCTTTCGTTCTGGATGGAGGCGTCGACGGGGATGAGGTAGTTGTGCCCGTTTAGCTGCACCCCGTGGCCGGCGAAATAGAAAAGCCCCACGCCCCCTCCGCGCCGCAGCTTTTCGCCAAAAGCGTCGATTGCGCGCAACATCTGCTTCTGGTCCAGGTTCTCCCTCAGCGTGACGTCGAAGGAAAGTGCCCCGAGTGTTCTGGCCATAGCCGCGGCATCATTTACCGGGTTTCGCAGCGCCCCGGAACCATAGCTTGCGTTGCCGATGACAAGGGCCGTTCGCCTTTCGGGCTGGACCGGCAAAGCTTGCGGCGGAGGCTGGGTAACAGGCACCGGGGGGCGCGGATTTGCCGCCGCCGGCGGAGGAGGAAGCGGAGCCGTCACCGCCGGCGCGCCGGCGGGAGAGACGACGCCGCTCGCCCGGGCCGGGCACGCCATGCAGGCAACCCCTCCCAGAAAAACCAGAACCCCGAAGCAGGACAAAAGTATTTTTTTGGCGGCTGAACATCTCATTGGCGCTACCATCCTGTGTCCCAAGAAAAAAGGGAGTCTTCCATGAAGGCAAAACTCCCTGCACGATTCACCTGAGCCGGATTACAAAAGATCCTTCCGACGAGCGCAAATTCGCGCAAAAAAAAGACGCCTCTCGCCGAAACGGTGCGCATTATAAGTAAGATTATTCCGGGCTTCAATAGAAACGTTGGATGCGGGAAAGGGCGGCCCGAAGCCCTGAAGAGAGCGAAGCTCGAATTCGCTTTTAAAAAACTAAAACCGGTAGTTCACTCCAAAGTTGAGAATGCCGGCCGTTGTCTGCCATGTATACCTGACCTGGGTCGCCGGCAACAGTGCCAGATTCGGATTGGCGATCGTGGATTGGCTTCCCAGATCGATATACAAATATTCCGCTTTGAGCGTCCAACACTTCGAAAAGGCCCATTCAATGCCGCCGCCGGCGGTCCAACCCGTCGCCGTGGTATTTGAAGATGCCGCGTAGAACACGGGTAAGAGCGGTCCCAAATCGGTATTCGCCGAGGAAGACACGTTGCCGTAGGCAAAACCTGCCGTCCCATAGACGAGCACGGTCGGGATTATCGTGTAGCCCAGTCGCGGGCGTAGTGTTCCAAACCAGTTAATATCGTGATGGGTTGTTAAGGCCCCACCGTCGGGAATAGGGTCCCCGGTTGAGTCCAGAATAGGCGAGACGGTTTTGCTCGAGCTCATTCCGGAACCGGAAAAATCGGCTTCGATTCCTGCGACCCAACAGCCCATCTGGTAACTGTAGCCTACCTGCAACCCGCCAACGGCTCCATTCGGACTCAGGTTAACCTTGGCCTGCGATATCCCGAACGTTGCGGCGTCCGGCAGCGGATAGAAGTTCGTATCCGAATTTCCCCACCCGTTCCCGATATGAAGACCTGCATAAAGACCGGTCCAATTACCTGAAGGCGCGCCATCGGCGGCAAGCACAATTTGGCCGGACAGCAAAATACAGCTGAGTAAAAGTACACTGGAAACTCTCGCTAATTTCATGTTCCCCGTCCCTTCTGTATACACTACGAAGTTTTGCCCGAATCGTTAAATATTCATCAGCGCTTTCTGCAGCCGGGGAGTCAGTTGGCTCAACGGGATTTTAAGTTCCGCATTTAAAACGCTCGAGGAAGGATAAGGGGCCATGCCCGGCCCCTGCTGCCACG
>JBMFWU010000029.1:0-39165 GCA_049964955.1 Syntrophobacteraceae bacterium
AGGGGGCGATAGCCCCCGCGCTTTTCAACGGCAGTCATTACAGATCACAGATTACAGATACATCCTCCCTTCACCACGGCGCGCAGCGGGTTGCCGCCGAATTGACAGGCGAGCTCGGCCGGCGAAGTGATGTCCCAGATGGCCAGGTCGGCGGCTTTTCCGGGCGAGAGGGTACCGATTTCACTCTCGAGGCCCAGGGCGCGGGCGGCGTGTTTGGTGGCGCCGGCCAGGGCTTCGGCGGGGGTGAGTTCGAAGAGCACGCAGCTCATATTCATGATTGTCGGTAGCGACAGGCAGGGGCTGGTGCCCGGATTGTGGTCGGTGCTCACGGCGATGGGGACGCCCGCATCGCGGAGGGCCCGTACGGGCGGTTTTCGGGACTCGTGGAGGAAGTAGAAGGCGCCGGGAAGCAGAACGGCCGTACATCCTTTGAGCAGGGGGACATCGGCAGGATCGAGACATTCCAGGTGGTCCACGCTGAGAGCTTTGAAGCGTGCGGCAAGAACCGCCCCCTTGGAATCGGACAACTGTTCGGCGTGGAGCTTAACATTCAGTCCGTGAGCGAAAGCCGCCCGGAAGACCCGTTCGGTCTGTTCGGGGCTGAATGCGATGGTTTCGCAAAAGACATCGACGGCTGTAGCGAGCTTTTGGGCTGCTATGGCGGGGATCATTTTTTCGACAACGAGGGAAATGTAGTCGTCGGGGCGGTTTTTGAACTCTGGAGGCAGGGCGTGGGCGCCCAGAAAGGTGGCCTGGACATCTACCGGCAGGGCCTGGCCCAGGCGGCGGATGACCTGTAGCATTTTGATCTCGTTTTCGAGATCCAGTCCGTAGCCGCTCTTGATCTCCACGGTGGTGACGCCGCAAGCGAGCAGCGCCGCAAGGCGCTGAAGGCTCTGCTGAAAGAGCGTTTCTTCATCGGCTTCGCGCACCGAGCGCACCGTGCTCACGATGCCTCCGCCCGCCCGGGCGATCTCCTCGTAGCTTGCGCCGCCAAGGCGCATTTCGAATTCCCTGGCGCGGTTTCCGGCGTACACCAGGTGTGTGTGGCAGTCGACGAGTCCGGGGGTGATCCAGGCGCCGCCGAGGCGATGGATGGTTTTGGCGTTCGCCATCGCGTCGGGGGGAAGAGCACGGGCCGCACCGACCCAGGCGATGCGGCCCTTGTCCACGGCGAGAGCGCCGTCTTCGATCGCTCCGTATCCGCGCTCCTCTGTCAAGGTCGCCAGATTGGTGTCGAGCCACAACGAGTCAAATGGTTTTGAAAGAATCATGTCGAGCGCTTTTCCAGGATGTCTAGAACCTGCGCGCATTTTGTATTCGCGCGTTCGGCCAGTTTTCCGGATTGTTCGAGGATGCCGGCTTTGTAGGACTGGTCCTCGATATCGACAAGGTTAATCAGAACGTTTTGCCAGGCGCCCCATATACCGACTTCGAGGGCGCGCGCGCCCACCTGCACATCGGATTTGGAGGCGATGTTGCCGAAGGTGGCCGCATCGATCATGGCATCCCAGGCCTCATCTCCTATGCGCATGGTGGAAAGAGGCACCTCCACGGCGGTCTTTAGTCCCACCTGGATGGCCCTTTTCCGGGCGGCTTTGTTCTCGTCGCTATCCCGGGGCATGCGCAGGGCTTCGACATAGTCGGCAAAGGCATTGGTGTCGGCGTCGATCATGGGAATGAGTTTTTGGGTGACGGCGTGCAGCCTCGGGATGATGCTGCGCATTTGGCCGTCGACCTTTTCGAACTTTTTCACCCCGTAGGTGAGCTTGGCGACCATGGCGCCAAGGCCCGCGCCAACTGCCGCCATTTGGGCCGAAACGCTTCCCCCTCCCGGGGCCGAGGAGCGTGAGGCGACGTCTTCGATAAACCCCCGCAGGGTCAATGAGGCCAAAGGTTCGACGGGTTTTTCCCGCACCACGTATTCGATGATGCGCTCTGCCGGTTTGAAGGGGGCCACCGAATTCAGTCCCAGTCGGTCGATGGCGAGGCGCACCTTTTGGTCTTCCTCGTAGAGGAAGAGGTTTTCCTTTTTCATGTAGAAGTCTGCGGCCATCAGCAGGGCTTCGAGCGGAATCAGCCCCACGATTTCCGATCCGGCCACCCCCACGCTCAGCTCCGCGGCATCTTTTTTGACCTCCTCGAAGAGCACGTGGAGGGGCGTGACCGTGTAGTCGGTAAGATTCACGGTCACCTGGGCCATGTTGTACTCACCCACAAACCACCCCATGCCTTTTACCGCCTTGAGTCGGCCGGGCTGTTTTTCCCCGCGCCCGGCTTCCCGCAGGTTCAGCGCGATGCGGTGGGCCTGATTGGAGGTGCCCAGGATATTGACGTTATAGGCGATCAGGAACATGCGTGCGCCGGTGGCTGTCGCACCCCACGACGGGACAAACGCGGCGGGGCCGAAATCGGGTTTCCAGGCCGGGTCCCGGAGCTTTTTGGGCAGCCCTTCGTATTCGCCGCGGCGGATATCGGGGAGTGTCCGGCGATAGTCCTGCCTGGCCGCATTCTCATAGAGGTAGACCGGCACGTTCAGCTCTTCGGCCAGCCTGCGGCCGAAGGCTTCGGCAATGGCGACGCACTCCTCCATGGTGGTATTGGCCACGGGGACGAAGGGGCAGACATCCAGGGCGCCAAAACGCGGGTGTTCGCCCTCGTGGCGGGACATGTCGATGCGCGCATGGGCTTCCCTCGCCGCATTGAGGGCGCCTTCAACGATCGACTCGGGACCTCCGACAAAGGTGATGACCGTTCGATTCGTGCTGGCGCCCGGATTGACATCGAGCAGGGTGCACCCGGGCGTTTCACTTATGGCGCGTGCGATGGCATCGATCGTTTCCTGATTACGGCCTTCCGAAAAATTGGGGACACATTGAACAATTTTTTTCATGACTTGCTGAAATCCTTACCGTGTGTTGTCTCGGCGACAAGCTGATCGAGCCAGGCCTCGTCTGCCAGATACGGCAGGGTGATATGGTCTTTTCCCTCCCGCAGCGTGTTGTATTCGACGCAGGTTGTAATGGAATTGTCGTTTCGGGCCCAGGCTCGTCGGGCAACGCCCACCATAACATCCCAGAGCATGGCCCGCTCGATGATCCCGTCGACCCGACTGCTGCCGTCGAGCACCAGCCCGAAGCCGCCGTTTATGGCCTTGCCGATCCCGACACCGCCGCCGTTGTGGAGCGAGACGAGGCTCATGCCTCTTGCGGCGTTTCCGGCATAGCAGTGTGTGGCCATATCCGCCATGATGTTGCTGCCGTCTTTGATGTTGGCGGTCTCTCGGTAGGGCGAATCGGTGCCGCCGGCATCATGATGGTCGCGGCCGAGCATGACGGGGCCGATCACCCCTTTTCGCACCAGTTCGTTAAAGGCCAGGGCGATGTTTCTGCGGCCCATGGCATCCGAGTAGAGGATGCGCGCCTGTGTCCCCACGACGAGTTTGTTTTTTCCCGCATCCCGCACCCACGCCCAGTTGTCGCGGTCCTGGAAGCGGCGTTCGGGATCGATGCAGGACATAGCGGTCATGTCCGTTGTGTGCAAATCTTCGGGTTTTCCGCTGAGGCAGACCCAGCGGAAAGGTCCGTAGCCGAAGTCGAAAAGGAGCGGCCCCATCAGGTCTTCCACATAGGAGGGCCAGATGAACCCGTCGAGGGTATCTCTGCCATTTTTGCAGATGGCCTGGACACCGGCATCGAAAACCGCCTTGAGGAAGCTGTTGCCGTAGTCGAAAAAGTAGGTGCCGCTATCTGTCAGCTTTTTGATCAGCCCGTAGTGGGTGACGAGCGATTTGTCCACCAGTTCCTTGAACCTGGCCCGATCGGTGCGAAGCATCTCGGTGCGTTCTTCGAAGGTCAGGCCCTGCGGGCAATAGCCGCCGTCATAGGCCACGTGGCAGGAGGTCTGATCGGAGAGAAGCTCTATTTTTTCCCGGTGGTCGACCGCATACTGCAGAAGATCGACGATGTTGCCGTGGAACGCGATGGCTATGCCTTCCTTTTTCTCCCGATACTCGCGGGCGATTGCAAAGGCTTGCGCGGGGTCTTCAACGACCCTGGAAACCCAGCCCTGATCGTGGCGAGTCTTGATGCGGGAGGCGTCCACCTCGGCGATAATGCCCACGCCGCGAGCGATCACCACCGCTTTTCCCTGGGCGCCGCTCATGCCGCCAAGGCCCGAGGAGACGAACAAAATCCCGGCCATATCGCTGTTTGCCCCGATGCCCAGTTTCTGGCGGCAGGCGTTCAAAAGGGTGGCATAGGTGCCGTGGACGATGCCCTGAGGTCCGATGTACATCCAGCCTCCGGCCGTCATCTGGCCGTAGTTGGCGACGCCGATTGCGGCGGCCCGGCGCCAGTTTTCCTGGTCGTCGAAAAGCCCGACCATGAGGCTGTTGGAGATGATGACGCGAGGAGCTTCGGGTGTCGAGGCGAAAAGTCCCAGGGGATGCCCGGAAAGCACCGCCAGGGTCTGGTCCCGGGTCATGATCTGCAGGTAGCGTTTGATGATCCGGTATTGCATCCAGTTCTGGCAGACCTGCCCGGTTTCCCCGTAGGTGACCAGTTCATAGGGATAGAGGGCCACGTCGAAATCGAGGTTATTGTCGATCATGACCTGGAAGGCTTTTCCTTCGATGCAGTTCCCTTCGTACTGACCGATGGGCCGCCCCTTGATGTGGCCTTCGGGGCGGAAGCGATAGGCGTAGATCCGGCCCGTGGTGAGCAATTCGTCGAGAAACTCCGGTCCAAGAACTCCGTGCCATTTTTCGGGCACGTAGCGCAGTGCGTTTTTGAGCGCCAGTTTGATGTCCGCCTGATTGAGCGTCATGTCGCGCTTGGGTGCGCGGCGGATATTTTCCACAAATGGCTTTTTCTCCGGAAGCTCCGGAAAGATATCCTCGAGTTTGACCTTCATAGCAGCGGCGATTTCCTTGTTCGTAGCCATGGGTTATCTCCTTTGACAGTAATTGTGTATAATAAACTGGGGTTCTCAAGTCTGGGAGAAACGAGTCCGAAGACGGTCGTTCCTTCGCTCACTGCGGTTGCAGAGAAAAATGCGGGCGGGTTTTTGCTTGACCCCGGTTTCGGATGGGTTTACATATCGCGCCACACTTTTGGCTTGTCAAGCAAAAAGAGCGGTGAACATGAGCCTCTTGCCCGGTGCGCTTTGAACATAAAAATCAATTAAAAGAGAGTTATTATGAGTTTGCAGACGATTCTTTTCGATTTTGACGGTATGAGCCTGGAAGATCTGATAGTCATTGCTCGAAACGGGGCAAACGTTGCGATTTCCAGCCAGGCCGAAGAGCGCATCCTCGCCACCCGCCGATTGATAGATCGCTGGGTGCGGGAGGGCCGGGTGATATACGGCGTCACGACGGGTTTCGGGGCTTTGAGCAAGGTGACCATCTCCGAGCAGGACACCCGCCGGTTGCAGGCCAATATTTTGGCCAGCCACTCGGCCGGGGTCGGCGAACTGCTGGATGAAGAGGCGGTAAGAGCCATTATGGCGCTGCGCATAAAGGACATGGCGCGGGGCCATTCCGGAATCCGGCTCGAAACCCTGCGGCTTCTGATCAAGCTGTTAAACCGCGGTGTGATTCCCTGCGTCCCGGAAAAGGGATCGGTCGGGGCGAGCGGAGATCTGGTGCCGCTCGCGCACCTTGGCTCCGTATTGATCGGCGAGGGGGAAGCGTTCTACCAGGGGCGAAAGATGAGCGGGCGGGAAGCCTTGAGCGCTGTGGGCCTTGAGCCGGTGAGCCTGGAATCTGCCGAAGGCCTTGCCCTGATAAACGGGACCCAGGCCATGACCGGCATAGGCGGGCTGGCCGTCTATGATGCAGAACAGTTGTGCAGGCATACCGATATCGCTGCCGCCATGAGCCTGGAAGTCCTCATGGGCAGCCGTACGGAGTTCAATCCCGCTATCCAGAAAGTTCGACCCCATCCCGGACAGGCGGCGGCGGCCGACAACATGCTGCGCATGACCCGGGATAGTGAGATCATCTCTTCCCACAAGGACTGCTCGAGAGTTCAGGACGCCTACACCCTGCGCTGCTCCCCACAGGTCCACGGCGCCAGTCACGATACCATCCAATACGCCCGCAAGGTCCTGGAAACCGAAATGAATTCCTCCACCAACAACCCCCTGTTCTTTTATGAAACCGAAGAGTTTCTGCTCGGCGGAAACTTCCACGGGCAGCCCGTGGGATTTGCCATGGACTTTCTGGGCATCGCCGCGGCCGAACTCGCCAATATCTCCGAACGACGCATCGAACGGTTGGTAAACCCGATGCTGAGTGGTCTACCCGGTTTTCTCATCAGCGAGGGAGGCCTCAATTCGGGATTCATGATCGCCCAGTACACTGCGGCGGCCCTCGTATCGGAAAACAAGGTGCTGGCCCACCCGGCTACGGTGGATTCCATTCCCACCTCTGCCAACAAGGAAGACCACGTTTCCATGGGGACCATCGCCGCGCGCAAAGCCCGCGAAATCGTGGGAAACGCCGAGAATGTGCTGGCGATCGAACTGCTGTGCGCGGCGCAGGCCCTGGATATGTTTACCAACCTCAAGCCCGGGGAGGGCACCCGGAAGGCCTACGAGGTGATCCGTGAGTGCGTCACCCACATGGATCGGGACCGCTTTCTTTCTCGCGACATCGCGGCGGTCAAGGCGCTCATGAAGTCGGGCCGCCTGCTACGCGCGGTGGAAGAAACGATCGGCCCGCTGCATTGATCCGGCTCAAACTTCCGCCCCTTTGCGGCAGCACGAGAGCATTGTCCCCGGAGGAAGTATGAAAGTGACGGGAACGAGGCGCTGGAAAAACAGACGATGGAGGTTGGCCGCCCTCATCGTGTTCGCCTTTCCCGGGGCGTTAGGTTTGTGGGCCGCCGTCATGGGAATCACGGGCAATATCCATGTTGTCGAAAGAGGCGCCTTTTATCGATCCGGTCAACTGGGCCCGCAGCAACTTGCAAAAACCATCGAAGAATACGGGATTCGCACGGTGATCAATCTGCGCGGCGCAAATCCCGGGAAAAAATGGTACGATGGGGAAATCGCCACCTGCCGCAGACTGCATATCGTGCACCTGGATGTCGGCATGTCTGCCGACAATGTGCCCGGTCGGGAAATGATCGCGCAGCTCATTCGATACATGCGCGAATCCTCGAAGCCCATCCTGGCGCATTGCGAAGGAGGAGCGGACCGTGCGGGCCTTGCCTCGGCCCTCTACCTGCTCGTCCTGCGGCATGAGAAGCCAGGGGAGGCGGCAACGGAGCTTTCATTCCGGTATGGGCACATTCCGTGGCTGTTCCCCGGGTCTGCGGCAATGGACAAGGCTTTCCGGAGAGAAAGTCAATTCATTCTTGCTCGGCGCGATATTGGCGGGAGCGGAAGAAAACTGCACTGAACCGATACATTATAAATGGAGAGTGAAATTTTATGGATCCTGAAATGATTATGGATGATTTGTCAAAAGAGTTACACGCCACATTGAAGGCAATGGGAAAAGCAAAAGATGTGAATGAAAAAGAGGTTTATAGTCGAATAGCGAAGAATCTTTGCGAATCGATGGGAGTATTTTTAAAGCTTGCAAGTGAAATGATGGAATACGATGAAGATGATGAAAGGGAGAATCCCCCGTTTTGAGGAGGGGAAACATTCCCATGAGCGCTAACTTGTGAAAAGGTTTTTGTCAATGCGAATACTCTTGGTCGAAGACGATGCGAAGATCGCCGCCATTATAACAAACGGGCTGAAACAGGCCGGCTTTGTCGTCGATCATGCCGCCGATGGTTCGACTGGACTGGACTTCGCGGTAACCGGTCTCTATGACGCGGCAATCATTGACATCATGCTTCCCAAAATGGATGGCCTCAGCTTGATCGAGGAGCTCAGGAGCCAGAATATTTCCACACCGGTAATCATTTTGAGCGCCAAAAAATCCGTTAACGATCGGGTTCGGGGGCTACAGACCGGGAGCGATGATTATCTCACCAAACCTTTTGCCTTCGCAGAACTCCTCGCACGCGTACAAGCTCTCGTAAGAAGGGGGGCGACTCCGGTTCAGCCGAGCCGCATCAGTGTCGGAGACCTCACCCTTGACCCCGTCAGCCGGGAAGTCTCGCGAGCGGGCGTTCCAATCGATCTCCAGCCAAGGGAATTCACTCTGCTTGAATACTTCATGCGCAACTCCGGACGGGTAGTCTCCAAAACTCTCGTCCTGGATCAGGTATGGGACTATAAATTCGATCCGCACACCAATTCGGTCGATGTGCTCGTCTGCCGTTTGCGAAACAAGGTGGACAAGGGATTTGAAAAAAAGATGCTCCACACCATCCGGGGCGTCGGGTACATTTTGAAGAAACCGTGATTTGTGCGGAAAAATTTTCTCACGCGAAGCCGCGAAGACGCGAAAGAAAAAAAGAAGAAAAATCCTGTAAATCCCGGGCTTCTTGCAAAACGTTGCGAAGACCGGGAGGGGCCGGGCAGATTCCCTTTTTAAAGGGGGGGCAAGGGGGGATTTGAATTCTCTGCACCCGCCTAAGTGCGTCAAATCCCCCTCGATCCCCCTTTTAAAAAGGGGGAAGAAGAAAGAACCGCTCGTGCCTGTCCACAGGTAGTTTTGCAAGAGGCTCTCCTGTAACTCTGTCAAAGATTCTCCTTCTACATACCGTAAAGCCACTTATCCCGGGCTAAAATAAGGCCCCTTCCTGCATTTCCCTGCCAGTCCCATCGCCCTTCTATTGTGCCGAATTTCACACAAACCTTTCCAAAAGTTAATGTTCCGGACAGGCGCCGGTAAGTTTGCGGTCAGGACACGGTAAAGTTTCGCCGGGTATAGTGCTGCCCGTAAGCTGGGGAAGGGAAGGCGAAAGGCGCCTTCATCTTCAAAACCCCGGGACAAAGTGAGGCAAGCGGTGCAGTCAAACTTTCATGAGGGGGGATGGGGATGTTTCACATGATTTCACTACCCTGTTTCGGACTGAGCGTGTTGGGGTTGGGCGTGGCGGCTTGCGGCACACTTATCGGCGCGGGTGGTGGGTTCATGCTGATGCCGCTTCTTTTGCTGCTCTACCCTCACCACAATCCGGGCGAGCTTGCGGCCGTTTCGCTGGGGTGCATTCTTCTCAATACTGTCTCGGGCGCCGTTGCGTATGGCAGGATGGAGCAGGTCGACTATAAGTCCGCACTCCTTTTTTCCGCGATGACCGTACCCGCCGCCATTCTGGGCGCCTTGGCGACGGCCTGCCTTCCCCGCCAGGGTTTTGAGGCAATCTTTGCTCTGTTCATCCTGTGTCTGGCTCTATTCCTTGTTATGAATCCCAAGGTGCTTGCCCGCGGGAGGCGAAAGGGAAAAAGCGAAGATTTCGGTCCTGTCGGTCCGGGGTTGGCGCGGATAGCAAAGTCCGTAAATGGAATCATTTTCGAGTACGACTACCACCGCCTTACGGGAATGGCGGTTTTTTTCGTTCTGGGCTTCCTTGTGAGCTTTCTTGGGATCGGAGGCGGCAGCCTCATCCTTCCAGTCTTGATCTATCTCATGGATTTCCCGGAGTTCATCGCCGGCGGCACTACGCAATTGATCGTGGCTGTCGTGTGCCTTGCAGGCACCATCACGCATATCTCCATCGGTTCGATTCACGCATGGGGGTTCAACCGTATCGCGGCCATTGGAATCGGAATGCTGATCGGTGGGCAACTGGGGGCCTTCCTTTCCAGGAAGATCCGGGGGGCCTGGGTCCTGCGCAGCCTGGCGGCGGCACTGGCGGCGGCGGGAATCAGTATGGTTTTTGCGGTTCTGTAACAGGAGCAAGAGGAGCATCGGGGAATCATGCCCATAATAACCATCTCCAGAGGTTCATATAGCCACGGAAAGCAGGTGGCCGAGATGCTGAGCGCAAAGCTTGGCTACGAGTGTGTTTCCCGGGAGATAATCCTGAATGCTTCAAAGCTTTTCAACACACCGGAGATAAAGCTCATGAGGGCGCTTCACGACGCCCCCTCGAGCCTGGACCGCATCACCTACGGTAAGGAAAGATACATAGCCTTTTTCCAGGAAGCCTTACTGCGCTATCTGCTCAAAGATAACGTCATCTACCACGGCCTGGCGGGACATTTTTTTGTAAAGGACGTCTCGCACGCCCTCAAGGTCAGGATCGTCGCCGATCTGGATGAGCGCCTCACAAATGAAATGGAGCGGGACAGCGTGAGCAGAGAAAAAGCGTTGCGCCTGTTGAAGATCGACGATGAGGAGCGAAGGAAATGGAGCCTGGAGCTGTACGGAATAGATACCAACGATCCCGGCTGGTACGACCTGATCATTCATATCGGTAACATGAGTCCGGAAGATGCCGTGGAGATGATCGCAAAGACGGCGACCCAGCCTTCCTTCCAGGCAACCGAGGCATCCCGGAAGGCTATCGAGACCCGGATGCTGGCCGCCCGGGTGCAGGTGCTTCTCCTCGAAACCATGCCTTCGGCCAAAGTCAGCATCGAAGAGGGTGAAATTGTTGTTTCCGGCGGGGGGTACTGGGGGGATGAAAAAAAGCTCATCGCGAGAGTCGATGGGGCTATGGACTGTGAGAAAGCGGGACTTCAACTCAAACTGCGATCATGTAATGCGGGATAGACATGCTGAATAGTGAATGGAGTGCAGTTGTTCGTCCGTTAATCAATTCATCCGGAGGTGGAAAAATGGCTCTAAGTTGGATGTTTTTGCTGTCCTGTAGCTTGTTCGGGTCTTTTTTATCGAGTCTTTTGGGTATAGGAGGCGCCATAATCCTTATCCCTGTCATTTTATTCTTTCAGAAGAGCGTGCATTTGAACCTGGGAATGCATGGAATCACGGGGCTTACCACTCTTTTCGTCTTTGTGGCCGGAGTCATCGGCTTTTGGGCCCATGGCCGGCACTATAAGATCGATAAGAAGCTGGTGCTCCTGACGGGCGCCGGCGCATCGATCGGGGCATTGGCAGGAGGAATGGTCCAGTTCTATTTGCCGCAGAATATCATCATGATAACGTTTATCCT
The DNA here is from genome assembly GCA_049964955.1 of Syntrophobacteraceae bacterium. Classification (GTDB taxonomy): domain Bacteria; phylum Desulfobacterota; class Syntrophobacteria; order Syntrophobacterales; family Syntrophobacteraceae; genus SbD1. Next base: position 11,034 of record JBMFWU010000029.1, read on the forward strand.
GCTCTTATTCCTGGTCGGTAGTTTGATGCTCTGGCCGATTAAGAACGAGAATACGGAAATGCCTCAATATTCCTTGACTCAAGCAGTTCTTGGCTGCCTGGCGGGAGGTTTCCTGGCGGGCATGTGCGGTATCGGGGGAGGCACGATACTGGTGCCGTTCATGATCGTTTTTCTCAGAATCCCCACCCGAGCGGCTATCTCCACCGGTTTGGCCCTGGTCATGCTGGCGGGCTTTTTCGGGCTGAGCGGACGTTTGGAACACGCTTCCTCGATTCACTGGATACTCGGCATTCCTCTGGTGCTCGGAATATTGCCGGGCAGCCTGTTTGGCACCTTCGTCAACAGGCGCATGCCTACGGCCATTTTGCGCAAGAGCTTCGGGGTATTGATCCTGGCACTGGCGGTCGAGCAACTCGTAGGACACCTGGCGGGTCCCCAGAAAGAAAAACTGCTTGCTCTTTTGAGCTCGGGCTCCCTCACGACTGTGGTGTGGATCGTTTGCCTTGTCAGTATCGCCTTGAACGTGGCCCTGCTGATCAGGAAGTCGCCCGCCTCGATCGGCAGCACCATTTCCCGGATGAAGGAGGTTTTCACTCCAAAGAGTGAAAGCGCTGTTGCAGTCGAAGAATAATGGCAAAAATCCGAGGCCGCGGAATTTGGCGCAAGGGCTTCGGGTGATGGGTTTGGTTTGGGGGTTCGGTAGCTCACACACGACCTGTTTATGATTTCCAATGGGGATGCTTCAGAATGTCGGAAAATGGATCGAGACCTTCCTATACGAAAAACCTGCTGCAGCACTGGCATGATTTCCGCCTCAAGCTTTTTTTGGGGGGGATATTGACCGGAGTGTTTGCCGGGGCGGTCGTTGTCTGCTTTAGACTGGCCCTGGCCTGGATAAGTCCCCAAAGAGACAGACTCTTCGCCTTTTTGAGCTCGAGCGCATTTTTGTGGACCGCTGTGTGGCTTGCTTGCCTGACGGGTATTGGAGTGGTTCTGGCCTGGCTGATCAAGAAGGTGCCGATGTCCACCGGAAGCGGCATTCCCCAGGTGAAGGGCATTTTGGCCGGAGTGTTGCCGGCCCCGGGTTGGATGAAGGTACTGGGGGCGAAGTTTCTCGGCGGTGTATTGGGAATCGGGGCGGGCCTTTCCCTTGGCCGGGAAGGTCCCTCGGTGCAGTTGGGCGCCGCGGCGGGCCAGGGGGTTAGCCGGATTCTCAAACGCCCCGGCATCGAGGAGAAATATCTGCTTTCGTGCGGAGCGAGCGCGGGGCTCTCTGCGGCCTTTAACGCTCCTCTGGCAGGCGTTGTGTTCGCCCTGGAGGAGCTGCACAAAAACTTTTCCCCGGTTGTTTTGGCGTCCACTGTTGCCGCCTCGGTTACCGCAAACTGTATCACCCGTTTTTTTTGCGGCCGGGAGACGGTATTCGCCTTTCAAAAACTGCCGGTGCTGCCCCTTCACTATTACCTCCATGTCCTGGTCCTGGGAGTCATAGTCGGAGTTTCGGGGCTGTTGTTCAACTCGGGTCTGATCAAATCCCAGGAATTTTACGGCAGCCTCCACTGGGTGCCTGAAAGGCTAAAGCCGGTTCTGCCGCTGCTATGCGCCGCATTCCTGGGGTTTGTTTTGCCCCAGGTACTGGGCGGCGGCGCCCGGCTGATCAATGCGCTCCCCCAGATGCATTATGCTCTTGTTCTTCTTCTGGTCATTTTTGCGGTTAAATTTCTCTTTACCCTGCTGAGCTACGGAACGGGCGTTCCGGGCGGCATTTTCATGCCGCTTCTAGCGATCGGCGCAGTACTGGGGAATGTGTACGGCGGCCTTCTGGCCAGGTACCTGCACCTTGAACCCATTTACATCAACAACTTCATCATCTTTGCCATGGCGGCCCACTTCAGCGCCATTGTCAGGGCGCCGATCACCGCGAGCATTCTCATCATGGAAATGACGGGCGGGATGGAGCAGCTTTTGCCTTTGATCATGGTATGCATGTCCGCTTATGTCGCGAGCGACCTGATCGGCCAGGCAAAACCGATTTATGACGTTTTGCTCAATCGCATGCTCAAGAAGGCAACGGCGGCGCCGCTGACCGTTCAGGAAGGCTATGCCGAGGAAAAGCATATCATAGAAAAGGTGGTCGGTCTGGAAGCGCCGATTTGCGACAGCATGGTATGTCAGGTCAAATGGCCCGATAACTCTCTTTTGGTAGGTATCAGACGGGGGGACACCGAGTTGATCCCGGCCGGCCACACCACCATCTATCCGGGCGATTATCTGATCGTCATGTCTGCAGCGGAAAAGTTCGCCCACGTGTACTCGCATCTCCAGGTTCTGACCGGTGAGGAGTTGGTCGAAGCCTAAGGCGAGGTTCTCCGGGGAAAGGAGCGACTAATGCCCCTGATCGTCATCTCGAGGGGATCGGAACGTCATGGGGAAGAGGTGGCGGGGAAGCTGGCCCTCAAATTGGGATACCGATCCATTTGCCGAGAATCGGTCTTCAAGGATCTGGTTGACGGCGACGGTCCCCGGGCGGATCTATTCCGGGCAGCGGATCATGACCCCCTGGCCCTTGGCCGCATGAAAAACGGCAGGGAAAAATATCTGGCATATCTTCGGCAAGCGTTTCTGGAAAGGTTCGAAGAGGACAATGCCGTCTACCATGGATTTGCCGCTCATACCTTCCTCCGGGGGGTCTCCCATGCGATCCGGGTTAGAATCAATCCCGAGAGGGACCAGCGGTTGGCGCCAACCCGCCTCAACTGGTACAGGTATCTCCACGGGATCGATTTGACCGACCCCCTCCAATACGATCTGGTCATTTCCATGAACACCATGACGGTGGAGGAGGCAGTCGAGGTTATCGCCGAGGCCTCGCGAAGAGGTTGTTTCCAGCCCACCGGGGACTCCGGGAACAGGATGCGGATGCTCTGCCTGGCAGCCCGGGTGCAAGCCTTGCTCGCCGAGGAAACTCCCTTTGTCAACGTTGCGGTGGAAGACGGAGATATTACCCTCAGCACCGAGGGGTATTGGAAACAGGCCATGAAGGTCATGGACCGGGTGGAACAGATACTCGGAGAGAACAGGTCGGTGGGGATAAAGGTACGACTGAAGACGCCGCGAACGGAGAAACGGGGTGCTGCGAGTGCGAACATGCATTGGCTCTCGAAAGACCGGGAGAGTTTTCAAAAAGCCGGAATTATGCTTTAATCGCGTGAAAAGCAGAAATCCCGGTCAGTTGTTTTTCTTGGAGTTGCCATGCGGTTTAGATCGCTCTATCGTCTGCGGGGTTCCATTGCCTTCCGCATAACGATCTGGTATTCGATTATCTTCCCTTTGAGCTCCATTCTTTCCTTCGGGATCATGTTTTATTCCTTTTCCTCCTATGTAAACCATAAAGACCGGGAGATCCTGCGGGCCAAGATAGCCGAATATGTTGGCGCCTACCAGGCGGGTGGGGCCAAATTACTTGATGCGGTGATTCGCGCGGACCGGATAACGGACAAACGGATCTCCTTTTTTGTGCGTATCTCGGGTCCTGACAACAAGACGGTTTTCTTAAGCGTACCCGATGCCGAAACAGCCTTTGATTACCGATATCTCGACCGAAAGCCGCCTCGCCCGAGGGTTGTCGATCTGATAACGGGCAGCGGCTACTTCCCGCCCGTGGCGTTGTCGGCCGGTCTGCCCGGCAGCCTTCTGCTTCAGGTGGGAAAGAGTATACAAGGCCGGCAGTTGCTCCTTCATCAATTTCGGGAGACATTCCTCGCCGTCTTGATCCCGGTCGTTCTTCTGGGCTTTGCCGGAGGGGCCTTTCTTTCCTATCGTGCCTTGAGACCCATTCACTCGCTGGTCGAAATAGTCGATCTCATCATAGATACCGGAAAGATGCGCGACCGGGTCCCGGAAAATGACGAACTCGAGGACCTGATAGTGCTCTTTAACCGGTTGCTCGAAAGAATCGAGACGCTCATTAGCGGTATGCGCGGCTGCCTCGACAATGTGGCCCACGACCTGCGTACGCCGCTTACCAGGATGCGGGGCGCGATCGAGGAAGCGCTGCAAAGCGATCAGGGCAAAGACGGGCTCCAGGAAGCCCTCATGGATTGTGCTGAAGAATCCGAGCGGATCCTGACTCTGGTCGATGCTCTGATGGACATATCCGAAGCCGAAACAGGCGTAATGCCGCTTTTTTTGGAAGAGGTAAATCTGCTCAAGATGTTTGAGGATACGGTCCAACTCTTTGATTACGCAGCCGATGACAAAAACATCACACTATCGACCGAGTGCGCTCCGGATATCTTCATCCGCATCGACCCGATCCGTATGGGGCAAGTCTTGGCGAACCTGATCGATAATGCAATCAAATACACGCCGTGCGAAGGAAGTGTAACTATCAGAGGAGACCGCACGGAGAGCGAGGTGGTCATAAGCGTCCAGGACACGGGAGAAGGCATTCCGCATCACGAGGTCCCCAAAATTTGGCATCGCCTCTACAGGATCGATAAGAGCCGGTCGCAGCGGGGGCTCGGTTTGGGTCTCAGCCTTGTGAAGGCGATAGTGCATGCGCACGGGGCGGAAATCGAGGTTTACAGCGAACCCGACAAGGGCTCCCGGTTCACCATTCACATACCTGAGAAGTCTCAGCCGCATTGATTTCCACATCGATTACGCTTATACAAATACTTCTTTAATGTTGATCGAAAACGGGAAATCGAAAGCAGATGCCGGTAATCACCATCTCACGAGGTTCATACAGCCATGGAAGGGAAGTTGCGGAGAAGCTCGCAGCCAGGCTGGGCTATGGTTGTCTGTCCCGGGAGATTATCCTTGAGGCTTCGAAACTCTTTAACATTCCCGAGATGACTCTGGTGCGCGCCGTCCATGACGCTCCCACCGCATTCGACCGCTTTTCGAATGGGAAGCAACGGTATGTGTCCTACTTCCGTGAGGCCATATTGAACGTTCTTCAAACTGACAGGATTGTCTATCACGGACTTGGCGGCCATTATTTTGTAAACGGTATCCCCCACGTGTTGAAGGTCAGAATTCTCGCCGACATGGAGGACCGGATTGCCGAAGAGATGCGGTGCAAATTTATTTCGGCTCAAGATGCGAAAAGGGCACTGTTAAAAGACGACGAAGCACGCTTGCGCTGGGGGTATTATCTTTTCGGAGTCGATACGACCGACTCGCTGCTCTACGATCTGGCGCTCAATGTCAGCGCTGTCGGGTTGGACCAGGCCGTGGAAATTCTCGCGATTGCGGCAAAACTGCCATGTTTTCAGACTACGGCACAATCGCGCAAAGCCATGCGTCTGTGCTACCTTGCAGCCCGGCTGCAAAACGTGCTGATGAACGAGATGCCATCTGTAGAGGTGAGCGCCCTTAACGGGGAGTTCCTGGTGGTAGCCGGAGGGCACTGGTCGGAAGGCAGAAAGCTGCTGGCTAGAGTGGGCGAGTTGATCGATACGGAAAAAGAGCAGGTAAGGATAAAGCTGAAACTGTCGAATCGCTGAGCTTCGGGCAGGGAGAAAAAAGAAATGGCTGATCTGCGCGGAAAAACCATCGTCATTACGGGCGCGAGTCGGGGCATCGGGCGTTCCATGGCCCTCAAATTCGCAGGCGACGGGGCCAACCTGGTCATTGCGGCAAAGTCCTCCGAGCCCCACCCGAAGCTGCAGGGCACCATCCACACGGTGGCCGAGGAAGTGCGGGCAGCCGGCGGCGAAGCCCTTGCTGTGCAGGTAGACGTGAGAATAGAGGAACAGGTCCAGGCGATGGTTGAGGCGGCGGTGCAAAGATTCGGCGGAATCGACGCGCTCGTAAACAACGCCGGGGCGATCAGCCTGACCCCGGTCGAAAAGACTCCGGTAAAGCGCTACGATCTCATGCAGGAGGTCAATTCCCGTGCCGTATTTGTCTGCTCGCAGACAGCTCTTCCCTACCTCAGGCAGGCGTCCAACCCGCACATCCTGAGCATGGCGCCCCCTCTCCATCTGAAAAGCGGCGGACTGCGCGACCATGCGCCCTACACCTTGTCCAAATACGGCATGACCTTGCTGAGCCTTGGTATGGCCGAAGAATTCCGAAAATATCGCATCGCGGTCAATTGCCTGTGGCCCAAAACGATCATTGCCACCGCCGCCATCGAGTTCGCCGTAGGCGACCGGAACACTCTCAAAGTCTGTCGGAAGCCGGAAATTGTCGCCGAGGCCGCATACCGGATACTTACCGCCCCAAGCGAGAGCCTGACAGGACAGATCCTCCTCGACGAGGATTTGCTGAGGCAGTCGGGTATCACCGACTTCGACCGTTACGCCTATGATCCGGATTTTACCGGCAGGCTGCACCCCGACCTTTTTCTGGACGAGTGAACAGCGGCCGCATGCGTTTATCCCGATCAATGGAAAACCGCGAGTGAAACTAAAGCGCCGCCAAGCACGATCCACACCGTGTCCACCTTGCTGAATCGTTGCACGAAGAAGGCGCCGGCCGCCATGGCGATCGTGGGAATATCGACCAGCGTGTTGACTGAAAGCCTTATCAATACCACCACCAGGGTTCCGATAAAGGCTGCCACGATGCCGCTTATCACCTTTTTAACATGGACCGCCTGGCCGGCCCTGGCGTAGGGAGCAGCCACTACGGTCGTCATGGCCCAGGCAGGAAGATACATGTTTACCATTCCAACGACTGCTCCCGGTATACCTGCCACCCTGTAGCCGATAAATACCCCGATGATTGTCACCGGGCCGGGGGTTATCAGGCTTAACGCCAATGCGACCGCGAACTGCCGGTTGGTGAGCCAGCCGAATTGAGTGACCACCGTGTTTTGAATGAAGGGGAGCATAGCGTAACCGCTGCCGAAAGTCAGAGCGCCGATTCGCAGGAAGCTGCTCCCCATACGCATTATCTCGGGCCACAGGCCAATGATCGCCAGATCGGCTGCAAACATCAGGGCAAGCAAGACAAGCAAGGAAGTCATGCTGCGCCAGCCTGTGGGCAAAGGCGCCCGGCAGCATGCCGAGAGGAAATCGGATGCACTTCGGGATTGGTAATCGGGCGAAGGGGAAGGAACAACACTATTCTTTTTCAGCCCGTTCCAGTCTCCCGACCAACGAGCGAGAGCGGGAAACCGAAATTCGAGCAAGACCATGGCAAGACTTGCACCACCGGCGATGAGAAGAATCCCGATAATTCCCAGTTTGAACCAAAAGACCATTGCGAAACCGCAAATGGCCATCAGCCAATTGAAAGAGGTCCTTACGCCGGATCTCCACAGGTTGAGAATCGTATTGAAGACAAGGCCGATTACCAGTGCGCCCAGACCGCGGAAAAGCCCTGAAACTACGGCCATCTCGCCATATTGAAAGTAGAGATAGGAAAGGAAGAGCATTAGCAGAAAGCAGGGGGTCAGAAAGCAGACGGTGGCTACCGCCGCTCCGGGAAGCCCTCGAAGCCGAAAACCCAGATAGGACGAAAGATTTACCGTGGGTGCGCCAGGCAATAGTTGAGCAAGTCCGAGCCCTTGCAAGTATTCCTCGGCGGTGAACCACTTTCTTTTTGTGGTCACCCACTCTTTTGCCTCTCCCAGGGCGGCCAGACTGAAGGATGCCAGGCCGATGCCAAGAAATGTTCGGGCAATGTGCCGAAGCTTGACCCTTGGTTCATCGGGCGACACAATTGGTTTGTGAGTATTTTCTATCCCATCTGCGCCGGCTCTATCCATCGGCATTGGCACCCCGTTCCAGGCTTCCGTCTTTCAAGCGGTAGACGTGATCGAACCCCTTTATCATCCGTTCGTCATGAGTCACCACGATCACAGCGGTCCTATTTTCCCTCGCGATCTTTGTCAGTATCTCCATTACTTTTGTTCCCCTGGCGGTGTCAAGAGAAGCCGTAGGTTCGTCCGCCAGGATCAGGCGCGGGGTGTTGGCCAGCGCACGCGCTATGGCAACACGCTGCTGCTCGCCGCCTGAGAGTAGAGCCGGGAGAGTGTCGGCGTGGTTGGCGATTTCCATATATTCGAGCAGCTCCATCACACGATTCTCAGCCTTTTTCCCCTTTATTCCCGTGAGATGTAAAGGCAGAAGCACATTCTGTTTTGCGGTAAGAAACGGAATGAGATTGTGGGCCTGAAAGATGAACCCCACCTTTTCGCGCCGAAGACGACGGACATCGACCCCGGCCCAGCCACTCTTCTGGAAGATCGGCCGGCCCTCAAAGGTGATCTTGCCTGCGGTAGGTTCCAGAATCAGACTTATGCAAAGGAGCAGGGTAGTCTTGCCCGAACCGCTCGGGCCCAGCAGCGCGGCCAACTCGCCCGGATAGACCGAAAGGTTTATGTCCTGCAGGGCGTGCACCTCCAGGTGTCCGGAGCCGAAAGTTTTACTCAGACCTTCTATTTTCAGGATTTCCATTTATCCGCCCAAAGCCATAGAGGGCTGGGTTTTGAGCGCTCGCCGCAGGCCGAGAAGACTTGCAATAATGCCCGCGACCAACGCTATTGAGAATGTTATGACATCATCTCCGGGAAGCAGGAGGATGAGTCTTGGAAACTTCGAGTAGGTGTTGCTTATCATGATTAAGCCGAACAGAAAGGCGCTGATAGTTAGGAGCAACGACTGCTCCATCACCAGCCTCACGATTTCATGGTTCGGCGCGCCTATCAGTTTCATTACGGCGATGCTTCGAATTTTTTCCATCGTAAACGTATAGATCACGAGCGAGATTATGACTACGGAGATAATGAGAAGAAGGGTTCTGAAGAGCAGGAGTTGCTTTGTCATTTTGGTCAGCCTGCCCTTCATCACAAGCCCGATTTCCTGTCTGGTTGTATAGGCGTTGAGGTAGAGCCATTTTTCTATCCTGCGGGCGGTCTCCTGCCGGTATACTCCCGGCTTCAATTTGACCAGAACGGCGTTTATGATATGAGTGTCGGGCTGCAGGGGGCCAAGCAGTTTCTGTGCCTTATCCGGAGTCAGCCAGCTCTGCGCTGAAAGGGTCTTGAGAAGCCTTTGCCGTTCGTTTCGCACCTCTTCGTTATCCGGCTGATAGAGAACTTCCTGGGCATCGTGCAAAGATAGGTAAACTATCGGGTCGCCGTCAGGGTCCACGGCATCGTTTGTGAGGCCGACCACCCTGTAGGTGTGAAGCCCCAGGGGGATACTATCCCCGAGATGCACGCCAAGTTTGACGTTGGCCACCATCTCATAATGGGCCTGCTCGATCCGTCTGCCGGCGACGATCTTTTTCGGCCCGCCAAGGCCTCCAAAAATATCGTAGCCCACTATGCTGAAATGGTTGCTTTTGCCGTCCACCATTCTTTCCACGGTGTAAGTGATGAAGGGACTCGCCTTTTCGACTCCCGGAATCGATTTGACGCTGTAGTGGAAAAATTCGGACAGGCTTGATTGCTCATTGAAGGGTCCGCCCCGATCTCTTTGGACAACCCAAAGGTCCGGGTCGGTCACCTTGATCAGGGCGGTGCCTTCGTAAATAACGCCGCGATAAATACCGTTCATCGCCAGAACGATCCCGAAGAGCAGTCCCACGCCTATCACCGTGGCAATAAACCGGCCTTTGTGATGCCTCAGATCCTCAATTGCCAGGTCCATCACTCATCCTTATCGGCAATGATTTTCGGCCGCACTTTCTGTCCCGGTTCCATTCCGGCGGGGTTGATAATCACCAGCTCTCCGTTGTGCAACCCCTTCAACACAGCGGCCCGTCCTCCGCCAACCAATCCCGGGGCTACCGGACAAAATTTCGCGCGGCCGGCGGCGGAAACAAACACCCCCTTCGCCCCGTTTCGTTTCGTTATGGCGGAAAGCGGGACGGCCAGGGCGGTCTGGCGGCCGGTATCAATATAGACTTCGGTTTCCTCCCCGATTGTAACAGGCTCGGGCAGTCGATCGAATTTTACGTCCACTTCGAGCTCCCGGGTGACGGTATCGGCTTGACTGTTCAGCCTGACTACCTCGCCGGGATAGGATATTCCCGAACGCAGTGTAATCAGAGCTCTTTGACCGACCTTGAGTAAACCAAGCTTCGTCTCGTCTATCCAGGAGGCGGCCCATATCTGGTAGTCGACCATCTGAAAAATGGGAGTACCGGGATTGATGGTGTCCCCAATTTCGGCAGTTCGGACGGTGATCATTCCGTCCATGGGCGCCAGGATGCGCGTATAGCTCAGGAGCGCCTCTGCCGTACCGGTCCCCGACTCCGCCTGGCTAAGCGCCGCTTTGGACGCTTTCACGGTCGCTTCATTCGCTGCGACATCGCTTTGGGCCACCCGGAGGGCGGCTTTTGTTATATCGAATGCTGCCGCCGAGATATATCCCGGCTTAAAAACTTCCAAATCCCTCTGGTAATTGCTTTGAGCCAGGAGAAGGTTCGCCTGTGATTTGAGAAGATCTGCTCTTGCGCGGGCCAGGTCGCGCTGTGCGCGGCTTTGCGCCCATCGGGCGGAAGCTTCGCGGTGTCTTAGTTCGGCGGAATCGAGTTCGGCTATAAGCTGACCCTTCTTTACCCTGTCTCCCTGGTCGGCATAGAGTTTTTCGACAATGCCCGTAATCTTTGCGCTCACCGCTACCGGCACCCTTGACTGCACCGTGCCCGGTCCCTGGACGATGTCGCGGATTTGCTGCTTCTTCACGATGGCCACGGCAACGGGGGTACGATAGAGAAAAAATCTGTAGAGACCAAAAATCGCGATCAGTGCGGCGATAACGCCGGCTGCCAATTTTTTCCCGCCCGGAAGTTTCATTCCTTACCCTCACTTCTTAAGTGGTCCCGGCAAAGGGGCCCCCAGGACCTGACTGATCCGTGCCCGTGCGACCTCATAGTCCGCCTTGTACTTTACGAGGGTAAACCGGGAAGCGGTGAGGTCTACCTGGGCCTGGAGCACATCCAGCCCGATGGCTTTGCCGTTTCGGTAGAGCGCCCGGGCGCTCGCGTATGCTTCTTCATTGGTGGCCACAGTCTGCCGGGTGTCGATCACTCCGTTTCTTGCGTTCTCCAGATCCTGCCAGGCCGTTGCAAGGTCGATCTTCAGGCTGTTCAGCCTGTCACGCTTTTTATCGATTGACTGAATCTGCCTTGAATCGGCTGCCGCGACCTGCGCCTTTCTTAGTCCGCCTTCAAAAAGCGGTAACGATACCAATACGCCGGCAATCCACTCCCCTTTGGTCCCCGCCGTATCCTGGTGACGCGTTCCAAGATCTCCCTCAAGGCTAAGCGTCGGATAATAGCTTCCCTTTGCGGCGTTGACCAACGCCTCGCTTTGTTCTATTTGCAGGTTCAATTCCCTGATCTCGGGATTGTGTTCGAGGGCTTGGCCCCACAGCGAATCTATGCCGGGTGCGGGAGCAAATGAACGAGGCAGCCGGCCCTGGATATCCACTACAATCCGATCCTTCAAACCTATTGTTCTGGCCAGAATTTCCCGGGCAAGCCGGAGAGCGTTTTGTGCTGTGACCATCGCCTGCTTCGCCTCTGAGACCTGGGATTTGGCCCGAAAGAAATCAAGCTTAGTGACTTTTCCGGCCTTGAAAAAGGTTTGCGTTAGGCTTAAAAACTTCTCCCGCTGGTCCAGGGCTTCCCGAGCCACATTGACGCTTTCTTTGGCCTCCAGCAGCCGGTAGAAGGCCCGGGTTACCTCGTAGGCCACTCCATCCCCCGTGCTGAGCGCCGCCTGCTTTTGCGCCTGCGCCCCTATCTTCGCCGCTTTTGTGTTGTAGTAGGTCTGTCCGCCGTTGAACAGCAGTTGTGTCGCGGAAATGCCCGCAAATGCTTCCTCCCCGTTAAAATCGGCACGCTGTGGTCCGGTCGAGCCTCCCGGCGCCAGCCGATTCGGCTCCAGTCCTTCATAGTGGGCCAACGAGATAAGTTGCGGGAAAAACTGAGACCTTGCCGCGCGGTAGTCGGCAGTGAGCTCCCGGATTTTTTCGACGGCCCCCCCCAGGGCGGGGTTATACCGGCGAGCCAGGGAAAGGCAATCTTCTAAGGAAAGAGATCGGTAATCGAAGTTAGGCGAGGTTTCTGCTCCGGGGTCTGCAACGGCCAGGGACGCCAGGGCGAAGAAAGAGGAAAAAAGTAAAACGGCAGCTTTGAGCAGCCTGCTGCGCTTTTTTCCGTTCAGCCGGCCCGTGGTCCCCGATTTTTCCAATGTGTCTCCATTCATGGGTTTTTTTCCGGGATTTCAAAATATGGATGCCGCCGACACAGCATCACTATAGAATGACGCGCCAAAGATGGATATGATTTTGATCATACGCTCCGATCTTATTTGGCCGAATTTGGTAGAGGAATGGGAGAGAGTAGTGAAAGGAGTATTCATGCTGGAAAAATTCCCCCTGTTTTCAAGCCTCTCCGCAGAACATATCTCATGTGTCGAAGCGATCTCGAAGCAGATCTCGATCAGGAAGGGGGAGCTTCTATTTTCCCCGGGCGATGTTGCCCGGGGGTTTTTTGCGGTCCTGACCGGGACGGTCCGTCTCTACAGAGTGTCCCCGAAAGGGAAGGAGGTTTCTATTGAAATTGCCGGCGAAGGCCGGACCCTCGCAGAGGCCAGCCTCTTTTCGAACATCTATCACTGTTACGCGGAGGCGTTGAAAGACAGCACGGTTTGTCTGATCCGAAAGAACGGAAGATACATATCATGAATCGTTCGCCTCTGGAGGGGCTGGTCGAATGAGGCAACCATTCATGCAATGCATCCCCGGGCCGCTATCTCAGTGATCGTGCGCTACGAGCGCGCGCCCCGGCGGTAGTTTCTCAAAAGCCCCACGACCACCCCGACAAGCTCCACCTCATCGGCTGCTACCCGGATAGGCTCCATGGTCTCATTGGCGGGGCGAAGCTCGATTTCCTTCCCGTGGTTGTAGAAATTTTTGACCGTCGATTCCCCGTTTACCAGGGCTACCACCGTTTGCCCGTTTTCGGCCCGGGGCTGTCTCGTGATAATCAGAATGTCGCCATCGCGGATTCCATCGTCGATCATGGAATCGCCCCTGACCCGCAGGGCGAAATTGGTTCCGTTTCCCAGGAAAGTGTCGGGCACCTCGATGGATTCGGGGATCTCGACGGCCTCGATGGGCGTTCCGGCCGCAACGACCCCCAGAAAAGGAATCGCTTCGCTGCCGGAGCGAACCGGCACGAGTTCCATAGCGCGTTTACTGTTCTTGCGGGCAATCTTGAGAAAGCCCCTTTCCTCGATCTGTTTCAGGTGCTTGAAGACAGCGTTCAAAGACTGAAACCCGAGACTGCTCCGGATCTCTTCATACGAGGGCGCATAGCCGTGCCGGTCCATATAGTCCTTCACAAACCGGTATACCCGGTCCTGCGCCGGAGTGAGTCCGACCATGGAATAACCTCCCTGGTAGCAAATTAACAGGTGCAGCCAAGCTGCGCCGCTTTCTCCCGCAGCGACCCGAGAAAATGCAGGTCTGCGGGCGAAGCGCTTTTCCCCTTTTCCTGGATGAACCTGATGAGATCCAGGATCTTCAGTGCCCGTGGCGACACGGCCTTTTCGCCTCCCGGTTGCATACCCTGCCCCCTGGCCCGCAGAAACTCTTCCCCGGACACAAAGACCTCACCCTGCCAGAAGTTCTTGTAGACTGTCGCCGAGCCTTCATCGATGCGCCGCGCCGTCTCGGAGACGTTTATGCAGGCCTGTTCCACCGGGGTTCGGAAACAAAAGCCCCGGACGCCCCGTTCCCCGAGATAGCCAAAAGGCGCCGCAAGCTCGTGATCGAAGCAGTAGGACCGCTTGAAGAAGGGCCACTTGAAAATTGGCGCCCCGGGGCCCGCAAAGCCGGTTTTCCCAACCTGCACAACAAACTGCGGCAGCTCGTCAAGTTCTTCCCATTCCCTGCGGGCGCTCCGCACCGCCGCCTCCACCAACATCTGCGAATCCTGCGCAAGCGCGTTTTCAACCGCCAACTGGAGAAACCGTACGGTTTTCACGTGCCGGGAAAGCACCTCCACCGATCTTCTTTTCACTACGTACAGGTCCACGCTCATCGTTTTTCTCCGAACACTTTGCGAATCCGTTCACAGCCGGCCGGGCCGCTCGTCTTGCAGGCGCCGGGCGGTCCGGGGTGGTGAGGTGAATATAAGGTGAATGTATGGCCGCTGTCAAATTCTTTCCCCCGCGTGCGCGAAAAAAAGAGGGGCGTAGATGCAAAAAAGAGTGAGGGGAAAGCGGATTTTTTCCGATAGCTTTATCGAGGAGAAATCATGCTGCCATGAAAACAATCGACGAGATAGCCTTGCAGATGAATTTACTGGCTCTTAACGCCGCCGTGGAAGCCGCGCATGCGGGTGAGGCCGGGGCGGGGGTGGGCCTTATCGCCGCGCAAATCCGGACCCTGGCAATGAGAGTTGCCGATGCGGCGGAGGCCCCCGAGTTGTTAGTTGCTAGTTGTTAGTTGCTGGTTGCTGGTTAGCCTCCGTCCGGAAAGACGTTATGGTGACAGGGGCTCCAGGGAGCCAGGCCTCTCAGCCATAAATTCGAGGCTGCTCAGACTCGCTCTTCACTGCTCACCCTTCACCGACCAACACTCTCGCATCCAGGGCCAGGGCGCCTTCCCCTGCATCGAGGAGGCTCACGGGGTTGAGATCGATTTCGCGGATCTGCGGGAAACGGCTCATCAGCACGGAGAGTTGCGAAAGGATACGGGCAGCGGCTTTACGGTCGGCTTCCCGCATGCCCCGGAACCGGCCGAGAATGCGGCTGCCGGACAACTCCCCCAGCATTTCCAGAGCTTCGTCGGGGCCGAGGGGCGCCAGGCGGATGCTCACGTCTTTTAGGACCTCGACCATGATGCCGCCAAGGCCTGCGAGAACCACCGGCCCGAAGGAGGGGTCCATCTTGCCTCCGATCACGAGTTCCCGCGCCGCGGGCGCCATCTTTTGCACAACGATGCCCGTGATGTCGTCGGACAGGTTGCTGAGTCGGGCGAATTCGCTTCGAAGCGACTCCGCATCGGCAATATCGAGGGCCAGCGCCCCCTTGTCGCTCTTGTGCAGGAGGGAAGGCGCAACCGCTTTTAACGCCATCGGAAATCCCAGCTCCCCGGCCGTTCTCACCGCGCTCTCCGGGTCGTTCGCCATGCGCCAGGGGACTGTCGGAATTCCCGCAAGCTCGATCAGGCGAAGTGCTTCGTGAAGCAGCGGTTGTCGGTTCCGGCTTTGAATCCCGGAAAACCACTTCTCGATTTCTACGATGTTTAACTCCGCGGGCGCCTTTCGGGAGCTAAGCGCTGCGACGGTTTTCCGGACTTGAAACGGGGCGGCAAGGGCCTGCACGGCTTCCACCGGATCGAGAAAAAAGGGCGTGCTCGAATTTTCTTCCAGGCGCACGCGCTCCGGAAACGGAATTTCCACCACTGTCGCAACCGGTTTTCCCGACCGCACGGAAAGCTCCGAGAGTTTTTCCAACAACTCCCGCGTCGACTGCGCCTCGAGCATCATCTGGGATACCTGCATGAATATGACACCGTCGATGTTTTCCTGCTTGAGCGCCATTTCCACCAGGTCGAAATAGAAGGAAAAATCGTAGATATCCCCGAGGTCGAGCGGATTTCCAAACTGGATGACGCCGGCACGGGAGTGGTTTTGGGCAAAGTCGATGATGTGGCTCTCAAGCGGGGGGAGCTCGAAGCCGGCTGCCGCGCAGGCATCTGCGATCACCACCGCATGGCCGCCCGAACGGGATACGACGGCGAGGTTTTTCCCCTTTAGCGGTGGAAGCGACAAGCCTTTGAGCACCCCGAGGGCTTCGGAAAGGGAATGGACTCTCAGGATGCCGCATTCCCGGCAGACGCCTTCGACGACCGAATCGTCGGCTGCGAGCACAGCGGTGTGGGAATGGGCAATCGCAAGACTGGCCGGATTTGTGTTGGACTTGTGCAAAACGATCGGCTTTTCGCACCGTTTTGCCAATTCCGCAAAGGCTCGTCCGTTCTTGAAGCCTTCCAGGTAGAAGTAGATTATGTCGGTTTCCGGGTCGTCCATCAGAAATGCGAGGTAGTCCGCTTCATCGAGACTGAGCTTATTGCCCATGCTTACGAACTTGCTGACCCCCGCCCCGCAGCGGCCCAGTCTTTCTACAAGACTCAAACCCACCCCGCCGCTTTGCGCAAATACCCCTATCCTTCCGCGCCGATATGGGACCGAAAGAACGGTAAAGGGAGTATAGAGGTTGTTGGCCGTGTTTACGGTTCCCACGCAGTTGGGGCCGACGAAACGGATGCCAAATTTGCGGCACGTTTTCAGGATTTCCCGCTCGAGCGCTTCGCCCTGCTCGGTCCCGCGTTCCTGAAAGCCCGCCGTTTCGATAACGGCATAACGAACCCCCTTTTCGCCGCATTGGGTAAGCATCTCGTTTACCAGGCGCGCGGGCGTGAGAATAACGGCAAGCTCGACCTTTTCGGGCAATTCTGCTATGGAGCGATAAATCGGGCAGCCGTGAACCTCGCCGCCGCGAGGACCCACGGCGTAGATCTTCCCGCGGTATCCGAAGTTGACGAGATTGGCTACGACATTTTTGCCGAGGTTGTCCAAGGCTTCGGAAACTCCCACCACAACCACCGACTCGGCATTGAAAAGACCCATCGCGATCGCTCCCCCCCTTTGAAAAAGTAGCAAGTCACAAAGTCCAAGGTCGCAAAGTCAACAGCCGTGACCTTCGTCTTCTCACCTTCGACTTTCGACCTGCGACCTTCAAACTTTGGACTCTATTTTCTGGCAATCTCTTCATCACTCAGATAGCAGGCCGGATCACAAGCCCACAGGTCTCCGGAGGCCGCCTCGGCGCGAACCCGGAAGTTTCCCCCGCAAATCGGGAGCCATTTGCACTCGGCACAGCGTCCACGGACATACAGCTTTTTATCCTTCAACCGCTTCATCAGCGGGTTGGATAGATCGGTCCAGATTTCGCTGAATTTGCGCTCCCGTATATTTCCGAAGGAATAATGTCTCCAGAATTGATCGGCATGGACGCTGCCATCCCAGCTGACACAGCCGATCCCGCGCCCGGAGCTGTTTCCCTCGTTCATCTCGAGAAGTTCGAGCACCTCTTTGGCCCGCGGCGATTTCTCCCGCTCCATTCTGAGGTAGAGATAGGGACCGTCGGCGTGGTTGTCCACGGTCAGCACCTCCTTGGGCTTTCCTCGCCGGTGCAGGTCCGCAGTCCGATCGATTATCAGATCGACGGTCCTGCGGGTTTCCTCATGGGAAAGATCTTCCCGGATCAACTCGCTGCCGCGCCCCGCGTAGACCAGGTGATAGAAGCAGACCCTGGGGATGTCATATTTTTCGAGAAGATCGAATATGCCGGGAATCTCACCGGCGTTCAGCCGGTTCATCGTAAATCGAAGACCGACCTTGATGCCTGCCTCCCGGCATGCCTGGATGCCCTCTAAAGCCCGGCGAAAGGCGCCTTTCATGCCCCGGAACCTGTCGTTTACCTCTTCGAGTCCGTCCAGACTCACCCCGACGTAGGATAGACCCACCTTCCTGAGTTCGGCCGCCACTTTGGAATCGATCAGGGTGCCGTTTGTGGAAATCACCGCCCGCATGCCCTTATCGACCGCGTATTGAGCCAGTTCCATCAAATCGCGGCGCACCAGGGGCTCACCGCCCGAAAAAAGAACCACCGGGGAGCCGAAAGCCGCAAGATCGTCGAGAAGGGCCTTGCCCTCGCTTGTTGAAAGCTCGCCCTGCGCCTCTTCGCCCGTAGCGTGCGCGTAGCAGTGAATGCACTTGAGATTGCACCGCCGAGTCACATTCCAGACGACCACGGGGGTCTTATCCGCGGAAAACTGCAGCAGATGGGAAGGCAGCTTGCCGCTGTGCCGCCCGTAGCGCAGCGCGTCGGAAGGCTCGACCGTGCCGCAGTAAAGTTTCGATATACCGATCATGATGCTCCCCGATACTGAATGTACGATTCCCCGATGAGGGGCGAAATTATCTCTATGGTTCCGTGTAGACGGGAGAATGTAACTCGAAGCGGCCTCAAAGTAAAGCCGGGTGGGAGGAACGACAGGGGCGCGCAGAGTTTCGGTTGGCCGGCCGCTCACCGTGTGAGCGACCGGCCAACCGAAAGCCTTCTCAGCGTCCTGTGCGTCTCTGCGGTGAAACTAACTATCGCGCAGCAGGAAGCGCTGGATCTTGCCGGTTGCGGTCATGGGCAGCTCTTCCCGAAACTCGACCCAGCGGGGATATTTGTACGGAGCGAGGCGCGATTTGATAAAATTTTGGAGCTCTTTTGCCAGCTTTTCGTCCGGCGTATAGCCGTTTCGCAGCACGATAAAGGCTTTGGGCTTTATCAGGGAGTTTTCGTCGCGCTTTGCCACAACAGCGCATTGCGCAACGGCTTCATGCTCGAGTAAAGTCGCCTCCACTTCGAGGGGCGAGACCCATATGCCGCTCACCTTGATGGTGTCGTTCGACCGCCCGCAATGGACGTAATACCCCTCCTCGTCCCGTATGCAGCAGTCGCCCGTCTTGATCCATCCGTCGCGAAAGGACTCCGCGTTCTGCTCGGGCTTATTCCAGTAACCGCAGGTAACCGACTTGCCCTTCACCCACAGGTCTCCCATCGTGCCTGGCGGAACCTCGATGCCCTGTTCGTCGAGCAGCTTCACCTCGTAAGTGGGCAGCACATTTCCGCAGTAGCCGATCTTCACCCGGCCCGGATAGCTCGAAATATGGATCCAGCTGACCTCCGAGGAGCCCAGGCCGTCGAGGATCTCGACATGAAACCGTTCGAACCACCGGTTGTAGATGGGCGCGGGCAAGGCTTCCCCGGCCGAAAGGCAAATCCTCAGGCGATCGAGTACGGGGTGGAGGTTGTTTTCCTCCAGATATTGAAGCATTTGCGCATAGGCGGTCGGAACCGAAAAAAAGGTCGTCGGGCGATATTTTTCAAGGTTTGCCAAAACGCCCGCGGGCAGAGGCCGGTCCTCGCAAAGAGCGACCGCAGCCCCGTAATAGAAGGGCAGCTGCAGCCCCATGTTCATCCCGTAGGAAAAAAAGAGCTTGGGGACGCCGTAGCATATATCGTCGCTCGTAAAGCCAATCGTCTGGCCGTAGATTTCAATCGAATAGACGAGGTCCTTGTGGAGGTGGATGACTCCTTTGGGCCGCCCGGTCGTTCCGGAAGTGTAGAGCCAGTAGGAATGATCCATCTGATTTGTCGGATAGGTTTCGAGCTCGGGCGAAGCGGCGTCGATGATTTCGGAAAGCGAGGCCATACCTGGTGGGTTTTCTCCCCGCACCACGATTTTGGTCCCGGGGCTGGTCATCTTCCCCACTTTTTCCAGCAAATCCTGTTCGACCACGAGGACGGAGGCTTGAGAATCTTCGATGAAGTAGGCAAGATTGTCCGGGGTCGCGAGGATGTTTACGGGTACGGGAACTGCCCCGGTTTTCATCACCCCCAGATAGACGGCCACCCAGTAGGGGCTGTCGTACATCATCATGATCACCCGGTCGCCCTTTTTGACCCCGAGGTTCAAAAAGGCGTTTCCAGCCCGGTTGGTCAGCTCCAACATGTCCCGGTAGGTATACTTTGCGTCCTTGTAATAGATGGCGATCCGGTCGCCCCTACCCTGTTCGATATGCCGATCGAGGTAGAGGCTCACCATGTTGAACTTCTCGGGCAGGCTAAAGCCTTCCTCCCACGGTCTCAGGCAAACGTCTTTGAGCTCCATGTTCCTCCCTTTCAGTGCTCACGCAAAAGCGCAAAGGAAATTATGAGTCAGGCCTCGAATCCTGCAAATCCTGGAATCCCGTTTGAAGTATTTGCCTCCCCATTTGGTCACGCGAAGACGCGAAGCCGCGAAGTAAAAAGACCTGTTCCAAACCCCCAAGCCTTTGTCTTTAATCCTGTAAATCCTGTAATCCTGTCTAAGTCTTTGCCTTTAGTTCTTTAATCCTGTGAATCCTGTCGAAATGCCTGGACGAGTACGTAGGCGGCCTGGAGGGCCGAGGTCGGGCACAGCTCGAAGCACTCCTTGCAGTTCCAGCATTCTTTGGCGGCCAGGTGCGGAATGAAGCTTATCTCGCGCCGTGCGCCTCGGTCGACGAAGCCCAGGGCGTTTTTCTTCTTGATCTCCGCACAGTAGCGAACACACAGGCCGCAGTGGATGCAAAAGGAGGCCTCTTTTTCGAACCGGTCCCGGTCGGCGCCGTACTCTTTGGCCAGGGCTTCGAGTTGGCAGGAATCGGGGGCGTGGGCGAGCATTTCCTCAAGCAGCACCCGGCGGATCCTGTCGATCTTTTGAGACCGTGTTCGTACAATGAGGTCGGGTTCGACGGGATAGAGGCAGGAGGCGACCAGTCGTGTCCTGCCGCCCGTTTCGACCTCGACGATACACACGCGGCAGGCCCCGTAGGGTTCGAGTTTTTCGTGGTGGCAAAGTGTGGGGATTTCTATTCCCGCTTTTTTCGCCGCCTCCAAAACGGTCATCCCTTCGGTTGCCCTGGTTTCTTTTCCGTCGATCTGCAAAAGAATTTCACTCATTTTTGTTTACTCTCCCTGGACAGGGTCCTGGCTTCTTCGGAAACGGGAGGCGGAACGGGCGCCCCGGAGATCTTTGTGACCGCTCCGAAGCGGGCCGGGCAGACTTCGAAACAGGTCCCGCACCGGGTGCATTTTTCCTGCTCGACGATGTGAATGAGGTTTTTTCCGCCCGAGATGGCATTGGAGGGGCACTGCCTCGCACAAATCATACAGGCTTTGCACTTCTGCGGGTCGATCCAGTAGGCGGTAAGCTCCTTGCACGAAAGCGCCGGGCAGCGTTTCTCCCGGATATGGGCCTCGTATTCTTCCCGGAAGTACTTGAGGGTGCTCAAAAACGGGTTGGGGGCGGTTCTTCCCAAAGCACACAGGGCGGCCTCACCGGCTACCTCGGCAAGCTCTTCGAGTCGCTCGATATCGCCCTCTTTTCCCTTTCCCCGGGTGATGTTGGTGAGGATTTTGAGCATCTGCCGGATGCCCTCGCGGCATGGAACGCACTTTCCGCACGACTCGTCGGCCAGAAACTCGAGAAAGTACCTGGCGACGTCGACCATGCAGGTATCTTCGTCCATAATGATCATGCCGCCCGAGCCCATCATCGAGCCGACTTTGGACAGTTCGTCGAAGCCGACCTGCAGATCGAGAAGCTCCTCGGGGATGCACCCGCCCGAAGGCCCGCCGGTCTGTACGGCCTTGAACTTTCTGCCCCCGGGAATGCCGCCTCCCACCTTGTAGATGATATCCCGAAGCGTCGTTCCCATGGGGACTTCGACCAGGCCGGTGTTGTTGATTTTTCCGACCAGCGAAAAGATCTTGGTGCCCTTGCTCTTTTCGGTTCCGAACTGTGTGAACCAGTCCGCCCCTTTGTTTATGATGAGCGGCACGTTGGCCCAGGTCTCCACGTTATTCAAAACGCTCGGCCTGTCCCACACACCCTTTACCGCCGTATGGATGTACTTTGGCCGAGGCTCACCCGCCTTGCCTTCAATGGCCGTCATGAGAGCGCTCGACTCGCCGCACACGAAGGCCCCCGCCCCCCTGTGCACCGTGACTTTGAAATCGAAGCCCGAGCCGAGAATATTTTTGCCGAGAAAACCACGCTCGCCGGCCTGCTTGATTGCGATCATAAGGTTTTCGACAGCCAGGGGGTATTCCTGCCGCACATAGACGAAGCCCTCGCAGGCTCCCACAGCGAAGCCGCCGATAATGAGCCCTTCGAGCACCGAATGAGGATTGCCCTCGAGCACCGACCGGTCCATGTAGGCGCCCGGGTCTCCTTCGTCGGCGTTGACTATCACATATTTGATATCCCCGGGGGAGTTGCGCGATTCCTCCCATTTTCTGCCCGTGGGGAAACCACCGCCGCCCCGGCCCCGGAGGTTCGATCTTTTGATCTCCCCCAGCACCCCTTCGGGCGTCATGAAGCACAAGGCTTTGGACAGGGCCGCATAGCCGCCAAGAGCCATGTAATCCTCGATGCTCTTGGGGTCGATCCGAATGTTGCTCCCGATGATATGGCGCTGCTGATTTTTGTAGAAGGGAATCTCGGATTCGTAGACCGCCTTTTCGCCCGTGGCCTTGTCGGCGTAGACCAACCGCTCCACCACCTTCTTTTCTTTCAGGGTGAGGGCGACGATTTCCGGGACGTCTTCGGGTTTTACCTGCAGGTAGCAGATCTCTTCGGGGTAGAGCACCACGACCGGCCCTCTTTCGCAAAACCCGTGACATCCGGTTCCCTTGGTGCCTATCTCGACCGCAAGGCCCTCTTTTTCAATTTCGGCCCCAAAGGCCGCCAGAACGTCCGCCGCGCCCGAGGCAATGCAGCCCGAGCCCGCGCAGATAAGCACGCACGGCTTGTTTCTGTACGGCTGCGACTCGATTTCCTTCCGTACCGCCTCCAGTTCCCCGGGAGAGTTTATCCTTGGCATAATTTTCCCTTACTCGTAGTCTTTCAACACATCCAACGCCTTGGCCGGCGCCATCCTGCCGTGAGGTTTGCCGTCGACTTCCATGACCGGTCCCAGAGCGCAACAGCCAAGACAGTTGACCGTCTCCAGGCTGAACTTCATCTCCAGGTCCGTCTCCCCCGGCTTGATTCCCGTGTGGCCCTCCACGGTGTCCAGAAGCCGGGAGGCGCCCCGAACGTGGCAGGCGGTGCCCATGCAGATGTGGATCTCGTGGCGCCCCTTGGGAACCAGGCTAAACGCCTTGTAAAAGGTCGCTATGTGCTGTATCCGGGTAAGGGGCACCTCCAGCACCTCGCTCACCCTCCCCAGCGCCTCGCCGGGAAGCCAGTGATTTTCGCTCTGAATGTCGAGGAGGATTTGTATGAGCGCACTTGCCTCACCGTTATATTTGGCGATGATTTGATCTACTCTTTCGTTATCCATTTCTTATAAACCCCTTGCATCCCGTATCGTAGCGCACCAGCCCGAGTCTGGAGGAGGCGTTCAGGCGCCGTGAGACCTCCGAGGGGCTAAGACCCAGGGCCTCGGAGATTTCTGCGGTCGAACGGGGGCCCTTTCGCAGGAGCAGCATGATTTGCCCGATGGCAAGTTTCGAGGCGAAAAGCTCCTCGAAAAGCCTGTTCACCTCCTCGCCCGAAAAGAAGCTCTCGATTTCGTGTTCGGTTTTGAGCGAAATCCTGAGTCGTTCCCGTTCCACGAGCCGGATGTAAGGGATGAGCGAGGTAATGGCTTCGAGCTTTAACGCAAGTCCCTCTTCGCTCAGCCCCTCGCCCTTGCCGAGGGGGCCTAACTCCTTCATCTTCTCGACGAAAGCGCCCACATGCTCGATGAAAAGACCGGCTTCGCTACCCGAGACAAACCCGATTTTGAGCCGCTCCGGGTTCAACCCCACGTGCTGCATGATCTTGCGGAAAATGGACACCATGCTCAGTGCCCCGAAGTTGCCGTTGGTGATATAGTTGCATTCGTTCAGGTGGCACGCGCCGATAAACACCCCGTCGGCGCCCTTGGAAAAGGAGCGCAGGACGAAGGCCGGGTCCACCCTGCCCGAGCACATGACTCGGACAAGCCTCATTTCCGATGTGTATTGTAGTCTGGAAACTCCAGCGAGGTCGGCAGCGCCGTACGCTCACCAGTGGCAGACAAACCCGATCACTTTGGGCTTAAACTGGAATCCCGGGCTCATAATCATCTCACTCCAACATTGCGTCTATTTCGCACAAAATCTCTTCATCGGTAAAGTGTTTGAGCTGAATGGCGCTTGTAGGGCACTTCGAGTTGCACAGACCGTCTCCCTTGCAAAGAACCGGGTTGACCATGGCCTTTCTGCCCTTGGGGGTTTCGGCAAACTCGATGGCGCCGTAGTTGCAAACGGTGATGCACGCCCCGCAGGAAACGCACCTGTCCTCATCGACATCGCACACCGATCCGGAAGCCACGACCGTGTCGCGGGATAGAAGCGTCAGGACACGACCCGCGGCCCCGCACGCCTGATTTACGGTTTCCCGTATGAACTTGGGGTAATGGGCCGCCCCGCACAGGTAGACGCCGTCGGTACCAAAATCGACGGGCTTAAGCTTTACGTGGGCTTCCTTGAAAAAGCCGTCAGGGCTCAGCTGCACTTTGAAAAGCGCCGCGATTTCCTCCGTTGCCGCTGAAGGAACGAGGGCAGCGGACAAAACAAGCAGGTCCGCGTCCACGGCAAGCTTCTGCCCCAGAACCGGGTCGGGCGCGGTCACCCGCAAAACGGGGCGCCCCTCCTCGACGACGGCCTCCACCTCCGGCTTTTCCGTCGGCTCATAGCGGATGAACTTCACGTCCTTTTCGCTCGCCAGCCGGTAGTAGTCCTCGTTCAACCCGTAGGTCCTCATGTCCCGGAAATAAATCTGGACGTCGGCCTCCGGGTTTACCTCCTTGAACTTCAGTGCGTTTTTGATCGCCTGGCCGCAGCAGATGCGGGAGCAGTAGTTTCTGTCCTCCTGCCTGCAGCCTACACACTGGATCATCGAAAGGCTGCGGCATTGCTGAACGCTCGGGTCCCCGGCCGCGATCCTCTGCTCCAGTTCGAGCTGGGTGAGGACCTTCTCGTCTTCCCCGTAGAGGTATTCGGTCGGCGTGTAGAGGTCTGCGCCTATGGCGATTACGGCTGCGCCGTGCCGGATCGTGGTCGGCCCCCTCTTCGACCGTATCGTCGTGACAAAATTACCCACGTAGCCGGCCGCATCCGTTATGACCGCATCGGTGTAGACATGCACTCCGGTATGTCGGTACACCTTTTGGGCAAGGTCCTGCACGTATGCCGGAACGTCCATCCCATCGAGGGTGTAGCGAAGTTTCGCAGCCATCCCCCCCAGTTCAGGCTCCTTTTCCAGCAGATAGACCTGGTGTCCCTGGTTTGCGATCGAAAGGGCGCAGGTCATCCCCGCTATCCCTCCGCCCACCACGAGAGCCGTCTTGTTCACCGGCAGGTCGTATTCGCGAAGAGGTTCGAGGAGACACGCCCTGGCAACCGACATCCGCACGATGTCCTTCGCCTTCTCGGTCGCCTTTTCCTTTTCCTTCGAGTGCACCCAGGAACAGTGTTCCCGTATGTTGGCCATCTCGAAATAATACTGGTTGATTCCCGCCTCCCGGACCGTGTCGCGGAAAAGCGGCTCGAGGGTTCTCGGGCTGCATGCGGCCACAACGACGCGGTTCAACCCCTTTTCCTTCGCAAGATCTGTGATCTGCTGGGCGGAGTTTGTCGCACACGAAAAGAGCTGCTCGCGCGCGTAGACCACGTTCGGGAGACTCAGGGCATACTCGACCACCGAGGGAACGTTTACGATCCTGCCGATATTTGCGCCGCAATGGCACACGAAGACCCCGATCCGGGGTTTTTCTTCGGAGACGTCTTTTTCCTCCGGGTAGACTCGCTCTTTCGAAAGCCCCCCGCGCCTGCGCTGGAGGAGTTCCCCCACGCGGGCGCCCGCGCCGCTTGCGCTGAAAACCGACTCGGGAATGTCGGTCGGCCCCTGGAAAGCCCCGCTGATGAATATGCCGGGCCGGGTCGTCTCGACGGGGTTTGCCGGGTCGGTCAGACAAAAGCCGTGCGACTCGAGCCCGATGCCGAATTTGTCGGCGATCGCCTTGAATTCCTTGGGAGGATTGAGCCCGATGGACAAAACCACCATATCGAACTCTTCCTCTTTTACCCCGTCGTCGTTTGTCGCATACCGGATGGTGACGTTTCCCGTCTCCGGGATCTCCCTGCCGATGGAGACATAACTCCTGATAAACCGCACCCCCGGAAGCCCCTCGGCCTTCTGAAAGTATCGCTCAAAATCCTTGCCGTAGGAGCGGATGTCGTTGTGGAAAACCGTGCACTCCGAATCCGGGCTGTGATCCTTGGTCAGGATGACCTGCTTTTGCGTATAGGTGCAGCACACCGCCGAACAGTAGCTGTTGGCGCCCGGAAGGACCTGCCGCGACCCCACGCACTGAATCCAGGCGACCTTTTTGGGATGCTTTCCGTCGGAGGGTCGAAGCACCTCGCCCTGGAAAGGACCGGTCGAACTCAGCAGCCGCTCGAAATCGAGACTCGTTATCACGTTTCGAAACTCGCCGTAACGGTATTCCTCCCGCACCTTCGGGTCGAAGGGCTCGATGCCCGGAGAAAGGATGATCGCCCCGACGTTAATTTCACGCTTCTGCGGCCTCTGGTTAAAATCGATCGCGTCGTTCTTGCAAACAGCCGCACAGATCCGGCACTTCTTTTCCTTTAAGTAGATGCAGCTCTCGTCGATATAGGCGACAAGAGGGATCGCCTGGGGGAAGTAGATATGCACGGCCTTGTTCTTCGAGATCTGCTGGTTGAACTGGTCCGGATAGGTTACCGGGCAGTTTTCCACGCAGGTAGTACATCCGGTACACTTATCCTCCACGATGTACTTGGGTTTTTTGGTTACACTGACCTTGAAGTTTCCGGCTTCGCCTTCGACGCTGTCGACTTCGGTGTAGGTCAGGACTTCAATGTTCGGATGCCGGCCGGCCTCGACCAGTTTGGGAGACAGAATTCACATCGAACATTCATTGGTTGGAAACGTCTTGTCGAGCTGGGCCATGTGGCCTCCGATGCTCGGCGATTTTTCCACCAGGTAGACCTTGAAGCCGGCTGTCGCCAGGTCGAGCGAGGCCTGAATGCCGCTGATCCCGCCCCCGACGATCATCACGTCCCCGAATTCGCTGCCGCAAAGCCCTTGAAGAATCCGCTGTCCGATATTTCCCAGTTCTTTTTTCACTGCCATCCCCTAAATAACTTCGGCGATAATTTCGGTTATATCCCGTATCTCGATCGCTTCGCCGTCTTCACGGTTCAGCCTGCTGTCTTCAAAATTGGTGATGCAATACGGGCAGGAAGTTGCCAGAACCTCGGCTCCGACCGAAACCGCCTGCTCGATTCGAAGATCGGAAAAACGCTCGCCCTTGGGCGTCTCCATCCAGATCCTGCCTCCCCCCCCGCCGCAGCAAAGGCTGTCTTTGCCGCAATCGGCCATCTCGACAAGCTCGAGTCCCGCTTTTTTCAACACCTCCCGGGGCTCGTCGAATACCGAGTTGTGCCTTCCCAGGTAGCAGGGGTCGTGATACGTCACCTTCTTTGCATATTCGCCGCTTATTTCCAGCCTGCCCTCCGCGATCAGTTCGTGCAGGTATTGGGTGATGTGCACCACCTCGAAATTCACCCGGAACTCGGGATACTCGTTTTTGAAGGTGTGGTAACAGTGCGGCGAAGATACCAGGATTCTTTTAACCCCGGCATCGATAAAGGTCTTGATATTTTCTTTGGCGAGCCGTTTGAAAAGCTCCTCGTCACCGGTCTTGCGGATACTTTCCCCGCAGCAGCTCTCCTTTGTCCCCAGGATCCCGAAATCCACCCCGGCCTTGCTCAGTATCGTGGCCGTAGCCCGCGCCACCCGCTTCATTCTCGGGTCGTAGCTAAGATAGCAGCCGGGAAAATAGAGGATCTCCATGCCCTCGGAAAAGGTCGGCACCGACATCCCTTCGGCCCAGTTCGCCCGCTTGCCCCGCTCTTCATTGAGAGGGTTTCCCTCGGCGACAAGGCTTGCGCCGATCGTACGCACCGACTTCACTGCGCTCGGAAACACCCCGTACTCGGTGGCGATCCTTCGAAGCGCTACCCCCGACTCGATCTGCTTTACTCCCCGAGGGCACCGCTGAGGGCATCTTCCGCAGGTCGTACATCGCCAGATGTCTTCGGTCTCTATGTCCGTCAGACCAAAGGTCGCCTGCCGGATCACCTTCCGCATACTGAACGCGCGCACCCTGTTCCACGGACACACCGTGTCGCACAGCCCGCACTGGTAACAGTACTTGAAGGCATCTCCGCCGTTCGCCTTGATTACCTCGATTATTTCCTTCTCCGGGGTTACTGTCTCCATGTCTTTCCTGGTCCTTTTTCTTCACGAGGAGAGTGAGGATTGATCAGATTGTAGCTATTATATAGTTACACCATAGCTGGGGTCAAGAAAAAAGCTGCCAGCGCAGCGGCCGGCGGCGGGTCGCCGCTGACGGATGGCCAAGCCGAAGCGCCGCTGCCTTTGGCGGCGGCGGGGCCATCAGGATTATAGAGTTGGCCGTG
>JBMFWU010000030.1:0-2860 GCA_049964955.1 Syntrophobacteraceae bacterium
GTCGATACCACCGGCCATGTAATTGTCTCCTCGACACAGGCTGCAAGGTCAACATTTTCCTATTTTCATCAACCGTCTTTGTTGCCGACCCCGATCTGCAAGGAGGTAGGCTCATGCACAACAGCAAATTAAAACGAGGCCCTTACGCCAATAACAGGGTTAATCCTCATGAACCCAACGAAATCAAATACTGGTCTCAAAAATTCAACTGCACTGAAATGGAGCTGAAACACGCGGTCAGGGCAGTAGGGACCTCTCCTGAGGAAGTGCGTAATTTTCTGAAAAAACCCGAGCCCGGAATCGGTCAAAGTCGGCATGAGGATTGAGGGAATGTCGAATCCCCTCTCAGATACTTCACTATACCCTCCCACATGGTTCCAACCCATGGAGCTTCACCGGGCTCACTGTGATTTGCGGCAGCAAAGCCCGGAAAAAATCTTCGCCAGGTCCTGTTCGGTCAGATTCCTGAGCAAGAGTTTGTCATAGTCGGGCTCGGGTGCCTCCTCTTCGGGGTCGCTTTCCGAGGGCGTTTGCCCGGGGTCCGTTTCCCGCAACTCCACCACGGTGTTTCTCTTTTTATCGAGGATGGGCTCAAGGCCCGCGTTGTTGCGGATCCAGTGGTCGCATTCGTCGTGGCTGCCGACGTAAAGAAAGGTGATTCCCCCGTCCAGAAGCACTCCGATGAGCCGGTAGCCGCGCACCAGGTCGAATTTGACGCAGTTTTTGATGCGGGCTTCCCCGTACTTCGTGAGTCGTCCCATGAGTTTGGGGGCCCGGGCCCCCTCATTCATGAGTTGTTCGATTATCGACTGGGCGTGTTTGGCCGCAGCTGCTCCGTTGGCGCCTCCCCGGAGCAGCGCCTTCATCTGCTTGGACAGCTTCGCGTCCTGGTATACGAAAAAATTCCCGTCCATCTATTCTTCTCCCGGAACGAACCCGAGGCGCTCCCATTGCGCTTTGGCCTCTTCCTGCGCCCGCGCGATCTCCTCCTCGTCCCATGGCTCGAGAACAAGCGTATCGGCAACGACTTCCCAGATGTATTTAACCTCGAAATCGCAGTCCGGATAGTACTTGGGAATTCTTTTCATGATTTGATCGCGGCAGTTGGAGCAGCCCACGACCACGACATTTGCCCCGCTGTTTTTGATCTGCTGATATTTGTGGCGGGCGTGCCAGGCCGATTCCTTTTCGAAAGGCATCGGCCAGTTGCCCCCTCCGGCCCCGCAGCAGAAATTATTCATGCGGTTTGGTTGGAGTTCGACGAACTGGTCGACGCATTGGTTCAGTATCCATCGTGGCTCGTCGAAATAGCCCTTGCCGAAGTTGCGCTCGAGTTCCCGGCCATGTTTACAGGAGTCGTGCCAGGTGAAGATCTTGCCCGCATTGCGGCCCTTATCCAGCTTGATTCTGCCGCTCTTGATGATCTCCTGCAGGTAGTCGTAGAGGTAGATATGATCGATCTTGTTGTTGGGGTCTTCCAGCACGCACTCCTTCATGCCCTTCCGGCAGCCGTAGGAGCCGCCGCCGCAATCCGGCATGATCATCCGGGCGATGTGGTGCTCTTTCATCATGGCGATCTTTCTTGCGGCCAACTCTTTGGTGGCTGCGATGTCGCCGGTAAATAAGCCCCAGTCCACCGCCTCCCAGTTCTTCGAAGGTACGGTCCAGTTTTCCCGGGCGGCGTAGAAAATTTTCCACCACCAGAGCATATCTTCGTTGTCGGCAAAGACTTCCTTGGAGTTGGGGAAAAAGAGTATGTCCGCCTTATCCTTGTCGATAGGAACGTAGAATCCGGGACAATCGGCCTCGGCAAGCTCGGTGCCCATGTCCGACATGAGAAAGAAATAGTCTTCCTGAGGGATGGCCATGTTGTTGCCGGTGGCCAGTACGTTCAAAACCCCCTTGTGAAGGATTCCGGGGACCTTGTCCCGGGCCCGCAAAGCTTTCATCTGTCCCATGATGCCTACGATATCGATCTCCATGGGGCAGGCGTGCACGCACCGGCCGCAGCCCGTGCAAAGCCAGGGGAAAAGAGAGTCGACCACTTCATCGAGCATACCGTAGGCCAGCATCCGGATGACCTTGCGGGTGTCCAGACCTTCGAGTACAGGTGTACCCGTCACCGGGCAACCGTTTGTACATGTGCCGCAGGTGAGACACAGATTGAGATTGAATTTATTAAGATATTGCCTGACCGAATCCGGAATGGCCCGGGGATTCAAAAGAGCTTCCTGCATTGCAGTATCCTTTTCTGTAAACGGTATCGCCCGGCCATGCGAGTCGCGGTACAACGCGCCTTTTCCCGCCCCGCAAATCGAGGGCGGAGGCGTGGGGCCGCCAAGCCGGATTTTTCCGATTCATTCAAGTGACGGGTTGCAAAAAGTAGAAAAGGACGCACCTTTTCCGGCTTTGCTCCATCCGCCTGCCGAGCACGGGCAGGACCAGGGGGCTTCGTCACCCATAGCCGAAAAGTTGCAGCATGAAAGGACTCCTCGCGGGAATTACCAGCGTACGGCAAGAAGAGTAATTGAATGGTTCCTATAAGTCAAATAGAAAATATCTATTGAACCGCCGGCCCGAAACTGCTCAAGCCCGTGCATGCGGGCAGGAAGCCTGTTTTTCTGTTCACCGTTCACTGCTCACTGCTCGCCACCTGGCCATTTCGAGAAAGGCCTCGATTCTCGTGCGGAGCTGTTCGGTATCGGAATTGGAATAATCCGTTTCGATGTGGAGAAAGGGCAGGCCGTGGGTGTTTGCGATAAAATCCTCTGTCAGCCGTGATTCGATATTGTAGGTGTGGCAGCACTGCCATGTGAGGTCGACAACCCCGTCGATATGATATTCGCCGATGAGCCGGTGC
>JBMFWU010000030.1:2960-10293 GCA_049964955.1 Syntrophobacteraceae bacterium
CGGGCGATTTTCCTTGTGAGCTTCCTTATCCTGTTGTGAACTCGTATTTGAAACTGAAGATGGTCTCTTTCGATGCTCCTGCCCGTAAATTGTTCCAGAAAGCTTCCGAGCCTCAGGATTTCCTCATGCCAGAATCGCACGGCGTGCGATTCTGTGAGAGAGTAGGGCAGGTGCATGAGGTGTAGCGGCTTGATGCGCCCGAGAAATTCGTACATCTTCTTCTTGCCGTCGCAGGTGGTCTCTCCGATCAAAAAATCGCTTGCCGAAAAATAGGGGCACGTATCGGTTGCAGCATAACCGTAGCTGGATTTGATGAGAGGGCACAGGTTGGGGGGAAGGGTGCGCTCGGCGTGCGCGATAGGCCTTTCCCTTTTGCCGCAAAGACCTACGGGGATTGCCCCCGTGGCTCGCACCAGTTCGACGGGGGCAAAGAGGCAGTAGATGCCCGCCACCTTCGCACCCGCATCCTGCAGTTCGCCGACATCGGCGAGAAAGCGCTCCCCGGCATTGTGAAACTCTTTAAGACAAAGTGGTTTCACTGTCGCATCTCTGTAAAGCAAGTCGAACGGTCGGGATCGAAGAAGCGGTTCAACACGCTGCCCCAAGCCTTCCGTAAAGTGCGGCGCCGATCGCCCCGACCATGTCCGGGTCTTGCGGGACGATGGCGCACTCCCCCAGGGCTTCTTCGAGCAGTTTCACCACGCACGGATTGCGGGCGACCCCGCCTGCGAAAAGGAGCGGGGGCGACAGGCCTACACGTCTCAGCATGGCAACGGTGCGCTGCACGATCGCCATGTGCAACCCCATGGCGATGTTTTCCGCACGCTCGCCGCGAGCCATGAGAGAGGTGGCCTCGCTTTCGGCGAACACCGTGCACATGCTGCTGATCTGTATGCGCCGGTCGGAGCGGAGGGCGAACTCTCCGAAGGACTCTATCGGGACCTGGAGGGCTACGGCCATGAATTCGAAAAATTTGCCGGTCCCGGCCGCGCAGCGGTCATTCATTTCAAACTTCATGACCTTGCCGTTTTGCCCAAGAGAGATCACCTTGGTGTCCTGCCCCCCGATATCGAGTACCGTTCGTGCCTCCGGATACAGAAAGTGCGCGCCAAGCGCGTAGGCCTGGATTTCGGTGATGGTCGAAACCTTTTCCTCTGCGAAAGATTCGGCGAAAAGTTTTCGACCGTAGCCGGTCGCCGTTATCGGCTCGCCGTTCATCCCCTCCATCAGCTTGCGGCACTGGCCCATGGGGTCGAAGGTGGTCGGTGCCTTCACCCTGTGCAGGGGGCCGCTTCCATCGAGCACCACCAGTTCTATCGAGCGCGAACCGATATCGATGCCGGCGAAGGTTTGGCACGAATCAAGAGGCTGTCCCATGGCCCGTTTTCCTTTAGCGCGTCATTTCCACGAAGGCTTCGACGCGGGTCTTCAGCTGTTCGACATCCTCCATGCTGTAGTCGGTTTCGATCGAAAGCATGGGGATGCCCGCCTTGTTAAGCGCCTTTTCCACCTTGTAGGCTTCCATCAGGTAGGGCTGACAGAAGGAAAGCCCGTAGTGGATCACTCCTTTTACATCAAGCCCGCGCGCCATCTCGACGATGTTTTCCAGCCGTTCGGTGTTGGGGGTGAAGCAGGCGCAGTCGATTTTCATGTAGCGGTCGGCCAGGGCGTCGAGCATCTCTTCGACGGTTCCTCCCACTTCCTCGGTGAGGTCCCGCGTGTTGCGCGTCCCGATGCACGATTCTTCGCCAACGATTATGGCCCCGGAGGATTCGACAATGTAGGGCAGCTTCCAGTTGGGCACCGCCATGGGGCATCCGGAGAGCATGAGGCGCACCGTCCCCTCGGGCGCTATCCCCGTACCGCTCTTTACCCGTTCTTCCAGTTCGTCGCAAAGCTCCCCGATCTTGGTCGTGAACCGAACCGGGTCGTCGTAGAAAGAGATCTGGTTGATCAGGAGGGCGTCTCTTCCCGAGATCGGGGAGGGTACTGCCGCTCGCAGCCTGTTTAACCGCTGGAGCACCCTGCGGCGTTCGTTTACGAGGTGAATCGCATCCTTTAGCCCTGCGGCCGTAATCCTGTTTCCCGTGATCTCCTCGACCTTTTCCTTGTAGCGCAGCACCTCGCTTTTCCACAGCGCTCGGTCGGAGGCCGTTTTCATCTGCGGTACTTCCATCACATAGAGCGGCGCATAATCGGCAAAAATCTCGTAGGCCTTCTTTTTGCCGTCGCAGGTGGTTTCGCCTACGATCAGATCGCACGATTCGATGTAGGGGCAGAGTCTTGCGAGTTTAAAGCCCACAAATGATTTGATGAGGGCGCACGTGTTTCGCGGAAGAACCTTTTCCGCTTCCGTTTTCCCGATCTCCGCCCCCGCGCACAATCCCACCTGGATGCCCCCGGCCGCCAGCACGAGCTCTTCGGGCACAAACACGCAGAAAGTCCCGATCACCTTCTTCCCCGACGCCTTGGCGTCCTGGAGTTCCTTGATTCTTAGCCCGTGGACTTCGCTCAGTACGAAATCCATGTATTCCATACCCTTGAGCCGTCCCTGCTGGCTCATGTATATATCGCCGTAAAACTGGCCGAGCACTCCCAGAAGCCCCTCATGGGCCTCCAGGTCCAGATTGAGCTTTTCCCACATCGCGTCATAGGCATTGGACATAAATTATTCTCCAGGCTTGAGATTGTGAAAATCGAAAATATTATAAATTGAGGAGGCCTATATCGCAAATAGGTAATTACGATCGATTGCGACCAAACCATAGGTGGAGGTGAACTCTGGAAGCGATTTGCTCTCGGGTGTTACGGGTGGCCGTGGGACTCCGTAGGTGGCCCCGAACGAAAGAGGAACCGGTCCAGGCAATGTTTTATGGGGAAAAGCGCCAGAATGTAGAAAGTGGCCAGAAACATCACGGTAAACTGGATATAGGCGCCGAGGGGATCGGAGAGCGATTTTTGATAACGCCACATCTCCCAGAGGAAAGCGGCGCCGAGACTCCAGAGAAGCAATGCGGTACAACAGCAGTAAAACTCCTGTCTACTTTTCATGGCTCACTCCCCTATAAGAGAGAACTTTTCCCGGAAGATATTCATTGAGGAGTGGATTTCAATACTCTCCGGGTATTGTCTTCGGGCGGGGGAGTGCGAGTCGGATTTCCCGGGTGGAACTTGGAAAAAACAGTGCTTATAGTAATCAGTTGATAGATTTCGGGAAATTGAGCCAAAGGACATTACAAGGGGGGGAAATATGGCTGAGAAAAAACCTGAACAACAGCGTTCTTTTTGGGGCGAGGAAGTCGAACAGAGCCTGCGGGCCGCCTTCGATGCGCTTCCCCATGAGGTCCCGGTGATGCTCTTTACGGAAAAAGGGCGAAACGATGTTCTCAACACTGCGGCGCAGGACCTGCTGAGAAGCTTTAGCAAAATATCGAGTAAGATCGTGCTGCGCGAGTTCGATTTGAACGGGGAGGAGGCAAGGAAGCGGAATGTCACGAGCGCTCCGACGCTTGTTTTCGATCCGGATCGCTATTCGATACGATATCTGGGGGTGCCCTACGGCGAGGAGGGCCGGACGCTGGTCGGAATGATTCTGCTTGTCGGTTATCGCTCGGGCAATATGAACGAGCAGTCGATCAAGGTCCTGCAAAGGCTGTCATCGAGAAGGGAGATCAAGGTTTTTGTCAGTCCGACGTGTCCCTATTGTCCCGAGCAGGCGATCAATGCGGTGAAGGCAGCCATAGAGAGTCCTGAGAAGGTGTCGGTGGAAATCATCGACATTCAGTCAAACCAGGAAATGGCCAATCGATACTCGGCGTTCAGTGTTCCGCAAACCTTTGCAAACGAGGTGTTGATCGCCTACGGGGCGCAGGCGGAGGAATTGTTTGCCCTGTCGCTGGAAAAGCTCGAACAGCAGACCGTGTTCATTCCGGAAACCGACGCAGAACTCGTCGAAACCGATGTCGTCGTCGTTGGCGGCGGCCCGGCGGGGCTGGCTGCAGGCATTTACACGGTGCGAAGTGGGCTTCGGACCGCCGTGATCGAGCGCGGCGCCCTCGGGGGACAGGTGGCCACAACCCCGGTTGTGGAGAACTATCCCGGGTTTAACCGGGTGCCGGGCAAAACGCTGGTCGATATTCTGGTAAGCCATGCCCTGGAATACGTGCAGATTTTCCAGGGAGAAGAAGTGGTCGACATAAAGACCGGCCCGCGCATAGAGGTGCGTACGGGCAGGAGAAGATTTACCGCCAAGGCGCTCATCCTCGCAACCGGGGCCAAGTATAAACGGCTGGGGGTTCCCGGCGAGATGAACTTCATGGGGCGGGGTGTAAGCTACTGCGCGACCTGTGACGGTCCGTTGTTCAAAAACAGGAAAGTGATCGTGGTTGGAGGAGGCAATAGCGCTGTTACCGAGGCGCTCCATCTTCACAACATAGGCGTACAGACCGTACTGGTGCACAGGCGCAACGCGCTGAGGGCCCAGGAGCACCTGGCCAAAAATATCTTTTCCAATAACATTGAGGTCCTGTGGGATACCGAGGTCCTCGAGATCAAGGGTAAGGAAAAGGTCTCGGAAGTCGTATTGCGAAACAAAAGGACCGGCGAGGTCTACCCGTTCCCGGTGCAGGGGGTCTTTGTGGCCATCGGCTATGAGCCTTCGGTCGATCTTGCCAAAAACCTGGGCATCGAACTCACCTCCGACGGGTTCATCGGGCATGATTCTCATCATAGAACCAATGTCGCGGGAGTGTACTCGGCCGGAGACGTCGAAGGGGGCTACAAACAGATCGTGACCGCCATGGGGCAGGGGACCGAAGCCGCGCTTTCCGTGTTCGAAGATCTCACCCACCCCTACTGGACCTCGGAACCGGAAAAGCAGGCAGGAGTAGCCAGAATATAGAGATGAGTGATCAGTGATAAGTGAGCAGTGAACAGGAAGAACCTGTTGACAGCGAACGGTGAGCAGCCTTTTTCTGTTCACCGTTCACTCCTCACTGTTCACTGTTTTCGCCCGGCTTTCCGCCTTTTGAGGAGGGGAGGTCCTCGAATTCTATCAGTTCCCCGGTCACCGTGAAGATTACCCGTTCGCAGATGTTGACGACGCGGTCGGCCGAGCGCTCCAGGTTGTGAGCGACCCACATGAGGTGGCTCGCGCCGTCTATGTTTCTCGGGTCGGCCAGAACGTAGGTCATGAGTTCCCGGTATACCTGGTCATAGAGATCGTCTATCTTCTGGTCTTCCTCGGGTATGGAATAGGCCGCCTCGATGTTTCTGTCCACAAAACAAAGAAGCGCCCGGTGCAGCATGTCGGAAGCGAGCGCCGCCATCCTGGGAATGTCGACCAGCGGCTTAATCAGGGGTGTTGCGCCGATTTCGACCACTATTTTTGCGATTCCCTTGGAGTAATCGGCTATCCGCTCCAGTTCCCCGGCGACTTCCAGAATCGCCGCCAGGGTCCTGAGATCTTTGGCCATCGGTTGCTGCCGGGCGATCAGTCCTAGAGTTTCCGACTCGATTTGATAGCGTCTGCGGTTGATCTCCGCATCGGCCTTGATCAGGCGCCTGGCATCTTCGATGCGTTGCTGACTCAAAATCACGACGGCGTCGGTTATGGTGTGTTCTACCATCACTCCGAGGTCGACCAGTTCGTCCTGCAGCCTGTCCAGTTCCTTTTCCAACGGAGTTTTTGCCATATAATGCCCCTTTCCGGCCGAAAACCTGTCCAATCAGGCCGCGCCTTCTCCCCGGCGAGCCTGTCGTCATCAAAGTCCAAATAATCATTCTACAGCCAGAACGGCTGCAATTTCAAGTCGGCCTTCGGGGCCGGGGACAAAGTATCTTCATTACCTTACTCAGAATTCCGCGCTTCAGTGAACACCTGTCACTAACATGGCACTATTTTTTTTTATTCTTCAGAAGTAACGGGGAAATGCCGAAATGATTTTCGGTGGGGATGTCCAGCCGGAACCCCTTCCCACCTTCTATTCAAATATATCTGGATTTTAAGGAGGAGGCATTGTGGAATTAGGTCGGCACGGTCGGTGGGGCAAGATTTTACCAGGTATTATCACGCTGCTCGCCTTTGGGGTGGCGAGCGGGTCGGTTCCCGCGGGAGCAACGGTTCTCACGGTGGATCAAATCGTGGGCAACTCTCCGTATACTGTCAGTGCGAACCTTGCCTATGACTATGAGTCGGTAGGCGTCAGTGCGCAGGGCGGGGTAATGGACCAGAGCGCCTTCACCAATACGCTTAACAGCGCTCACAAAAGCGCTCTCAACGTGGGCTTCACCGAAGGCGCGAGTGGCGCATACAATCTGAGCGGGACCGGCGTCCTTCAGGTTGCCGGCCAAAACATTCTCCAGGCATCGGAAATCGTGGGCGCCGGCGGGGCCACGGGGACCTTCAACCAGTCGGGTGGGACCAACTATATGCCCGGCGCCACCCTCTATGTCGGGACCGGTTTTTTGGGATTGGGTGCGACTACCACGGGCACGTACAACCTCAGCGGCGACGGGGTGATAGATTCTACCAGAGTTGGAGAGGCTACCGGCGCGGAAGTCATAGGCGACAGCGGCGCCCATGGGACGTTCAACCAGACGGGCGGGACCAATGCGTGCAACAATGGCGTGTTTATCGGGTCCAATGTTGCGTGGAGGTATCTTAACCACTCGATGCCCGGCGCCGTGGGTGTTTACAATTTGAGCGGCGGCATCCTTGATACAGGCGGGAATGGAATAACAATAAACGGCGAAAGCGGCGATGGTGGTGAGGTCGTCGGCGACGCCGGGGGTACGGCGACTTTCAACCAGTCGGGCGGGCAAAATATCGCCACGGACGGCGGCCTGGCTGTCGGTTCCGACATTTACGGGGCGGAGGTTGGCGGCGTCGGCGTGTTCAACCTCGGCGGAGGCACCCTCACTGCTTCCCCGCTGCCTGAAGCCGTCCTCAAAACTCAACCCATTGGCGGCGAAGTCATCGGCACATGTCTGGGAATCGGGACGTTCAATCAGACCGGCGGGACCAATACGGTCCAGGTTGGCCTGTTTGTCGGGTCCCAGGTTACTTATCCCCTGGCCCCAACCAAAGACATCGCGCCCGGCACGGGTACGTACAATCTGAGCGGCGGCTCTCTTACGGCCAGCGGGACCGTGGCGGTCGGCTCCTCGGTTCTCGTACCCGGCGAGGATATAGGCGATGCAGGCAGTACGGGGACTTTCAATCAAACGGGCGGCGTGAATACGGTCACCAATGGCCTGTTTCTGGGTACGGATTTATTTGACAAAATCAGCTTGGGTAAAGCCGGCACAGGCACCTACAATCTCTCCGGCGGCG
>JBMFWU010000030.1:10393-39112 GCA_049964955.1 Syntrophobacteraceae bacterium
AACTTCACCGCGACCATGGTCGGAATGGAGTCAAACATCGCCGACCCGGGGATAACGATCACCGCCGTTCGCAATTACACCAATTCCGCGCTCACCCTGACGCAGAACCAACTGCAGGTGGGAAACCTCCTGAACAAGGTTTCCGGCGTTACGACCGGGGATCTCGGGACCGTTTTAAGCGCTCTTGACTCCATTCCGGCCTCGAATGCCAACGCGGTTGCCGGTGCCTATCAGCAAATCTCCCCGGACGCGGCGGCTTCTCTGGCCAATCTGGGTTTTACGGCTTCCGCCTTCTTCCGGCAGGATTTGAGCGAACGGATCACAAGCCTTCGCTATGCCGGCCCGACTGGCGAAATACCGGCGAAATTCGGTGCGGCTTCTCCGGTAAACGGGTGGAGTTTCTACGCGGACCCTCAGGTCTTTTGGGGCTCCCAGAGCTCGACCGCCCAGGAGAGCGGCTATGACTTCACAATGGGCGGGCTCACCGCCGGAGCAGACTACCGGGTACGGGACGATCTCCTGGTAGGTGTTGCGAGCGGGTACGGCCACACGGACGCGGGTCTCTACAATAACCTGGGCAAGGTGCAAAACGACACCGTGCCCGTAAACCTCTACGCTGCCTACTTTCCGGGGTGTTTCTACGCCTTCGGTTCGGCTGGCTACGCTACAAACCTTTTCAGCACCAACCGTCAGCTCGTGTTCGGATCGATCGACCGTGAGGCGCAGAGTTCCACCACGGGCAACCAGTTTAACGGCTACGCGGAAGCGGGCTACGACCTGAAGGTCGGGGGCGCGGTGATAAGCCCTATGGCGAGTCTTGCCTATTCGAGCCTGTGGATCGACGGGTTCGGTGAAAGCGGGGCGGGTTCGCTCGATCTGAACGTTGGTTCGCAGCACGCCGACTCGCTGCAACTGGGACCCGGCGTGAGGCTCGCTACCACCCTCCAGTACGGCACCGCCGTGGTCGCGCCCCAGTTCTATGCAAGCTACGAACACGAGTTTTCAAACGACAGTCGCACAATCGATGCGAGCCTTGCCGGGCTTCCGCTTTCTTTCCAGACACAGCGGCTGGGCGCGGACTTTGGAGTGATTGGCGGGAGCATCACCATGTTTTCAGGGAAAAACTTCTCCGTGCGTCTGGATTCCAACGCGGAGATAGGGCGTTCTCATTACGACAGTTGCATGGTCGACGCCGGACTTCATTTCCGGTTCTAAATGTTTTTGATAACGGCTTTTGAAAAAAACGAAAAAAAGGCGCCGCTTTTCGAAGAAAGCGACGCCTTTTTCCATTCTCTACGGAACCGCAAGGCCGCGTGCAAAACTCGCTTTTGGTTTGGGCCTTCCGATCGGTTCCGGTGGGCTGCGATACGCTTAGCCCACCCTACGGGTTTACGTTGGGGTTCGCAGGGCTCACCCCAACCTACAGGCGTCGAAGACGTCGGACCGTAGGGTGGGCACGGTTTCATCGTGCCCACCGAAAACGGCGTGTCTATTTCCGCCGGCCTGAACTAGTACATCCCTGCTCCGGGCGGCATGCCTCCCATGGCGGGGCCGCCTTTGTCTTCCTTGGGCATATCGGCGATCATGCATTCGGTGGTCAGCATGAGGGCCGAGACGCTGGCTGCGTTGAGCAGGGCCGAGCGGGTGACTTTGGTCGGGTCGATTACGCCCGCAGCGATCAGGTCTTCATACTGACCCGAGTCGGCGTTGAAACCGAAAGCGCCCGACTGTTCCTTGAGTTTCTGAACCACTACCGAGCCCTCTTCGCCTGCGTTGTTGGCGATCTGGCGGGCGGGTTCCTCCAGAGAGCGCTGGATGATCCTGAGGCCCAACTGCTCGTCGCCCGCAAGCTTCACGTTTGCGAGCGCGGGCAGGCAGCGCAGGTAGGCAACCCCGCCGCCGGGCACGATGCCTTCTTCCACTGCCGCGCGGGTAGCGTTGAGAGCATCTTCGACTCTGGCCTTTTTCTCCTTCATCTCGGTTTCGGTGGCGGCACCCACACTGATTACCGCAACACCGCCGACGAGCTTCGCCAGTCTTTCCTGGAGCTTTTCGCGGTCATAGTCGCTGGTGGTTTCCTCGATCTGGGTGCGGATCTGGCGAACCCGGCCCTCGAGGGCCTTGCGGTCACCGGCTCCGTCGACGATCGTGGTGTTGTCCTTGTCGATGCGGATCGTTTTTGCCCTGCCAAGATCGTTCAGGGTAACGTTTTCAAGCCGGATGCCTTTTTCTTCGCTGATCACCTGGGCGCCCGTAAGAATCGCGATATCTTCGAGCATCGCCTTGCGCCTGTCGCCAAAGCCGGGGGCCTTTACCGCGCAAACCTGCAGCGTGCCGCGCAGTTTGTTCACCACCAGGGTGGCAAGGGCCTCGCCCTCGACATCTTCGGAAATGATCAGAAGCGGCTTGCCCATCTTGGCGATCTGTTCGAGAACGGGCAGAAGGTCCTTCATGCCGCTTATCTTTTTCTCGTTTACCAGAATCATGGGCTCGTTGAGCAACACTTCCATCTTCTCGGGGTCGGTCACAAAATAGGGGGAGATATAGCCGCGGTCGAACTGCATGCCTTCGACCACTTCCAGCGTGGTCTCCATCGACTTGGCTTCCTCGACCGTGATGACGCCCTCTTTGCCGACCTTGTTCATCGCCTCGGCGATGATGTTGCCGATCGTCGAATCGTTGTTGGCCGAAATGGTGCCGACCTGGGCGATTTCTTTCTGGTCCTTGATGGGCTTGCTGGTCTTCTTGAGCTCCTCGACCACCACCTGCACGGCCTTTTCGATCCCGCGCTTGATCGCCATGGGATTGTGGCCCGCGGTCACAAGCTTCGAGCCCTCAAAGTAGATCGACTGGGCAAGAATCGTCGCCGTGGTCGTTCCGTCTCCGGCTACATCGCTCGTCTTGCTCGCGACTTCCTTTACCATCTGGGCGCCCATGTTTTCGAACTTGTCTTCGAGCTCGATTTCCTTGGCCACGGTAACGCCGTCCTTGGTCACCGTCGGGCCGCCGAAACTCTTTTCAATCACCACGTTGCGCCCCTTGGGGCCAAGGGTGACTTTTACCGCATCGGCCAGCGTATTGACGCCGTTTAGCAGCGCCTCGCGCGCCTTGGTATCATATATCAACTGTTTCGCCATTACTTTATTCCTCCTGGTATGTCCTGAGATTCGATAGACTTACTCGATGATCGCAAGAATGTCGTCTTCGCGCATGATGAGCACTTCCTGGCCTTCGATGGTGATTTCGGTGCCTGCGTATTTGCCGAAAAGGACCCGGTCACCCTTTTTGACATCAAGCGCTCTTTTGGAGCCGTCTTCCATCATCTTGCCGTTGCCCGCCGCGATCACTTCCCCCTGGATGGGCTTTTCCTTGGCCGTATCCGGGATGATGATGCCTCCTGCGGTTTTGTGCTCTTCCTCCATGCGTTTGACCACGACGCGATCGTTTAACGGTCTGAGGTTCATAACAACTCCTTTCGGTGTGGATCGAATAGAATTGGGCAAAGCAATCCCTCGCCCTCTGTGTTAGCACTCAGTCTTGATGAGTGCTTTTAATCATCCCCGGTTCATTTGGCAAGCGAAAAAGAAGCACTGGGCGGGAAAAAAAGTGAAAAGATGGTTCCGGTCCCCGATGGCGGCCGCGCTACTTCTACTTTCCCGGCTGCTTGTTCCACCAGATGGTAGACGATGCTGAGCCCCAGACCCGTTCCGTTTGTCTTTGTGGTGAAGAAGGGATCGAAAATTTGTTTGAGCGCCGAATCGGGGATTCCGCATCCGGTGTCGGTGATGTCTATTCTAACAGGCTTGTCCGGATTTTCGCGCGTTTTCTCGACTCGTACCGAAATCGAAAGCTCTCCGCCTTGGGGCATGGCTTCGAGTGCGTTCACCAGGAGGTTCCAAAGGACCCGGTGCAGATGGAGCGGGTCCATCGAGATACGGGGGCGGGAGTGGAAATCGGTCAGGATGGTGTGGTGAGCGGAGGCGCTTTTGTCGGCCCGTACAATAGAGGCGATCTCCTCGATTACGGGACACACCGCGACCTCTTCGACCCGTGCCGACTGAGGCGAGCCTTTGGCCAGCCAGAGAAATTCGGTTACGAGCTTGTTTACGCGTTCGATTTCCCGGTGGACGATTCCCAGGAGTCTATCGTGCAGCGGGTCCGCAGTCGATTCGTTTCGCAGCATCTGCACCGCGCCGCTCATCGCCGCCAGGGGGTTTTTGATCTCGTGGGCTATTTCGGCAGCCAGTTTGCCTGCCAGCACGAGGTGTTCGCTTCTTTGGATGTGCTCTTCGATCGCTTTTAGCCGGGTAAGATCGGTGAATACGACGAGACGGCCGGAGGCTGCGCCTTTCTCGGTACGTATGGCCGAAACCGAATAGCCGAGCAAAAGCGTTCTGCCCTCCGGATGGAGGTAGGAGGTCTCGTTGCGGGGCGGACGCGTCGGGTCCATTTTCCCCTCGCGGTTTGAGGCCGCCGGGAGGTCGAGGTCGGGAAATATCCCCTCCATGGGCCGCCCGGCAATCTCTGAGGGCTTGATTCCCAGGATCTTGCGGGCGGCGTTGTTGGAAAAAATGATGTGCCCTTCCAGGTCTGCAGCCAGCAGACCGCTCGGGATGCTGCGGACGATGTTGGTGTGAAAGGCTGCCAGGGTCCGCAGGTCCTTTTCGCTTTTCCGAACGCGCAACGTCGATTTTTGGAGTTCGCTTGCGAGGTATCCGGCGAGAAGGCCTGCCAGGAAAAACCCGGCGATGTTGATGAGGATTTTAAAAAAATAGGTCCCGCTGTCGTGCGTGGTAGCGCCTCCGGAGGCGAGCGTGAGCGGGGAAATCCAGCCGAAGTATTGGAGATCGAGAAGAAGCCCGTAGACAAGAGAGCAGCCCGAAGCGGCCAGCACACTTGCGCGGCGGTCCAGGAGCAGGGCTGCGCTCAGGATCACGAGCATGTAGAGCGAGGAAAAGCCCGACTCGATGCCTCCCGTCATATAGACCAGTACGGTTACCGCCCAAAGATCGAAGAGAAGCTGGAGAAGGGCGAACCGCCCCAGCCTGCGCGCACGCCCGAGGCTCACAGCTCCGAAAATGGTGAACAGAAACAGTATGCAGGAAAATATATACAAGGGATAGAAGGGAGCGCGCAGCAGGTCGGGAACGGTTCTGCCTTGTACGGCAATGGTTGCGACCAGGAAAAAGAGGGCAAGGAGCAACCGATACAGGAGGAGTTTTTTAAGCTTCCCCCTGAGTCGGTCCGCATCGGTGTCATTTTCGTGACCGGTTGGCAAAGCGACCATTGGGAGCTCTACTTCGCAACAACGTCGGCCAGCTGAAAGATCGGCAGGTACATGGCCACCAGCAGAAATCCTATGGTCACGCCCAGGAAAAGAATGAGCAACGGCTCGAGCATGGCTGTCAAAGAGCCGACGGCCGTATCGACTTCCTCGT
This sequence comes from Syntrophobacteraceae bacterium, assembly GCA_049964955.1. Lineage (GTDB taxonomy): Bacteria > Desulfobacterota > Syntrophobacteria > Syntrophobacterales > Syntrophobacteraceae > SbD1. The sequence continues at coordinate 15,832 of JBMFWU010000030.1, forward strand.
CATAGAAATCGGCGATTTTGCCCAGCATATTGTCGAGGGCTCCCGTGGCTTCTCCTACGGCGATCATCTGGGTCACCATCGGCGGGAAAACCTTGGTTTCTTCGAGCGGTTCGGCAACCGGGCGTCCTTCGGAAATCGAGGTGCGAGCGGCTCGGATGGCTTTTTCGACAACGGTGTTTCCCGCAGTTGAGGCCACTACCTCCAGACCGTCCAAAATCGGCACGCCGCTCGAAAGCATCGTTCCAAGCGTTCGCGTAAAGCGTGCCACGGCGATCTTTCGAAGCAATATCCCGAAGACGGGCGAGCGCAGGTACATTCGGTCATAGAGATCACGCCCCCGGGGGGTTTTGCCAAATCGGCGAAGCCCGATCACCAGCAGGACAAGACCAATGATTATCCAGTGGATGTAGTTCTTTACGAAATCGCTCAAATTCATTACGAACAGCGTCATTGCCGGCAGTTTCACCCCGGCGTCCGTAAAGAGTTTGGTAAAGACCGGGATGACGAAGATCAGGATGACCGCTACAACGATTACCGCAATCGAGACCACGATTGCCGGGTAGGTGAGGGCGCTTTTGACCTTCTTTTTCAGCTTCGCCATCTTTTCGATATAGGAGGCGAGCCTGTTCAAAATCACGTCCAGTATGCCACCGACCTCCCCTGCGGCCACCAGATTGTGAAACAGGTTGTCAAAGACTTTCGGGTGGGCTTTGATGGCGTCGGAAAGAGTCGAACCTTCCTCGACGCTTTTTTTGATCTGTCGAATAACCCTTTTGAAATTCGCGTTCTCCTGTTGTTCCTGGAGAATCTCAAGGCACTGCACCAGAGGCAGCCCCGCGTCGATCATGGTCGCAAACTGCCGAACGAAGATGACTTTGTCCTTGTCCTTCACCTTTCCCGCCAGGGCCGGCAGGTAGTCTTCAATGGCCTTGGGCTTCACTTTCACTTTCTTGATGGTTATCCCTTTGCGGATAACCATCTGGCGGGCCAGGGGGAGATTATCGGCCTCGATTTCCCCCTTTTGACTCTTGCCCGAGCGATCTTTGCCTGTCCATAAATAAATCGCCATTCCTGCTCTCCTGTCGCGTTTGTAAAAGTGGTGAAGAGTACCGGCAGGAATTTATGCAATTTACAGTCCAAAAAAGATCGCGGGCTCTTGAAAAGGTGTGCGGCGAAGATTGACTCAAAAAGCTCAGTCTTTAGTCGAAGATCGTATCACTTCCTCGATCGAGGTCACTCCCTGCTTTAACTTGTTGATGCCTGCGCGCCTCAGGGTGGTCATGCCCAGGCGTATGGATTCCTTTTTGATTTCGGCAGCAGAGGCGCCCATGAGCACGAGTTCACGGATCTGCTCATACATTGGCATAATCTCGTAGAGGGCGATGCGTCCCCGGTATCCGGTGTCGTTACAGGCGGGGCATCCTTTGCCGCGATAGCATGTAAAGGTGCCCAGTTCCTCATCGAGGACCCCCAGGTCGAGCAGGGTTTCCGCGGGTACGTCTTCAACGGTCTTGCATTCCGGGCATATCTTGCGAACGAGTCTTTGGGCGAGCACGAGGTTGACGGCCGAGGAGACCAGAAATGCCTCCACGCCCATGTTGAGCAATCGGTTGATCGTGCTCGGGGCGTCGTTGGTGTGCAGCGTGCTCAGCACCAGGTGGCCGGTGAGGGCCGCTTTTACGGCAATTTCAGCGGTTTCGAAGTCCCGTATTTCTCCCACCATGATGATGTCGGGGTCCTGGCGCAGAAACGAGCGCAGGGCCGCGGCAAAGGTGAGACCGATCGCCTCGTGCATCTGGACCTGGTTTATGCCCACGAGGTTGTATTCCACGGGGTCTTCGGCCGTCGAAATGTTATGGCTGACCTTGTTGAGATCGGAGAGCGCGCTGTAGAGGGTCGTGGTTTTTCCGCTGCCGGTCGGACCGGTGACCAGCACCATGCCGAAAGGCAAATAGATGGAGTCGCGGAAATTTTTGTACTGAATCTCTTCGAAGCCGAGCTTTGTCATATCGAGTTGGAGGCCCGATTTGTCGAGCAGGCGCAAGACGATCTTTTCGCCGAAAAGCGTCGGGAGTATCGAGACCCGGAAATCCATTTCGCTTCCCTTGGCCTTGAGGCGAATGCGTCCGTCCTGGGGCAGCCTTCTTTCGGCAATATCGAGGCGGGCCATGATTTTAATTCGGGAAATGAGGGCGTTTTTCAGGTGGACGGGGGGACGCATCACCTCGTAGAGCACGCCGTCGATGCGCAGACGCACGCGCATCGTCTTTTCGTAGGGCTCGAGATGGATGTCGCTTGCCTGTTTTCGGATCGCCTCCATGAGGATGAGATTGACCAGTTTTACGACGGGGGCCTGCTCGGCCGCATTTTCGAGCGACGAGAGGTCCATCTCGTCGGAGGCCTGCACGAGATCGACATCGACCTCTTCCTTAAGCATTCCCAGTACGTCGTCGATGGAGTCGTCTACCGTGAGGTAGGAACCGATCACCTGCTTTATGACCGAATCGGCCGCCACATGGACTTGGACATTTTTGCGGGTAAGAAAGCGGATGTCGTCAATGATGAAAAGGTTGCCGGGGTCCGCCATGGCCACGTGGAGGGTATGGCCCATGACGCCGAACGGGACCGCCTGATATTTGTGCATGATTTCCAGGGGAATCAGACCGACGATTTCTTTGCGGATATTGAGCTTGGCCAGACTCACCTGGGGACAGCTGAACTGCCTGGCTATAAATTCGCTAAGAATCTCCTCATCGATTACCCCTTGCTTTACGAGCGCTGCGCCAAGCCGATCTCCACTGTGGCGCTGCTCTTCGAGCGCGCGGTTTAGCTGTTCGATGGTGACCAGACCTTCCTGGATCAGCAATTCACCTATCTTTTTGGCCACAGTTCCCAATCCTTCCCAAAGCAGTCTTCCGGCCGCCACGCGGGGCTTTTCCGCAACACCGCGACGCATCCAGGTTTACGATCGAACCATATAGTTCAATATTCGAGCAAAATCGAATAAAAGTTGACAAAAAAAATCTTGACAGCCATTGATTCCCGGTTATTATTCGCCACGTTTTCTCCCCGGAGAAAAGAAATGATACCAGAACAGGGGGTGGTTGTCATGGTTTGCTCAACAGTGAAGGCGGGAACCGAATGCGCCTTCATGGCAAAAGAAGGATGCGGCTACAGCGGAGGTACCTGCCTGCCGGTCGTCGAACAGTGCGAAGGGTGCCAGCGCGCCGTTGAATTTCCCACCGGGAAGTTTTGTTCCAGCTATCCGAATCCTGCCATCAAATGGAAAGCCGGCAAGTGCAATTTTGCTACGCATACCAAGCTGGAAGTGCAGGACAAGCAGAAAATCAATCCTCTCAAGGCTTCCAAGAGAAATAACAAAAAGAAGTAGTTTTCCTCGCCGGTTCGTGAGAGTGGCCTTCGGCATGGCCTGTGTTCAGGAGGTTCGCTCTCGCCTACCCCTGGCGGTCCCCTTCGGTCCGGAGCGCGACTTTGTAATTCCTCTCCGCGCATTGATGATTTTCTTGACTTCCCGGGCGTCCATTCGTTATGAAAAGGCAAAGTAAAAGGTAAAGAGCAGAAGGTAGGGTGTCTTCGCTTTTTACTTTTTACTTTTTACTTTCTACCCTCACTTTTACTTATTACTTGTTTCAGGGGTGCAGCAGTGGAACAAACTTTGATTCTGACCGGGGCACAAGCCGCAGCGGAAGCGGCCAGGTTGAGTCGCGTTCAGGTGGTAGCCGCCTATCCGATCACGCCCCAGTCCAAAATTCCGGAGACACTGTCCGGCTATGTGGAGCGGGGGGAACTCAAGGCCGAATTCGTGCGCGTCGAAAGCGAGCATTCGGCGATGGGGGTGTGCATCGCCGCATCCATCGCTGGCGCCAGGGCCTTTACGGCCACATCCGCCAACGGTTTGGCCTATATGCATGAACAGCTTCACTGGGCTGCCGGAGCGCGCGTTCCCATCGTCATGCCGGTGGCAAACCGGGGGGTGGGGGCGCCCTGGACGATCCTCAACGATTGCCAGGACACCATATCGCAGCGCGACACCGGGTGGATGCAGTTCTACTGCATGAATAATCAGGAGGTGCTCGATCTGGTTCTCGTTGCCTTCAAGGCGGCCGAAAAACTTCTCATTCCCTGCATGGTGTGCTTCGACGGTTTTTTGCTCTCCCATACCTATATGCCGGTGGTCATGCCCGACGGGCGGGAAGTGGATTCCTTCCTGCCTTCCTATGTGCCGTTTCACCGCCTCGATCCCGAAAACCCCGTGAACATCAATCCGGTGATCGTAAATTCCCCTCTACCCGACCCGGACGGAGTGCTGTCTCCGGGCTATATGGGAATTCGCTTCCGGCTGCAGCAAAGCCTCGAAGAGGCCCTGCCGGTGATACGGGAAACCGGGCGCGAGTTTGGCGAGCTTTTCGGTCGCTCCTACGAAGATCCGCTTTTCCGCTATCGGACAGAGGATGCGGATTTTGTCTTCGTCGCCATGGGATCGGTTGTCGGTGAGGCTTCGATAGCGGCAGACGCTCTGAGAGAGGAAGGCGTAAAGGCCGGAGTTCTGGGCGTTCGGGTCTACCGGCCTTTCCCTGCGGCCGCGCTTAGCGAGGCGCTCATGGGGAGGCGCGCTGTGGCCGTTCTCGAAAAAGCCATCAGCTACGGGTACGAAGGCGCTCTGATGTCGGAACTAAAGGCCGCCCTGTATGGAAAAAGCGGCCCTGCCCCGGTGCTGTCCAATTATATCGTGAGCCTGGGCGGAAAGGATGTGGCCGCACCCGACCTGATCGAAGCGGCCCGGCAGAGCATCCTGGCGGCTCAACACGGCTGCCCCCCCGACAGGGCGCAATGGATCGGATTTCCCTCGTAGGTTGGGATGAGCGTAGGTTGGGATGAGCGAAGCGAATCCCAACATGAAGCGCAGATGTAGATGTAGGTTGGGCTGAGCGCAGCGAAGCCCAACAAAGGCGCAGATGTAGGTTGGGCTGAGCGCAGCGAAGCCCAACAAAAAAACCTCCATAAAAGACGAAGGGTAAAGGTAGTCAATGTCTGGGCAAACTGCAATTCTCGATTACCCCGAGCAGGAATATATCCTTCCGGGCAACCGGCTTTGCGCCGGCTGCGGGGTCACCATAGCATACCGGTTCATCTTGAAGGCGCTGGGAAAAAAGACCGTCGTTGTCGTACCGGCCTCCTGTCTGACCATCCTGCATGGCATATACCCCAAAACGCCCGTCATGGCGACGACCGTGAACACTGTTTTTGCGGGGACCGCCTCGGCCGCTTCAGGCCTATCCGCTGCTCTGCGGGCCACCGGGCGCGAAGACTGGACCGTTTTGGCCATGGCGGGAGACGGCGGGACCTTCGATATGGGCATCCAGGCCCTTAGCGGCGCCGCCGAACGAGGCGAAAACTTCATCTATGTCTGCTACGATAACGAAGCTTACATGAATACGGGGACCCAGCGCTCGAGCGCGACTCCGCCCGGGGCGATCACCACGACAACGCCGATCGTGCCCAAGGAGCAGCCCAAAAAAGATTTCATGAAGATCATGGATGCGCACTCCATGCCCTATATGGCCTCCATTTCGTGCGCCTATCCGGCCGATGTCTATAAAAAGTTTCTCAAGGCAAAAGAGATCCGGGGGACCCGGTTTTTCCACCTCTCGGCCCCCTGTCCCACGGGCTGGGCCTATCCTACGAGGGATACGGTAAAAATCGGCCGTATGATGGTCGAGACCTGCATATTCCCGCTCTACGAGGTCGAAGAGGGGCGTGTGAGCCTATCGGGCAAAAGCCTCAGTATCGCCAAAAGCGGAGGCAAAAAGCCGATCAACGAGTATATCGCCCTCCAGGGCAGATTTGGTAAAATTACGGCCGAACAGGTGTCCCGATATCAACGGCAGGTGGATGAACGTTGGGAAGCTCTGCTTGCCAGGGCGGGGTTTTGAATCCTGCCCGGCGTCTCCAGATTGGCCCTGTTTCCAAAATAGTGGTGCGTAGCCCCAACTGGATCGGGGATGCGGTCATGAGCACCCCGGCCCTTGGCGCCATCAGGGCCGCTTTCCCCGCTTCCGAGATAGTCCTGGCGGCCAACCCGGCTGTCTGCGAGCTGATGGGTTCCCACCCGTTTTGTGATCGTGTCATCGAGTTTGACAAAAAAGGTGTCCACAGGGGAGTAACCGGCCTCTTACGGTTCAGCAGGAGCCTCGCTGCCGAGCGGTTCGATCTTGCGATTCTTCTCCAGAACGCTATCGAGGCGGCGATGCTTGCATCATTTGCCGGGATCAAAAACAGGGCCGGTTACAGCACCGACGGACGCAGATTGTTTCTTACCCATCCGGTTACCGTGTCGCAGAAAGCCCGCGGACTTCATCACACTCACTATTATCTGGAAATGCTCGCCGGCTTGGGGATCGCTCCCGCCGGGGAGCGGCCCTGTCTGCGGTGCACGCAAGAAGAAATGACCCGGGCGGCAAATGTTTTGGGCAAGGGAAGGTGGGCGGCGATAAACCCCGGCGCTGCTTACGGCTCCGCAAAGAGGTGGTACCCGGAAAGATTTGCCCGGGTGGCCGACGCTCTCGCCTCCGATTTCGGATATAAAGTGCTCCTGGTGGGCGGGCCGGGGGAGAGGGCCATCGGCTCTGAAATCTCCTCCGGAATGCGTTCGGAGGCTGTGAACCTGATCGGTGGGACTTCCCTCCGGGAACTCATGGCTCTGCTTGCCTCGGTGGATCTGGTCATAACCAACGATTCGGGACCCATGCACGTGGCGGCGGCCTTCGAACGCCCCGTCGTGGCCCTTTTCGGCCCCACCGACCACCGCGTCACCTCCCCGGTGTGCTCCAGGATGTCCCTGGTGCGAAAAGAAACCGAGTGCGCCCCCTGCCTCAAAAGGGAATGCCCCCGGGACCACCGCTGCATGGCGGATATCACCGTGGAAGACGTCCTGGGTGCAGTCGAAGCGCTGGTGGCTAAAGATTAAAACCAAAAAGCGCGGGGGGCCTTGCCCCCCGCACCCCCACGCCGCTGCGCGGCTTATGTTGAGGGCAGGATGAAACAATTACGCGTGCCTCCTTCGGGCTTCCGTAAGATTCTTATTGTAAAGCCAAGCGCTTTCGGCGATGTCATTCACGGCCTGCCGGTGCTCCATGCGCTTCGCGAACGATACCCTCAGGCCGAGCTGCACTGGGTGGTCGCAAAATCGTTTGTCTCCATTCTCGAAGATCATCCCCTTATCCACCGGCTCTGGGTGATAGACAAGGATTCCTGGAAAAAGCCCGGGCGCATTGCGAGCACCTGCTCGGAGCTTTGGAAACTCCGGCGCGGGCTGAGAGCCGAAAAATTCGATCTCGTAATAGACCTCCAGGGGCTTTTCCGAAGCGCGATGATAGTACTTTTCACCGGCGCCCGCCAACGGGTCGGCTTCGAAAATGCCAGGGAAGGGGCCGGATTTTCTTATAATTACAGGGTGCGAACGGATGCCGAACTGCACGCGGTGGAAAAAAACCTGCTGGTGGCCCGGTTCGTCGGTTGCGCTCCTGCCGAGCCCCAATTCCCGTTGCCCCCTCGCGGCGAGGCGCCGTCGATCGTAAAAGGCCTGGGGCCGTATGCGGTTATCGCTCCTTCTGCCGGGACCCTCGTAAAGAGGTGGCCCGCCGAATATTTCGGCCGTCTTGCCTCCCTGTTGCCCATCCCGTCGGTCATCGTTACCGGCCCTTCCGACGCTCCACTAGGCGATGAAGTGGCGCGGCTTTCCGGCTCCAAAGCCGTTTCTCTTGCCGGGAAGACCACCCTTAAAGAACTTTCTGCGCTCCTCGCGGGCGCACGCTTTCTTCTCACCTGCGATTCGGGCCCCATGCACCTGGCCGCGGCCCTGGGTGTTCCCGTTTTTGCCGTTTTCGGTCCCACCAGCCCCCGCAGAACCGGTCCCTACGGTAAGATCCACACCATTCTGCGCCTCTCGCTCCCCTGTTCTCCCTGTTTTACCAGAAAGCCTTGCCCCGACTGGAGGTGTATTCGGGAGATAACCCCAGAGATGGTCTTCGAGGCGATTGAGAAGACAGTGAGCAGTGAACAGTGAACGGGAAACAGTGAACGGTGAACGGTGAAAGACAGGTTTTTTCTGTTCACTGCTCACTCATCACCGATCACTGTCCCTTTCACGCTTGCCAAAAAGTGAGTGCGAACCTAGCTTCTGTATGTGACTTTTGACCGTATCCCCAGGAGGTTATATACAGATGAATAAAGATGATCAAAGTGGACAACCCGTTCCGCAAAAAGAGGAGCAGGATCGCTGGAGGGGAATTGAGCGTCCCTATACGGCCGAGGATGTTCAGAGACTTCGGGGCTCGATACAAATCGAGCACACCCTGGCCGACCTGGGCGCGCGCCGGCTGTGGAAACTGTTCCAAAGCGAACCCTATACTTCAGCCCTTGGCGCTCTCACCGGCGGGCAGGCCGTAGAGCAGGTCCTGGCCGGGCTCAAGGCCGTCTATGTCAGCGGGTGGCAGGTGGCCGCCGATAATAACTCCATCGGCCATACATACCCCGATCAGAGCTTGTATCCGGCCGACAGCGTTCCCGGCCTGGTGCGAAGAATCAATAACGCGCTGGTGCGTGCCGATCAGATCGACCACATGAACGGCAGGAAGGGGCCTGACTGGTTTGCCCCGATCATCGCCGATGCAGAGGCGGGCTTTGGCGGGATTCTTAATGCTTTCGAGCTCATGAAGGCGATGATCGAGGCGGGAGCCGCGGCGGTTCATTTCGAGGACCAGCTCGCCTCGGCCAAAAAGTGCGGACATCTTGGCGGAAAGGTGATCATCCCGACCTCCGAAGCGATAAAGAAACTTGTGGCCGCAAGACTTGCCGCCGATGTGTGCGGCGTGCCCACCGTGCTTATCGGCAGGACTGACGCCCATGCCGCGACGCTTCTCGCAAACGATATAGATGAAAGAGACAGACCGTTTATTACAGGCAAGAGGACGGTGGAGGGCTTTTTCACGGTCCGAGCCGGGATAGAGTCGGCGATAGCGCGGGGACTGGCGTACGCGCCGTATGCCGACGTGGTCTGGTGTGAAACCTCGGAGCCCGATATCGATGAGGCCCGGGAGTTTGCCCACGCGATTCATGCGGCCTATCCGGGGAAGTTTCTGGCCTATAACCTCTCCCCCTCCTTTAACTGGAGCGGCAAGCTCGACAAGTCCGCCATAGCCGAATTCCAGGGAAAACTCGCCTCTCTTGGCTATAAGTTCCAGTTCGTAACCCTGGCCGGTTTTCACTCTCTCAACTTCGGCATGTACTCTCTTGCCAAAGATTTCCACGACAAAGGCATGATCGCCTATTCGGAATTCCAGGACAATGAATTCGAGTGGGAGAAGCTGGGGTACAGGGCGGTGAAGCACCAGTCCTTCGTGGGGGCGGGCTATTTCGATGCGGTCGCGCAGACGGTGGTGGGGGAAGGATTCTCCACCGGCGCCCTCGAAGGCTCGACGGAGGAAAAACAGTTTCACAAGACCACCGCCTGAGAAGTCGCGGAGTCGAAAGCGGGCTGCCGCACGCCTTCGACTCGGTGCGACTAACCTTTCGAACCCAGGCGCAGTCCCCCGTGAATGAAATAGACGTCTCCGGCAAGCGATTCGTTGCGATAGAGTTCTACGACCAGGGAAGCGACTTCCTCGGGTTCGACCAGTCTGCCGATGGGGACCTGTTCCACTATCTTCTCGAGAGCTGCGGGGGGAATTTTTTTCACCATCGCCGTTCCGACATATCCCGGAGCCACGGCCACACAGCGGATTTTATCGGCCAGACCCCTGCGGAAAAATTCCGCCGTGAGCACTTTGGGGAATACCGACATGGCGGCCTTGGTGGAAGAATAGTTGATCTGACCCGCCGTGCCGAGCGATCCGGTTGAGGAAATCAGGCAGATGAGGCCCCTGCAGTTATTGTTTATCATGCGCTCGGCGCATTCCCGAACGGTCAGAAAAACTCCGGTAAGATTGATGTTGATGACGGACTGAAACTGGTCGAGGGTCATTTTCCTGGTGACCTTTCCCGTGGACGCGTCAGGGGAGAGCATCATCGCATCCTTGATGATCCCGGCAAAAGGGGCGACGAGGTTTATCGCGCCGAACTCTTCGATGGCGAAATCGGCCATCTTCGCGCAATCCTCCTCGTTTGTCACGTCGCAGACAATTTTGCGAATGTTTCCACTCCACTCCTTCAAATGGCTTTCCGCCGCCTGCAGGTATTGTTCGGCCACATCGACGATCAGCACCTTTCCGCCGTGGCGGAGCCAGTATTCGGCGAGCGCCAGGCCGATGCCCCCGCCGCCTCCGGTGATCACTGCCACCGAATCCCTGATTTCGAGCATGCCTACCTCCCTCTAGAGAGTGAACAGTGAACAGTGAGCAGTGATCAGTGCGAAGGACCGGTCTTTTTCTGCTCACCGTTCACTCACCTGTCACTGCTCCAGCACATAACTTCCCGGGGCCTTTTGCAATACGATGTATTTATCGTTTCCCATGGTCGGGGGGGCGCTTCTTTCCCCCGATTTTTCGACAAGCCACTCCACCCAGTCGGGCCACCAGGAACCCTGTCGCTCCTGTTGCTCCGAGAACCATTCATCGGCCCCCGAGTTAGTCCCGTTCATGTCGCTTGTCCAGTATTTGCGCCTGGAGCGTGCCGAGGGCGGGTTCACAATCCCTGTGATGTGCCCTTCGTCGGAGAGGGCAAACCGTTTGGGTCCACTCACCAGATCGAATATCTTGAATGCCTCCTTCCACGGACAGATGTGGTCCTGTTCGGCCCCCACCAGATAGAGCGGCTGACGTATGCGCCGCAGGCTTATGGGGCGATTTCCCAGTTGCAGACCGTCTTCCTTGACCAGGCTGTTTTTGAGATAGAACTCGCGAAGATAATAGGAGAACATGGCGGCCGGCAGGCGGGTCGAGTCGGTGTTCCAGAAAAGAAAGTCGGATTGCGGGGGCGCCTCTCCCCTCAGGTAGTTGTGGATGTAGTAGCGCCAGATGAGGTTGGTGGACCGTAGCGACCGGAAGGCTGCGGTCATGTACTTTTTGTCGAGATAGCCATCCTTTTGGATCGCTTTTTCCAGCATGTCTACAAACTCTTCGGTCACGAGCACTTCCAGTTCGCCGGGGGAAGAGTAATCGACCAGTGTAGCGAAGAGGGTGAAGTCGCGCACCGGAACGGCGAGGTCTTTGGGGCCCTTGTTAAGATAAGCCAGAAGCGCGCTCAAAACTGCCCCGCCGATGCAATAGCCTGCGGCATGAACCTGCTCGGTCCCGCAGATCTCTCTGGCCACTTCGATCGCTTTTAGCGCCCCTTGAAGCATGTAGTCTTCGAAGGTCACGTTTCGCATATCCGCCGAGGGGTTTTTCCAGCTTACCATGAAAACCGTGAAGCCCTGTTTCAGCAGGTACGCCACCAGGCTCTTTTCTTCCGTCATATCCATTATGTAATACTTGTTTATCCACGGTTGGATGAAGACGATCGGGATTGGAAAAGTCGTCTCGGTGCGGGGGGCGTATTGGATAAGCTCCATGAGCCGGTTTCTGAAGATCACAGCCCCGGGCGTAACGGCGATGTTGCGCCCGACTTTGAAGGCGGCAGTGTCTGCAATCTGTATCAGGTTGTCGCCGCGATGGACGTCTTCGAGCCAGTTCTCGAAGCCCTTTACCAGGCTCTCCCCTTTGGTTTGCAAAAATTTCTGCACCGCCGAGGGATTCGTCCAGAAAAAGTTGGCGGGAGAAAAGGCGCTCAGAAACTGGTTGATCCAGAAAATCGACCTCTGCTTTTCCTTTTCGGAAAGATCGGGCGCATCGATGACATAGGTTCTCAGCCAGTTTGCACAGGCGCTATGGAGCTGGTTGGCAAGTTTCGCATAGCTTTTTACAGCCTCCAGGAGCGCTGCCTGCGGGTCTTCGCTTTGTGCCTTCAGGGGCTTTATTTCCGTCAGTGTGCCAAGCTGCTCTGCGGCTATTGCCTGAAGGTTCGCGTTCAACCGGGATGTCATGGACAAAAAGTCCGCACTGTTCACCATCCACGCCTGGTGGACCTTGAGAAGCGATTGGTTGATCCCCAGCGGGTCTATCGGCATGTTCGAAAGGTTCATCAGTCGGCCCTTCCAATGAAAGTGATCACCTCACCTATTGTCGACCCTCCTTCCAGCAGGTCGTCGGGTATGGTCACCCCGAAGGTCTCTTCCAGAAATACCTTGAAATTGACCGATGTCATCGAATCCCATTCCGGGATGTCGTTTAGCATCGTTTCGGCCTGGATTTGAAAACCCGCGGCGCCGGGGAAAAGCTCCGGGATGACTTCTCTGATCGTTGCAAGTGCTTGCAGCATGGTTGACTCCTTGTCAAAGCAGGAGATCGTCTGCCCCACGACCTCAAATCCGAATGAGATTGGCCCCCCAGGATAATCCTCCTCCGAACGCGCAGGTGACCACGAGGTCGCCCGCACGGATCCTGCGGTCTGAAATAGCTTCATCCAGCGCGACCAATACTGATGCGCTGGCCGTATTGGCATACCTGTCGAGGTTGACAATGAATTTTTCCAGGGAAACGCCCAGTCTGCCGGCGATGCCTTCGATGATATTGATGTTGGCCTGGTGGGTGATGAACCAGTCGATCTCTTTTAGGCCCACGCGCGCCTCCGCAAGAAGCTGAAGGATCACTTCCGCGCCCTTGCGGATTGCGAATTCGAACACCTTCGGGCCGTTCATCTTGAAATAGGCCATGCGGTGCTGCGTCAAACTTTCAAACGGCATCATCGTCCCGCCGGCGGGTACGCTTATGACCTCGCTTCCGCTCCCGTCGGTCCCGAGACAGGAGTGGCGGACGCCTCGCTCCGAGTCCTCGGCGCGAAATAGAATCGCGCCTGCGCCGTCGCCGAAGAACGGGAAGGTGGAAAAGTCCTCTTTATGCAGAATCTTCGAATACATTTCCGAGGCTACGAAGAGTATGTTTTCAAATTTTCCCGATTGTATGAGGGCGTCGGCCATACAGATTCCAAATGTGCTTCCCGAACACACTGAATTGATATCGAAGGCGAAGGCGCTTACCGCGCCCAGCTTGTGCTGCACCCGGGTGGCGGTTGCCGGCTGCATGCGGTCAGGCGAGGAGGTGGAAAGCACTATCCCCTGGAGCTTTTCAACGGGAAAGTCGATACTTTGCAAACATCTGCGGGCCGCCTCAAAGGCCAGATCCGACGTACAACTCTCTTCGGGGGCTATTCTTCGCGACCGAATGCCTGTTTTCTCACTGATCAGCCCCAGCGAGGAAGCCGGGAAAGCGTTGAGCTCTTCATTCCGAACGGCGGTTTCGGGCAAATAGCTGCCCGTTGAAAAAATTACAGCATTTTTCATCTCGATCGGTCACACTTTTCGAATTGTCGAAATAAATCTCAAATAATCAAGCCGGTTCGCGACCCGGGGAGGGGACCGAACAGCCTGGCTATTCGCTATTATCGGCCAAATGTATGGGCAGATGATAAATACGGCGCGGTAATACCCACAATAGGGGCAACTGTGTATTTGTCCGGACATAAACCCGGTAGGCCCTGCCTCAAAAGGTAGTGACCACGGATTTTTTCCCGCGACTCTGCCGGGATGCCTGTTTGAGATTGCGCTCCGAACCCGTTTTGTCTTCTCGTTTGCGATCGAGATAGATCCTCAGGTTTTCGGGCAATCCCCGTTTTTTGGCCGAACGGCTGCGCAGATCGGTGAGAATTCTTGCGGAGAGGGGCTGCTTCAGGGGGAACCCCCACTTTTTCTTGTACTCCCTGGGGGTCAGGTGATGGATGCGGAGGTGATTGGCGGTGAGTTGGCGCAGTTCGGCTTTGCATTCCATGCAGGTCACTTTTTCTTCCTGGATGGAAGAGAGCGGGTCGGTAGGAGAGGCCCCTCCGGCAGCTTGCGCCAACCCTCCCGATACTATGGATAGACCCTGTTCTTCGGCCAGACTCATCTTCTGAAGAGCATTGTACGCCCTGACCAGGGCGTGCTCGATCTCCTCGGCCGTCATTTTACTCACGGAAGCCTGGGCCTGGACGATTTCCACCGCTAACTCGAGCAACTTCTTCCCCATTATACTGATCCTTCTTAGGCAGGCAGATAAACTATGGCAATAACCAGAGCAAAACCCTGCCTCTCAATATGAGAATCGGGTTTCCATTTGTAAAGGGAATCAGTCCATAATTTATTGAAAAGGTTGTATAAAGATATCAAAGGCAGGCACTGAGCGTGAACCGTATCCCCCCTTTTCCAAAGGGGGACATGGGCTCGAATTGCCCGACGCGATCCCAATCCGCGCCGGACGTTGGATTCGTAAATTCGTAGGTTGGGGTGAGCGCAGCGAACCCCAACATCCCCACGCATTGCCCCGGGCGTAGAAGGGTGGGCACAGGCAACATCGTGGAAATGGCAGTGCCTGCAGGCCAGGCCATCCGGCAGCGGCGCCAGCCGCCCATCCGGCAGCGGTGCCAGGCGCCGCTAGCCGTTGCTCGCCGGTCGTCTTTCCGGAACGTACACCTCCGGGACTTTTCCTTCGTTCCACTCCCGGGAGACATAGAGTCCGCAGTAGCAGCTGCCATACTCTGCAACATCGGGTTCTCGGTAGACGCAGGGGCAGATTATATCTCGGTCTTGGTTCCGGTCGTCAGCCGCCAGCCTGCACGGACAGCACATGTACCCGTAGCGTTCCTTGTTTTCCAGAAGCCCGCGGAGCAGATCGAAAGTCCTGGGGAGATCGCGGTTGAAAAAATACCCCTTGGCTTCCTGGGTCCCTTTGAGGAATTCATAAAGCTCTTCGACGTTCATTCCAGGCTCAGCGCCTCCTTTATCTCTTCTTTTCGGAATCCGATGATTACCTTGGGTCCTATCATAATCATCGGAAAGGCGCACGAGGGGTTGTTCTCCTTGATTTCATCGATCAGGCGGCGCCTTTCCTCGCCCTCCAGTTTATCGACGTCCACGCAGTCGTAATCGATACCGCATTTGTCTAAGAAGTCCTTGGTGTCTCTGCAGTGGATGCAGGTGGAAAGAGCGTAGAGTTTTACGTGATCGTTCATCCTTTCACTCCATTTGATAGGCAGCTGTAAAAATGCTGCATGCGCAGCGCCTCTGGTATAATTCCAAACCGGGTTAGGGCAAAATCGTAGCGGACGGGATCGTCGGGCCGTATCGAGGCAAAGGCGTCGGTAATTTCGACGGCGCAGCGGATATCGGCCTGTTTTCGGCAGGTAAGGCCAAGGGTGGCCCCAATCCGGTGCATGTGCGTATCGAGCGGCACGATGAGGTGGGAGGCCGGAACGGTCCGCCAGGTTCCGGGGTCGACGTTGTCGCTTCTGACCATCCAGCGTAGGAAAAGATTGAGCCTTTTGCAGGCGCTGCCCCCGTCGGGGGAAGGGATAAAGGTCGGCAGTGCGTGTCCGCAGGCCCGTTCGAGTTTATGTACCAGTTCCGCAAGGGCCGGCAGGACGTTTCGGTCTTCCCGGCTGAACCCGGTGAGAAAGCACGATTCCAGGGAGCCGTATTCGAAGAGGAGTTTTCCGAGACCGATCAGTGAGCCCGCCAGCATCTCGCCGGTCGTGAAGCGGTGTTTGAAGGAACGGAAGGCGTTCCGTATATCGGCCGGGCGGTTTTCCAGGAGAAAGGCCGAGGGGCTTTTGCCCATGACGTCGAGAACCGACCCCACGCTTCGAAGAATCTGCTGCACCCGGCCGTAGGCAAGAGAAGAGGCGATAAAGGCGCTGATCTCCCTGTCGGCTTTTGTCTTATAGCGATAGACGAATTCCAGGGGGTCCGGGTGTATGTGCTCCAACCGGTTGTAGTGGCTGTAGAGTTCTTCGAGGGCGGGGCCGAGGACCGGGTTGTCCATACGGCCGGCAAAAGCCGGGCGGGGTGCATTCGGGACTGGTCCGCCGTTCGTTTTCACGTTGTCCAATACCTCCGGGAAGAAAGCCGTCCCGGGATGATATCATAATAAGGAAACCGGGAATAGGTAATGCTGCGAAAAGGACTCTACCACACGCGGGGAAGAAAACGATATCGTACATTCTCCATATACGCGCGATAGCCGTCAAGCCCTTCCATGAGCACGCGTTCTTCGCGGATGGCCCGAAAGGCGAGTAAACCGGTGAACAGGGGCGTGCAGAGCACTCCCAGCCAGGAGCCGAGCAATAGAGCCGTTCCGAGAAAAAAGAGACATCCCCCCGTGTACATGGGGTGGCGCACATAGCGGTACGGTCCGGTGGAGATCACCGTGTGCCCGCGCTCCTTTTGAACCCGTACCACACCGGATGAATACGGGTTTTCCCGCATCGTTAGAAAAGAGATAAGGAGAGAAATAAGCAGCAGCAGCGCTCCGGCGATTTTGAGCCCGGTCGGCATGTGCGACCAATGATAGCGCACGGCGTCAAGCGGCATCATCAGGAACCAGAGCAGGCAAAAAAGGATTGTCACCGCGGCAAACACCTTGTCCCAGGAAAATTCGGG
The DNA here is from genome assembly GCA_049964955.1 of Syntrophobacteraceae bacterium. GTDB lineage: Bacteria > Desulfobacterota > Syntrophobacteria > Syntrophobacterales > Syntrophobacteraceae > SbD1. The sequence goes on from JBMFWU010000030.1 coordinate 32,357, forward strand.
GCGAAACCGCAACCGTTCCTCGACGAGGCCCGGTTCGTGTTTCAGGAGCCAAAAGGTCATGGGCAGGCCGGTTACAAGGATCAGGCCGAGAAAGGCCCAGCCTGCCCCCCAGAGAACCGTTCCCGCCGGGATGAAGAGCCCCAGGGCCATCACTAAAAACTCGATGCTTATCACTCTTAGTACTTTGGTCTGCAGGTCCATGATATCCTCCCCATCCCGTCTGACATTTTCACTATTTTCCAAACGCCCCGCCGATCCCGTTGAGTATTTGACCGCCCAGGCCGTTAATCGAACCGCCGGCCTTGTTCAATATCTTTTGAACTCCGCCGACCGAGGGCAGCACCGTTTGCCCCGCATTCGGATGGTCGAGGGCGTTGAGGCAGGCATTTTGCCCGCCCTGGCTGCTCACCGCGGGGACATCGGAAACGGAGCGATTTCCTATGAGCCTCTCGACCTTGTTCACATAGGAGGAGGCATCGATCGAAAAGTGCGGATTGGCGAGCGGTCCCGAGACGCGGAGGGCCGGCGCCAGGTCGGCGACATTGACGAGCTTGGACCTGGAGTGCACCAGCATGTCGATGGTCTTTCCTTTCAGATTGATTTCGCCTCTCCCCAGAAGTGTTGCCGCGCGTGTATCCAAAAGAATTCCGTTCGTTTGCAATCGGCTGCCCCGCACATTGAAGCGTGCCGCAAGACAATTCACCCTGTAATTCGTCGAACCGCCCGCACCCGGAATCAAGGTGTTCAGCAATTCGGAGGGTAGACCTGCGAGTTCGCGCACCCGCACCGCACCATCCCCCATCACAAAGGTGATCCGTCCCCGGGCGTGATCGACCAGGCCCTGCGAGCTTTCGCCCTCGCTGGTGAGCGCGAAATCGATATCGCTTGTACCCTGCAAGAAGAACGATTGGTGTCCGCCAAGCTTGGCCAATTGCCCGACATCGACCCCGTTTGTGTGGAAGGCAGCCTCGATCCGTGCCGGGCTTTTCTGCGCATCGAGCTCGATCTTACCGTCGAGCTTGCCGCCGGCCAAAAGCGCGTTCACGTTTGAAAGCGCCAGCCGTCCCCCGTTCAGGTCGACCGTGGCGGCAACCTGTTTGAACGAGCCTTTCCCGACATGCAGATCGCCTATCGTGACTGCCAGATTGGCGTCAATGGCCCGCAGGTCGTTAAACGGGACGGGTTTGGCGCCGTGAACATTTTTTTGGCCTCCCCGGTCCGCTTTGGCCTCCTCCGGAATCGCACTTTCCAGATCTTTCGGGTTGAGCATATCGCTCGAAATCGTTCCCTGCACTACGGGTCTTGCGCCCCCGTAGGCTATCGCGAGCTTCGCCCGGACTTTTGTCGCCCCGGCCGTAAGCGTCAGAGCATTCACTTCAATTTTCCTGCCAGGCACGTCGAGCGTCCCGTTCGTCTCCACGGTGAGTCCGGCGTAGCGCGCCTTTCCGGTAAACGGCCACGGCGCCCTGCTGAGGCGCGCAAAGCCTTTCGGCCCTGAGACATCCAGGCTGAGAGGCGAGCCGTTGACCGTACCCTTCGCCGCCAGTTGCATGCGGGAGCCTTTCGAACTGAGAGCCAGCGTGTCAATTACATAGTGCGCTGTCTCGCCGTTCTCGCCTTCGATAAAAAGATTCACCTTCTCGACCGCAATCGTACTGACGGAAAATCCGAGCGGTTTTTCTGTGTTTTCCGGGGGGGCTGGCGTTTTGGCCTTTGCCGCACTCGAGGCAGGTAAGACCGCTGCGTGATCGAGACGGACGTTTACGTCGGAGGCACTTAACGATGTAATATCAAGCTCGTGTCTCAGCAACGGGAGAAATGCCACGGCCAGGGCCAAATGGCCGATCCTGGCCGTATCGGGTGCCTGTGATCCGCCAGGGCCGGCGACGGCGACCTTTTCGACCGCCAGATCGATTCCGCTCAGCGAAAGGTCCAAATGGATCGGCCCTCCCAGCGTAACGAGGCGCCCCACGCGCTCGCTAAGCGCCGCCTCGATTCCCGGCCGATAGCTGTTGACATCGAACGTCGCCAAAAGAACGGTGATAAGGACAACCGGAATGGCTATCAGCAAAAGGACAATAAGTCGGAAATGCGATCTTTTCATGCGATTGCCTTTCCTTAACAATTATCATGAGTTCATTCTAAGAATAAGGCTGCACATCAGATATATCCAGATCTACGCCTTACCCGGCTTTGAAACCACCTCCGCCCAGGGAATTTCCCATGATCCGGTGCGGCAGGAAGCCTGAAAATCCTGCTGCTCGTCCTCTTTTTTTCTTCGGAGCATCCCGAGCACGGTAATCGACCGGATCGTGCCCAGGCGTTCAGCCCAAAAATCGTACGCTTTTCTGGAGAGTTTCGCGACCGGCTGGGATTCTGAATCGTACAGCAATAGCTGCCTGCCCTCTTCTCCGATAAAGAGGGGAGAGCCGGTGCCAAGCCTTCCCAGCCGTCCGTGAATGGGGTGGTTTTCCGGGAAACGGCCCGCAAACCCCAACATCAAATCCGCCATCCCCAGGGTCAGGTAGCGCGTCCCCAAGAGTCCCTCGGCCCCATCCGGAGAGGCGTCGGCTCGCTTTCTGACGGCAAAATCCCCGTCCAGCTCCAAAAGGTACGGGTTCGTGCCGTCCCTGCGCGCAAAGATGCAGAGCCTCTCTTTGGCCCGTGTCATCGCGACGTAAAAGAGCCTCCGTTCCTCTTCCCGGTCTTCCGGCGACCGGTTCTTTCCCCAGTTGCCGTCGAGAATGAAAACCTGCGGGAATTCGAGTCCCTTTGCTCCGTGGACCGTGCTGCAAAACACCCCGTCTCCGATGCGCCGGTCTCGCCGCGCCTCGGCCAGTTCTTCATAGATGCGGTCGATGAGGGCGGAAACGGGGAGGCTCGAATCGGCGGTTTCCTCCTTCCACGACGAAAGCAGTGCGCGCAGCAGATCCCACCAGTAATTTTCTGCAACTCCCATTTCTTCCAGGAGAGCTTCCAGGTCGGTTGCCCTCAGAAATTCGGCTCGGCGCAGCTTGCAAGCCTCCAGAAACGATGCGATCTCTCGTATCCTGGAAAGATTCGGCAGGCTATTTCCCGCAAATGTCCGGGCTACCGGGATACCGTTCGCTTCGCACAAAGCCCGCACATCGTGCAGATTGTCATGCGTCTTCGACAGAATGGCTATATCCGACCACTGGAAATCATTTGCGAGCGCGGCCGTTCGCTGGAGTTCGGATAAAAGCGCCGCCGTCTGTTCGGCTGCCCCTGAGACTTCGAGGATTTGGACCCTGCCCCGCGATTCCGGGTCGAGTTCCTCCCATTTTCCCCCGGCCGGCAAACTCTTTCGCGATGCGTTTATGGTGAGGGGGTGTCCGGTTTTCATGCGATCGCTATTGCGGGAGATGAGCGCGTTTGCTCCATTGATGATGTTTCGGGTCGATCTGTAATTTTCGGTGAGGTAATGCACCCGTGCGTCCTAGTCTTCCCTGAATTTGACAAGGAAGGTGACGTTCGAGCCCCGAAACGCGTAAATATTCTGGTCGTCATCTCCCACCGCGCAAATGGTAAGCCTTGTGTCCGGGTCTTTTTCGGTCCGGCCGGCAAGGGCCGACACCAGATCATACTGCTTCCGGTCGATATCCTGGTATTCATCGACGAGTATGTAGCGAAACTTGCCAAGGAGCCTTTCCCGCACGGCATCGGGTTCCATGCCGGGGATATCCTTGTCGCCGGTGAGAAACTGAATGGCTTCCGTGAGGATCGAATCGAACATTTGCTCCTGATTCGATCCCTTTTCCACGAGATCGGAAAAGGATGTCCCGGTAAGGCGCATGGCGATGCCGTGGTACGTCTGAACGGTTACCCCCGCCGAATCTTCCCCCGCGAGTTCGAAAAGCCTTCGCCGCAGCTCGATGGCCGCCGAGTGGTTGAAACAGACGATCAGGATGCTCTCCGGGTTGACGCGCAGGACGCGAAGAAGATAGGCGCACCGGTGAACGATCACCTTTGTCTTCCCGGACCCCGGGCCGGCCAGAATGAGCGTGTTGGTGTGTTCGTCTCCCGATACGATTTGGGTCTGAGAGGGGTTGGCCAGGTCCTCCACAATCTTTCGGTAGGACTCCCGGCTCGTCGCCCGCTCGAGCATTTCCTTTTTTCCGGGAAAATAGCGGCGAATGAAATCGACCTTGCTCAAAGTAAAGTACGAGATCACCAGCTCCAGGGCTCTGCCGATTTCCTGTGCCCCCAGACGGGCGTATTCAGTCATTCCGTGGACCTGGAAAATCCTCTCGCGGTAATGATGGGCGAGTGGCTCGTAATCGCTTTTCGAATATTTCCGCCTGCTTTCTTCCGGAAAGACCCGAATCGACATGGCCTGCCGGAAGACCGCCAGTCCCTGCTGCAAAATGATCGCCCTTTGCTCGTGCAGGTAGAGAAGCCCCCTGTCGATTGCGGCCAGAGGGTCGCTGATGCGGGATAAAAACAGGTGGGATTTGAGGCTTGCCGCCAGCTCCTCACTGGAAAAACCCACGAGAAGGTCCGCGCTGGGCGTGGTATCGGAGGGGATTTTCGAAACAATGGTCTCGAGAATGAGCCTTGCGATTTCATGCCGTTTCCGCGCGATGGCGATTATAGAATCCCAGTCGCGGTTGAATAGAAACTCCTCCTGGACAAGATTTTTTACTGAAGGCTCAAGCCCCGCATGGAATGGAGCCGCCCGCCAGCCCTGCATCGACAGGAACCGTGCGGTCGACTCGGCGCTTTGTCTGGTGGCCACGTAGACGATGGCCCCGCCCGAGAGGTTTTCCGGCAGATGCTCGCCCAGCACCTCCTGAATGGTGGAAAGCTTTTCGCTCCGGCTGCACGTCCGCACTTCGAACTGAAGGTTTTCCCGCTCCAATCCCCCTTCGAAAACCAGAAGATTCTGCCCGACCTCACGTTGGAAAAAATCCGTTATTTCTTCCATTACGTCTCTTTTAGCGGTTGCCGTAAAGCAGTAGACGGGGGCAATCGCCACGTTCTGCTCCGCCGAGTATTCACGAATGAATCTTCCGGCGTAGAGGTAATCGGGCCGGAAATCGTGTCCCCACTTCGACAGGCAATGGGCTTCGTCGAAGACCCACGCCCCGATTTCCCGCCGGCTGATCGCCTTTCGAAACGATGCGTTGCGGAACTGTTCGGGGGCGACATAGAGCAGGGCGATATCCCCGCGGGCCGTTCGCTCCAAAACGTCGCCCCGCTCCGGGGGAGTAAGAAGCCCGTTCAGGGCTGCAGCGTATGGCGTGCCTGTCTTGGCGGCGAGGTTATCCACCTGGTCTTTCATGAGGGCTTGCAGCGGGGAGATGACGATTGTGAGCGCTCCCCGCCGGTAATGGTGCACGAGGGCGGGCAGCTGGTAGCAGAGCGACTTGCCTCCGCCCGTGGGGAAAATGGCCAGAAGAGGACGGCCCTCGATGCCGTGCGCGACCACCTTCCGCTGGAGGCTCTCGCCGTCCTGGGCAGCAGGTTTTGCGCGAAAATCCGAAAAGTCGAAAAATCTTCTCAACTGATGGGTGGAATCGTGAACGGCGCGGCACCAGGCGCAGTCGCTCTCGCTGCAGGGAATATCGCGGAGTTTGCCAACGATTCCACCTATTTCCGGAAAACTCTTTCTCACCCACGGAGGCAGAACGGAATTGCCGCCCGCTACCCTGAGCCAGGCGAGAACATAGGATAGCGCCGGGATGAGTGGGCCTCGACCCAAAACTTCCTCCAGGCCTGTCCGGCACACCTGCCCGGAGACGTGTCCTGTAAATATCGCCCGGGCCTCGTCTTCTCCCAGATCCCAAGCGCCCAATAATTGGAACAGTCTGCAGATTCCCCAAAATTCATGCTGCGACCGGAAACAGGAAAGGTAAAAGGAAAGAATATCGGAGCGCCCTTCGGCCGCCATGCGGGAAAACTTCTCCCACTGGTCCCGGAACACGGAAAGCGCGAGCCTTGAATCGGCCACGGGGTCGTTCACCGCATCCCGTACGAGCTTGTAGTCTTTTACGAGGCGGTGATAGGGATTTTCCGGAAATGCCAGAGGGGAGAGAAAGAGCGTGTCGATAACCGGCTTGTTATGCATGGCGAGCGCCGGGCTGACTCTTTTGAGGAGAGGAAGATCGTATTCGAGTATATTGTGGCCGAGCAAAAATTCCGCCCGTCCCGCAAACCGGTCGAGTTCTTCGAGGGCGGAGCTTGCTTCAAATTTCTCTTTTCTTTCAAACACTTCCTCCCCGAGAATCGCACCGATTCTGTAAATCCTGTCTCCGCCCGCCTCCAGGTCCAAAACGGCGCATTCAGCTATAAATTCATCCAATTCCATAGAGTCTCTAGAGCCAATCGATCCAATGATGATGTGAAGATAACCTCCAACAGGGTAGCGCACATCCTCCCCTTAATCGGAAAAAAGTGCGGCTTTCATGAAGGATGGCTGCAGTTTCTCTACCTCCATCCGGAAACCATGGATCGCCTCGGGTGATTCGAACCCAAGTCCCCCTTTGGAAAAGGGGGACTTAGGGGGATTTTTCAAATAAGTCAGCTGCATACTCCTTTTAAATCCCCCCTTGCCCCCCTTCTTTGCCAAAGGGGGGCAACCCGGTCCAGTACGCGGCTTACGTCGGGTTTCCGAATGAAAGCCACTCGGACTTCTTACCATCCCACCTCCACCGATACAAATTGTTACATATTGTTACCCTCCGGAGAAGTTCCGGGAAAGGCGCAGGTGTATCTATGGCATCGTTGCCTCGAGGT